>CAJKSP010000026.1 GCA_905202595.1 uncultured Sutterella sp.
AATAGCATCGAAACGGTGCTCTACTTTAGTTCGCGCGTCTGCGCACGAAGCGCGACTCCTCTCGCGGCTGAAGCCGCGAGTTTCCTCGCGCATCTCTATGAAACATAAAATGGCGTCATGCGGCGGGATAGTCAAAGTGCAGCGGGTTCCATTCCTCAGCAGCGGGCCAGCCTTGCGGCTGCAGGGCGTTCATCCAAGGCTGCGTTGACGTGCGAAGGGCTGCAGCTGTGCTCGACGGCAATTGCCTCGGCAAACTGACCATGGGCACGCTTGCTGCCATGTTTCTGCAGATCAAGGTGAAAAAATCGAAGCCGAACGGCTCTTTTCTGCGTTGGGTCAGTGCTGGACGCGGCGGGCCTTCTGCGGGCGCCAGCGCCTTCAGGACGCTTCTGATCAAGCCGGCGTCGAACCGAGAGGCGGCGAATCTTGGCGGCATTGGGCGGCTGCCTCGGCTCGCTGTGATGAAGCGCTTCATCTCGGCGGCGGTCGCGGCCATTGTCTTTTCCGCCTCTTCAGCATTGCTGGCTGCAGAGGCGCCGGCACCTTTTCAGCAGATTGTGCGCGACGCGGGGCCGGGCGTCATCACTATCGGCCTGGTCGACACGTTCTCGCCCGAATTCTATGTCGGGACTTTTTCCAAAACGGCAGATCGGCTCATGCAGGCGATGCCCGAAAAGAAGTTCCGCTTTGTTGAAATCGACTATCGGAATGCCGGCGCCGGCATTGATCGGGAAAAGCCGGACTTCGTCATCTGCTCCGCATCGACTTATGCGGATCTGGCCGCGTCGCGCGGCGCCCAGCAGATCGGCACGCGCATGACGCCGCTCTCTCGAAGCGTGTCAGAAAGCGTGGCCTCGGTCTTCATCGTGAAGGCCGGGAGCTCCTATGCTTCGCTCGAAGACCTTCGCGGCGCTGCCGTCGCTGCAGCGGACGTCGGCAGCTTTGACGGCTGGCTGATCGCTCAGGGCGAGCTCGCGAAGCAGGGGCTGGATCCGGATGCGCATTTTTCTCAGGTGGTGCAGACGCGCTACGGCATTCCTGATGCCGCTGCGCTGGTGGCGCTCGGACAAGTGCAGGCCGGCATCCTCTCGAGCGAACAGTATGAGTCGCTCCTCAGCATGGGGCTCGCCAAGGCGGAAGACTTCCGCGTCATCGCCGCAAAGAATGCGCCCGGAGAGCCAGCGCGCAGTACGGACCGCTACCCGGATGCGGTCTTTGCTTCTCTGCCGTGGGCGCAGTCTCGCGATGTGACTGCCGTCACGGTGGCGCTGCTTTCCATGAGTTCGCCGAACGGCGCTTTTCGCTGGGAGGTCTGCAACGACTTCGTGCCGACGATGGATCTGCTTAAGACGCTCGCCATCGGCCCCTATTCGTATCTGAAGGACATGAGCCTGGAGGGGCTGGCCAGGCGCTTCAAGGTGGAGATCGTGCTGTTCGCGCTTTTCGCCGCGGCCGTGGCCTTTCATATCGTCACGGTCAACGTGCTCGTCCGGCGCCGCACGGCGCAGCTGGTCGAGGCGGCGGATGAAATCCGCCGCTCTCACGAGGAAGCGGAGCGAAGCCGCAGGCAGATTGCCATGCTTGAGCGCGCTGGCGTGGTGGCGCAGCTGTCGTCGCTTTTCGCGCATGAGATCAAGCAGCCCGTGATGAACATTGCGCTCTACTGCGGAACGCTTCGCATGTATCTCAAAAAGAAGCAGGCGCTGACAGAGAAGGCTGCCGAGCTGATGGCAAGCCTCGAGGCGGAGGTCGACCGCACATCGGAGATTGTTCGGCAAGTCCGCTCCTACGCCAAGAAGCAGGAGCGGATGGTTTCCTGCTGCCGATTGGCTGACGTCGCTCGAAAGGCCGCTGCGGCGGCGGGCAGTCCGGCTTTGGAATGGGGCGAAATGCCTGCCGACGCCTGCGTGCTGGCGGATCCCTTCGAGCTGCAGTTCGTCTGCGCCAACTTCATCAAGAATGCCGCCGACGCCGTCAAGGCCGTTTCGAATCCGAAGATTCGAATCGACATACAGAGAGCGCCGCAGGGCTGGTCGCTTTCGGTCACGGACAACGGTCCGGCCATCAGCGACGAGGCGTTTGCGCGGCTCGGCCGGATCACCGCCAGCTCGAAGGCGGATGGCCTGGGCTTCGGCCTGGCCATTGCTGCGAGCATGGCCG
This sequence comes from uncultured Sutterella sp., assembly GCA_905202595.1. Lineage (GTDB taxonomy): Bacteria > Pseudomonadota > Gammaproteobacteria > Burkholderiales > Burkholderiaceae_F > Sutterella. The sequence goes on from CAJKSP010000026.1 coordinate 2,161, forward strand.
AGGTCAATGGCGGCCACCTGGAATTCAAAAGAATGCAGCCGACGGGGCTCTGCGCCGTCATTGTGCTCAAAGGATGCAGGCCGGCGCAGCCGGCTGAGCCGCATCAGGGAGTGGAATCATGAAGCCCTCGCTCACAGAGCGGCAGAAAGCGGCCGCGCTTGTCCGCATCGTGGACGACGAAGCGTCGGTGCGAAGCGCGCTGACGGCATTTTTCACCATGGCCGATCTGCATGTCGCCGCCTATGAGGACGGCGCCTCCTTTTTGGCGCGGGCCGACTTCTCTGTGCCGGGATGCGTGGTGCTCGACGTTCGCCTGCCGGGCCTCTCCGGCATCGAGGTCTTTGATGAGATGCGCCGGCGGGGCTTGAAGCTGCCGGTGATTTTTCTCTCGGCTCACGGCGACATTGAAATGGCCGTCGAAGCCGTGCAGCGGGGCGCGAAGACCTTTCTCGTCAAGCCGCCGAAGACAGAGCAGCTCCTCGAGATCGTAGAGGAGGCGGCTGCAGAGGATTTTGAGCGCCGCAGGGAGGCGCAGTACGGCCGCAGCGTTCTGCGTCAGTGGCAGAGCCTCACCCCTGCCGAGCGGCAGGTGGCGCAGCTGATCGGAAAGGGCATGACGAATGCGGCGGCGTCAGCCGTTCTCGGCGTGGCGGAGCGGACGGTGCGCGGACAGCGCGCCTCGGTCTACAGCAAGCTCGAAGTGCAGAATGCTGTTGAAATGGCAGAGTTTCTGCATGATCTCCGCGAGGCGCAGAGCATGCTCGACGGCACGGCGTCCGATGAGAAGGAGAGGCTGCCATGAAGCGAAGAATGCTCTTGACGGCTGCCGGTCTGACGGCGGCCGGCCTGCCGCGTCCGAGCGGCGCCCTGAGCTGGCGCCGCAGAGAGGCGTCGGCCGACATTGCCGTCGTGGGCGGGGGCGCCGCGGGGCTCTCCGCTGCGCTCTCGGCGGCTGAGACGGCTCGCGCTGCCGGACAAAAGCTCCGTATTGCGCTCTATGAAAAGAATGCGGAGCTCGGCGGGGATACGCTCATTGCGGGCGGCTACTTCAATGCGGTGGATCCGGTTCGGCAAAAAGCCATGGGCATTGACGACAGTCCGGAGCTGTTTGAAAAGCAGATGCTCGAAGCGTCATCCGGCGGCTGTTCGCCGGCGCTGGTCCGGCAGCTGGCTTTCGGCGCTGCGGACGCCGTCCGCTGGCTCGAGTCGTACGGCCTGACCTTCCTGCCCAAGCTCTTTGCCATCTTCGGCAGTCCCTTCCCGAGAGCACATCTGCCTGCGCTGTCGTCCGGGCGCGCCTACATTCGGACGCTTGCGCAGGCCGCGTGGGCCGCCGGCATCCGCATCGAGCAGTCGGCGCCGGTGCGCGAGCTTCTCTGGACGGACGGACGGATTCGAGGCCTGGCGTTTGACGACGGCGTCTGCCGTGCGGCAAGCGTGATTCTGGCGTCGGGCGGATTTGCGGCCAATCGGGCCATGCTCGCCGAGCATGCGCCGGCGCTCGCGGGGCTGCCGGTGGATTCGCAGCCGGGATCAACGGGCGACATGCACTTGGCGGCTCAGAAGATCGGCGCTGCGCTCCTCAACATGCCGTTTGTCGAATGCATACCCGGCGCCGGCAGCGGCGTGCCTTATGACGTCCGCCTCGACTACAGGCCCGACCGCATGATTTTGGTCGATGAAGACGGCCTGCGGTTCGTTGAGGAGAATGCGTCCCGCTTTGAGATTGCGTCTGCCGTGGTCGCCCGCAGCCCCCGCCGCATCTGGGCCTTGGCGGATCAGGCGCTTGTGTCGGATCTCGACATTCGCCAGCAGAAGAATCTGTATCAAGGACTTTATGCCGGATCTGCTCATAGAGAGCCGACGATTGACCGCCTTTCCGCGAGAACGGGCATCCGCCTCGAGGGCCTGGAGAGCACCCTCGGCCGCTCGCCGGCGAGGGAGCGAATTCAGCGGGCGCCCTTCTGGGCCGTGCCGGTGCATCTGCGCGTGCATGCGACGCTCGGCGGCATCCGCATCTCGCCCCGGGCGGAAGTGCTTGACCGCGAGGGCAGAGCCATGCCTGGCCTTTGGGCGGCAGGCGACGTCACGGGCGGCGTGCACGGCCGCAGCCGCATGGGCGGCAACGGCATCAATACGGCGGTCGTCTTCGGCCGGATAGCCGGCCGAATGGCGGCAGAGAGCGCCTTGGCGATGCGCTAGGCAAGGCCCCGGCGCAGCGGGATCTCAAGAAAAGCATGCAGACGGACTGTCTGCATGGGGGAGAAGTTTCTTTCTATATTTGTATTTTTCTCTCTTTAAGTTTGTTCGGCGCATCAAATGGACCGCGCATATAGCGCCAAGCGCCTGGCTTTGTCAAGGTCCGAATGCTCGGTGAAGGACCTGCGGCTCTCTACCTAGACTGCATCGCGCAGAAGGGGCCGGCGCTTAAGAGAGCTGCAAGAGCCTCTTCGATGGATCTCAGCCTTGAAGGGAGAAACAATCATGGAAGTCAAGAAAGCTTCTCGGCGCGGCATGCTCAAGACGATGCTGATGGCCGGAGCGGGCGCCGCCGCGGCGCCGGTCCTCGCGGCTTCGCAGGATGCGGCTAAAGACAAGCCGGCGGCGCGCGAGTACGACTGCGTCGTGCTCGGCGCAGGCACGGCCGGCCTCGTCACGGCCATCTGCGCGGCAGAAGCCGGCGCCAAGGTGGCAGTGCTTGAAAAGTGCGATCGTCCGGACGGCAACAGCATTTATGCCGTGGGCGGCCTGGCTGCCTGGGGCACCAAGTTCCAGCAGTCGCTCGGCATCAAGGACAGCCGCAAAGACTTCTACGACACGATGATGGCCGTGTCCGTCGGTCGTGCAGATCCAGAGCTGACGGCAACTTATGCGGATAACATCAGCGCGGCGGTCGACTGGCTCAATCAGAGCATGGGCATCAAGTTCAAGGGTGTCATGACGTCGCCGTGGCCGCTGCTGAGCCGCTGCATTCTGATTGACGGCCAGGGCATCACCGGCGGCTCGCGCCTCGTGCAGACGCTGCTCGCCGAGGCCCTGAAGCGCAAGGTCGACGTGTTCTATGAGCACAAGGCGGTGAAGCTCCTCACCAAGGACGACGGCTCGGTCTGCGGCGTTGTGGCGCAGACGCCGGCGAATCGCGTGCAGTTCAACGCCAAGGGCGGCGTCGTGATCTGCACGGGCGGCTTTTCGGCCAACGAGGAGTATGTGTCGCTCTACATCGGCGAATGGGCATCCCGCCTCGTTCTTCGCGGGTCTCGCTCTGTGACGGGCGAAAACATCACGCTCGCCCGGCCGCTCTACGCCAAATTCGTCAACATGTCGCAGTTCCACGCCGGCCCCATCGACGCGCAGACGCACGTCAATCCGCAGGCGATTCTCAACAGCGGCTACGGCCTCATCGTGAACAGTCAGGGCAAGCGCTTCCTCGACGAAGCGATCACCTACGTCGAAAAGGCCAAAGTCTGCGCGCATATGACTGTCGAGAACAAGGCGTGGCAGATCATGGACTCGCAGTGGGACAAGCTTCCGGTCTATCTCAAGAACTACCAGCGCCTGAATGCGTTCTATGCAGAGGCCGACAGCATTGAGAAGCTCGCCGAGAAGATTCAGGTGCCGGCAGACGTTCTCGCCGCCGAAGTGAAGGCCTTCAACGAAGCGGTCGAGAAGTCTCAGGCCGCTCAGCTGCAGCCGCCCTGCACGCTCGCTTCGCCGAAGAAGGTCGTCAAGGGGCCGTTCTATGCGGTGCCGTACAACGGCGGCATGACGGCAACGTACGGCGGCCCGAAGATTAATGTGAAGACGCAGGTCCTCAATCTCGAAGGCAAGGTGATTCCGGGGCTCTATGCCGTCGGCAATGCGGCCGGCGGCCTCTTCTACAAGGACTATCTGGGCGGCTCCCAGCTCGGCGGCGCTACGGTGTTCGGCCGGATTTGCGGCCGCGAAGTGGCTCTGCGCGCGAAGGCCGCAGCGTGATGCGCTGCATCTTGAAGAAATCTCAAAGCCATTTCTGAGGAGATTCAAAAATGAAGAAGATGCTTTTGACGGCAGTGGTCGGCCTCGGGCTTTCGCTTGCCATGACTTCGGGCGCCTTTGCGGCTGAGAAGACGCTGCGCGACATTCACGGCAGCAGCTGGCCCGTGAGCCAGGACGGGTTCGTCACCAAGAATCAGTGTCTGCAGTGCCACGGCCCCTATGACAAGCTGGCCAAGCAGACGGAGAAGCTTTCCCCGAATCCGCATGCGAGCCATCTCGGCGCCGTCAATTGCGAGGACTGCCACAAGGCGGACAATGCTCAGCCTGAGCTCATGTGCAACAGCTGCCACAACTTCAAGTAGTCAAGACGGCCCGGCGCCGCGAATGAGGCTGGTTTCGGCCGCGGCGCCGCCTGTTCTCAGATTCGCGACGGCCGCCTAGAGCGAAGAGATCCCTGCTGATCGCTGGATCGGCGGGGATTGTTTTTGGGCGCGTTCAATACAGTCTCTGCTCGCGCAGACAATGAGCAGAGGCTTGTGCGGCATGTCCGCCGGACAGCGCTTCATTTGGCGACAGCTTGCTGCAGAGACTTTGCGGATCAGAAAGAGGGGAGTTTGTTGTCGTTGAATGGGGCGGAAAAATGTCCGCTCCTCCGAGCCGCTCTGGATGCTGCTCTTGGCCATCAGCTTTGCCAGAGGCGTGAGTGAAGGCCTGCACCTGCTGCCCATGAAAGATCCCGCCGGCCGTGGCGGCAGCAAAGGATCGCTCTGTATGAGAGGCATCGCTCATGTTTTGGCGTTCCGGAACGCTTAAAGGCGTGAGGTTGCCATAGCCGTCTGCGCACAGTCCTCCAGGGCAAAAAAGCGATTCCGGATGAGAGGCAGCACTTCGAGGGCCTTGTCGAGGGATTGTTTACTGAAATTTTTCTCCTCTAATCTTCTATTTTGGATAGAAGATTAGAAGATTAGAGGCAGTGGAAGCCCATAGCAGGTGCGCCCTGATTTCTGCAGATGGCCTCTGTCGGTTTCGGCTGCAGGCAAGGGAAACCGCGCCTAACGTCTCAAGAGGCCGTTGCGGCCAGCGTTGGCGTGCGGGCTCAAGATTCGTACGGCAAAATTGCCGCATAAATTCTGAGGAGGCAACTATGCCTATCGCCCGCACAGCCCTGGAGCATGGAGAGCTTCATCTAGGAAGCCGAGACAAAAGCAGGGGGCGGCTTGCCGGTTCCAACGAAGGCACGTCTATCCGAAAGACCTTTCTTGAGGCTGCTGCACAGAGCAAACAAGTAACTTGCACCCGCGAGGACGCCGAGAGGATTGTCGCTGCGCTAAAACGGCCTTTCGAACCGAATGCTGCATTGAAAAGGGCGATGAAGGAAGCTTCGGAGATTGAAGCCAATGCTTTGTCGGCAGAGCAATGAACTGAGCGCAGAGCGACGGGCCCGCATCGTCTAGTGAACTGACAGCGTGCGCCCCTGTTGGCGGACGCCAGCTGCCGCATCCCAGCAGCGGCTGCGCAAGGGCGCCGCTGGATCTTGCCGCCACTTTCGCATAGCCATCAGTGCGCGTCCTGACCCTCGAAGTTGCCTCAGAACAACGTGATGCAGCGGCTGCTTGCAGGGTGGCCGTTGCATAGCTTTATTTGTCTTAACTCTGTGAAAGTTGGACTGAGCATTTTCTAAGAATCAGGCGTTTACCTGATCAATATAGGGTAAATACCCCCCCCCCCTGACATTAAAAAATAGCATGAGACCGTGCTTTGCACACGGTGCCCGCGGCAAGCGGGCGCTCGAAGAGATTTATTTCTTGGAGTTACTCATGAAGACAAGTTTCAAGGCTTCGAAGACAGTCCTTGCACTGGCTGTTGCGGGCCTGATGTCGAGCGGCGCGTTTGCTGCTGATAAAACAGATTGGACAATTACTGCCTCTTCGCAAGACGCTTCGCTCACGGAAGCAACGAATGTCACTAATCTCACCGTTGAGGATAAGGCTACGCTCAACGGTGGAAATCAGAAGCTGACGATTAGAGGCTCGAGCAGCAACGCTGGCACCATTTCTATGGGAAGTGGCAATGTAACTGCTTACGATGCTTTTACTAACGCTGGCACCATTACTACAACGGGAGAATACGTAGTTGAAGAAACTTCAACTACGAACAACACGGGCTATCTGCAGGCTAATACTGTTACCGTCAAAGGGCAGTTAAATACTGGTCTGTTTAATTACGAACAGCAGACGCTGAAAAACCATCTGAAGTTCGAAACATTGAATCTCGAAGAGGGAGGCATTCTCAATATCACTGAGATGCCAGAACTGACCGTTCTTCAGGGATTTGTTGATACAGCACTCGGCAAGGATAAACTCAAGCTGACTGCTGACGACATGGTGTTTTCTGATGGCACTATCAATTTCAATGGCGGTCAATTCACTGTTGGTGATTCGACCAGCTCTTTGAACGTTTATGTTCTGGGTACCCCTGGCGGTGCCAATGTGAATTTCACGCAGGGCCGCTACGATTTCAATACGGTTGACGTTTATAAAGATACGACCATTAATGTCGAGCAAGCTGAAAATCAGCAGCTCACATTAACTGCAAAGAAGTTATCGCTCCACCAGAATGCAGGGAAGACTGCCCAGATTAAAAGCGGTACGGTAGCCGTTGGAGAACTTGAGGTTGCGGTTGCAGGCGAGGGTTCTGCTCTCGAAATTTCGGGCGGCTTGGTGAATGTCGAGACCTTTAAGGCCGTTGCTGGCTCAACCACGATTACGACCACTAGTGACAAGGTTAAAGTCACGACGCTCGAGGCGCTGGGCGGTTCGTTCAGCAACGCCGGTACGACCGTCATTGAAACCATCCGACTTGGCCAGGCTGCAGCGACCAATCCAGCAAGTGCGGCAATCGACGCTTCAGTAACGAATTCTGGAGATCTTACTGTCAGCTCTCTCGTCTTCAATACGAAGGATTCGTCCTTTGAAAACAGCGGAACTCTGCGTCTCAATGCAGTCGATACAAGTGCTCTTGGCTCAGACGAGACTCTGTCAAGCGTCACAAACAACGGGACAATTTACACCGATATCTCCAATCTGATTACGTCGACGACGAGCGGTGAAGACACGACTTGGTCGGCTACAAAGTTCGGCGCCGCGCTTGCTGGCGAGGGCGGCAAGGTTGTGGATGCGTCCTATACTGGTTCTTATACGAAGGCCGAATTTGACGCATTAAAGGGAAAGGTCGGCAACGTTGTCTTCGACAATGCACTGCTGGTGACTCGCGCGGAAAACGGTACAGAGACGAAGGCATCGTTTGAGGATGCCGCGGCCGTTGGCGATGTCGGTCATTCCGGCGTGACGATTGCCTACAGCTCGCAGACTCCGTCTAAGAAGCTTGAGCACGATGCGGTGATGGGCTCCGTTGAGTTCTTGCCAAATCAGGGTGCTGACGAAATTCGAACCGTTTGGCTTAATGGCAGTTCGTCGTCTCATGATTCAACGGCTGTTTTGACTCTGCGCGGCGATGCGGACAATGAAGTCGTCATCGGTGCTCAGGATGCCGAAGGCCAGTACGTCACGGTGAATGCGAACAACGTTCAGTTCGGCAAGTACGAATCGGATGCGGCCAACGTTCACAATGCTCTGAGTCTGTATGGCAAGAAAAACGCTGTCGTCGGCACGGTCGTGATGGATGCGGACAAGACCATTACGCTTAATTCCGGTGCAAAGCTCGATGTGACCGGCAAGCTCACGACGACTGGCGTTGCTGCAGCAGCAGATCAATTCACCGTCAGCGGCGGTTCTGTGACGCTGCGTGGCTTCTACGATCCTGATAGCGCAATTCCGCAGGCGAAGGAGAACGTGCCTACAACGGTGGTCACTCCGCTGGATTACTCGCTTCACATCAATGCCGGCGGCGCATCTCTGGCCAAAGATGCCGAAGGCAATCACAGCCAGCTCGTTCTTGGCGACAAGTATGAAGCGGCGGCTGATGCCTATGCGGCAGCGAATGAAGGCCGCAACTTCATCTATGTTGGCGAGCAGACGACGTTTGAAGGCGCTCTGCCGACTTTCGCAGAGGCGGAAGAAGACAATGACGTCGTGATTGACATGTCGACGCTTTCTTCGTCGCACTACGTTGCTGACGTCCTCGGCGCTGTGATCAAATCTGACAAGGCGGCAACGGGTTCGATTGATAACGTTGATCAGTTCGTCCTGCAGAATCTTCAGGGCATCAACAACCGCGTTCTGGCTAAGAACAAAGAAAACGGCAAGTATTCGCTGAATATCGGTGCCGTCGCTGCAAAGGCAACGGTTGATTTCGGCACTGTTTTCTATGGCAGCGAAGATAATCTGAGCTGGTGGGGCTACAAGACCACGAAACAGGCTGATGCCGAAGGCGTAGTTGCCGTGGAAGCCAATCAGGCCGTGATCCGCGATTTCTATGAAGCCGGCTCGCACCTTGCAGGTCAGATGGACGCCGACGTCAATGCCGTTTCGTTCGGCCACAACGCACTTTCCGATGCGATTGTGTTCGGCTTTGACGAGTTCATGAGCGATGTCGACGCCGCTTGGGCCAAGGTTCAAGATACTGAAGCCTATAAAGCACTGAAAGCGCAGGATGCTGATGCAGCTGCTCGCGCGAAGGATGCGTTCTACAACAGCCGCCTTGAAAGCTATATCGAGGCCGGCAATACGGCGTCGAACATGGCTGCGCTCGGCGGCGCCTTCTCGGTTGGCTTCGACATCAACGATCAGATCCGCAGCACGATTGATCGCCGTTCGTCGCTCGCGAACCTCAACGCGGCTCGCAATGCGTCCGGCATCACGCCGTGGGTCGACGTCATGGGCACCTGGAACTCCGCGGATTCGCTCTACGGCGCTTCGGGCTACGAAGCCGACATCTACGGCGCAACGCTCGGCGCGGACTACACCGCCTCCTGCGGCGCGATCCTCGGCGCGGCGATCTCGATCGGCCAGGCTGACGCCAACTCCGTCAATGCGTCTACGAAGGTTGACAACGACGTCGACTTCTGGGGCGTGAGCCTTTACGGTTCGCACCGCATCGGCAACGTCAACGGCAAGTTCGACATCGGCTACGTGAGCACGTCGAACGACCTCTCGTCTTCGTCGGCCTACTTCGGCACGGTGAAGGAATCGCTCGACGCCGACATCTTCACGGTGGGCCTCGGCGCTGAGTACCTCGCCAGCGTCGGCGCTCTCAACGTCGTGCCGCATGCCGGCATCCGCTGGACGTCGCTCGACATGGACGACTCCCAGTACGGCGCCGACTACGACAAGATGAACCTCTTCCAGATGCCGATCGGCGTCGCCTTCTCGGGCACGTTCGACATGACGGGCTGGAAGGTTGCTCCGATGCTCGACATCTCCGTCGTGCCGACCTTCGGCGACAAGGATGCGGTGGCCAACTATGCCGGCGGCATTGCTGACACGGTGCGCGTGGTTGACTCCAACCCGGTTCAGATGACCCTCGGCGTCAATGCCTCGGTCGATGCCTGGACCTTCGGCGTCAACTACGGGCTTTCGGCCGGTTCGGATGATCGTCTGAACAATGCGTTCAACCTCAACGCCCGCTACACCTTCTAACCGCTGATTCCAAGAAGGGCGCTTCGGCGCCCTTCGAAGAAAAAGCCTTGAGAAGGCAAAGGATTTCCCGGCGATGCTTGCGCTGGGAGGCTTCGGCGGACGGCTTGCGCTGCGCCGCCCAAGCGCATCCTGAAACTCCAAGACAAGCAGCTGCGCTCGTTTTCCGCTCATCGGATGCGGGAAGCGGGCGCTTTTTTTTGCTTGTCGATGTCGTCCGATCCTGGCTGAACGGGAGGCATTCATGTGCGATCTATCGAACGACGGCTCCACGACGAGCAGTCCGGTGCCCGAGCGCATCCGGCCGGCGTTTGCTTCTGCGGCGACGCGCCGCAAAGCGCTGAAGCTTTTTGAGCGCGGCCTGGGCTATAAGGCTGTCGCGGAAATTCTGGGACTGGCGCCAAGCACCGTTCGCGATTGGGGCCGGGCCTTTAAAAAAGGCAAATTCAGCGTCGAGCTGCATACCAATCAGATGCGCTATCCGGAAGCCGTCAAGGTGCAGGTGATGGCGCTGCGGCAGAGCGGACTGTCATGGCGGGAAATCAGCCGACGGACGGGTGTCAACGTGTCGACTTGCCGTTCCTGGATGCCTGCGAGAGAAAAATAAAAATAGCATTTTTAGTCGTTGCTGCCTTCAATGCGGAAGCACAGGATTGTCCGAACATTATTCGGTTGCGCGGCATAAGTCGACCGAAAAGCGCATCCAGAGTCTGATTGCCGATAAAGCCATTCCAAGGCCAATGAAGCCGGCAAAAATAAGATCAAAAAAGGCAAATAATTTTCTGACGGCAGAGATCTTCCTAATTTTCTGACGGCAGAGATCTTCCAGCGCAATCGTCTGATTTAATTGCGAAAGGAGGTAAATAGGGTTCCTAAGGTCCTCCGGCCCGCTTGTTTTCGTTGTTTGCATGGTTTTCGATGCGGTTATTGTGAAGCCGTTGTGACGTTTTTTTATCTGCAGAAAACCGTGTGGCATCTTTGTTTTCATAAGACGATCGGATGGCATTAATTAAATCTAATATTCCCTTTTCCTTTGAGACTCAATGCATGGCTTGAGATGGCCAAGTGATACTCCTCATGCGGTTACTACCCGTGTGGCTCTGCTAACTGTCAATGTAAATTTGCTCTCAATGCAGCCGAGGGGCTTCGGGGGCTGACACGTCATTGGCAGCAAAAGCCGCGACGAGTGCTCCTCTTACGCAGCAGATGCTTAGAACTACCTTCCTTACGAAGGGGCAGAAAAGAGGGAAAGCAGATGAATATGCGAAAGACACTTATTGCGGCAGCAATCTGCGCCGTCAGTACAGGCGCTTTTGCCGAAGGATTTGACGTCGTGGTCGTCGGGTCGGGCGGCGCCGGGCTTTCTGCGGCCATCATGGCAAAGGAAGCTGGCGCCTCTGTCGTCGTGCTCGAAAAAATGCCGTACCTCGGCGGCAATACCAACTTTGCTTCGGGCGGCATGAATGCGGCAGGCACGAAGCAGCAGCTTGCCGCTGGCGTTACCGAAGACAGTCCTCAACGCTTTTATGATGACACAATGAAGGGCGGCCACAACCTGAATAATCCCGCCCTTCTGAAGACGCTCACTGAAAATGCCAAGTACGCCGAAGAGTGGCTCGTCGATCTCGGTGCCAACTTCTGCTTCCGCAAGGGGCGCGGCGGCGGTCAGTCGATTGCTCGCAGCCACGGGCCGTGCGACGGCTCGCCTGTTGGGCCCGAAGTGCTACGCGTGCTGTTGAAGCGAGTCCAGGCAGACAGCATCGACATTCGCAAGTCCAATCAGGTTGTCGATATTTCAATGAAGGACGGGAAGGTTACGGGCGTAGTGGTCAAGACGCCTAAAGGCGAAGAAAAGATCGACGCGAAAGCTGTTGTGCTGGCCACTGGCGGCTTTGGCGCCAATCTCGATATGGTTGTTCGTTACCGTCCCGAGCTCAAAGGCTTTGTGACGACAAACCACAAAGGTGCGCAGGGCGAAGGCATTGCGCTTGCTGAAAAGGCGGGTGCGAGCCTCACGGACATGGCTCAGATTCAGATTCACCCGACCGTCATTCAAAAGGATGGGCACTTGATTTCAGAATCTATGCGATCGCGCGGCGGCATTCTCGTCAATCATGACGGCAATCGCTTCTGCAACGAGCTGCTCACGCGGGACGTCGTTTCGCAGCACATCCTCAAGCAGAAGGGAGGTTCGGCGTTCCTTATTTACGACCAGAGCATCTATGACAGCAATGCGCTTTCGCGCGGCTACTTCAAGGACGGATACTCGATCAAAGGCGATACGCTCGACGATTTGGCCTCAAAGATCCATGTGCCGGCAGCCAATCTCAAGAAAACATTCGAAAATTATTGGCAGTCCTACAAGACTGGCAAGGATGAGGCATTTGGGCGTCCCGAAATGGTGATTGCGCTTGATAAGGCGCCGTTCTATGCAGTTGAGGTATCGCCCGGCATTCACCACACGATGGGCGGCGTGACGATCAACCCGAAGGCTGAAGTGCAGAGCGTCAAGGGCGGCTCCATTCCCGGACTTTATGCTGCCGGCGAAGTTACTGGCGGCGTGCACGGAGGGAACCGCATCGGAGGCAACGCTGTGGCTGACATTGTGACATTTGGTCGCATTGCCGGCGTGAATGCGGCAGCGTACGCCGGTCATGCTGTGAAATAGCCCCTCAATGCATTTAATGTGAAGAGAGCGCTCTGGTCGTGACTGCAAGGCCGGAGCGCTTTCTTTTATGCCCCTAGTGAGACTTCGTTCCTGCAAAGGAAAGTTCGAAGCCGTAGGCGGTGCCTTTCCGGCCTAGCGTGAGGTGCCGGCTGCTCTGCCGCTTTTGGAGACGGATCATTGGCAGCCTGTTCATCTGTCCGCTCGAAGGCTTCAATCTGCAGAACGATGCTTTTGAAAGTGAGCTGTCCCAGCGCAAAGGCAACGTCGGAAAGGTGCCGCTGACCACATAGGAAAGCGGCTCTGAAAGGGACAGGAGGTTTTGATACGGCCTGCGTCTGAAAAGGCGCATAAGTCGTCTTTTATGTTTGATGCGTCTGACTTGTCGATTGCATCGAAAGCCACCGCTCTTTCAATTCAGCCGCATTGGAGGCTGCGAGTTTTCGCATGGCTCCAGCCCGAAAGAACTCGACGGTGCGTTTTGCGATGCCAAGCGCTTCGGCAATTTCCCGATTGGATTTGCCGGCCGCGACCAGCCGAACAACCTGTTCCTCTCGCGCGGTTAAAGCGGATGCGGCAGGAGCTTCGCCGAAAACGGGCTTTTCGTCGGGAAGGCCGTTCACAGCTGCCGGCACAGCGTGCAGCGAGCGTTCAATGGCTTGCAGAAGACGATCCGTGCTTACCGGCTTCGGCAGAAAGCTGACGGCGCCCTTCGTCATCGCATCAACTGCCATGTCAATCGAGCCATGCGCGGACAGGAAAATGATTGGGAGGGCGATGCCTGTCCGGCGAAGCCAATCCTGAAGTGCGAGACCGGACATGCCCGACATTTTGACATCAAGCAGAACGCAGCCCGGCGTCTTTCCGTCATCTGAGGCTAAAAAGGCTTCTGCACTTTCATATTCCTCAACAGCATAGCCTTCACCCCGCAGCAGGAAACGCAATGCGGCGCGAAGGCCTGCATCGTCATCAACAATTCGAATGAGCGGCATGAGGAGCCTCGTTGTTGTTCTCGATGTTTGAAAGGGGCAGGGTGATTTCGGCGCGCAGTCCGTCTGCTTGCGCGTCGAGCCTTCTTGAAAAGCAAAGCGTTCCGCCGTGCTGTTCTACGATGTTGCGGACAATAGCCAGCCCCAGGCCGAGTCCTTCAGGCTTTTCGCTTGTCGTCGGCGTGGAAAGCGCCGCTAGCTTTTCGTCGCTGATGCGCGGGCCGACATCCAGCACTTCCATTCGAAGTGTTGCAGTGCAGGCATCAACGCGCACTGTCAATTCCGCCAGCGGGCAAGTGCGGTGAGTGCTTCGTCTGCTATTGATGCCTGAAATGGAGAGTCTCGGATTGGTGCGAGACGCTTCTATCGCATTGCGCAGCAAGTTCACAACGGCGAGCTCCAGATCCAGGCGGCAGCCAGAGATCCGATCCCGTTCGAGATCGCCAGTCATTCTGACGAGCGTTTGCTCGAAGAGCTGAGGATAAGTGCCTTCAAGCCGATCGATAAACGATTGCGGGCTGAACTGCTCGCGCTGCGGCCGATGCTGCCGGGCGTAGCTGCGCACCCGATCGACAATGGCGCTTGCCCGCTGGGCTTGTTCGGCGATATTGCCGCAGACAAGCTCAACAGTAGCTTTGTCTGTTCCGCTGTTTGAGGTTTGGCGCGCAAGCGCCTCAGCATAGAAGCGAATGGCTGCCAGCGGCTGATGCACCTCATGCGCGATCAGACTGGAGAGCTGACCCACCGCGCCGGCGCGCTGCAGCTGGTTGATGCGCTCTGTTTGTTCAGACTGCTTGGCGTAGGCTTCGGAAAGCTGGGCTTCGCGTCGGGCAACCAGCTTGTCCGTTCGAATGCTGTGCAGAAACAGCCCGAAAACAGCTGCCGCGAGGAAGGCGAACGCCGGCCAATAAGCCAAGAAGAAGCCTTGCAGCGTCCATTGCCGCAGATAGGAATAGGGACCGATTTTCAGCGTTTTCAATAGGTCGTCGACCGCTTGAAAATCTGTGGCAACGGCCCAGGAGCGTCCATCTTCTGCGGGCGGCAGTGACAGCAGCGTCAAGATCAGATGCTTGGCGACGGCCGGAGGAACGCTTGGCATGATCGAGAGCGTTTGCGCGGGGTAAAGATGCGTGCTGTGGCGGCAGATGACATTGCCGACCGCATCCTCGGGCGGAGGCAGCACTCGGAGCTCGGCTGTCTGCATCGGATGAGTCGATGTCATTGCCTCCAAAGCGCAAAGCCGCAGAATGCCGGCATCAACGCGATGCTTTGCGACAGCATCAGCGACTTCAGGCATGGCATCGCTGCGGCCGAAGAAAACAGCATCGGAAAAGAAATGTTCCGGATCTTCGCCAAGCCGTGCAATCTCGCCGAGAGCAATCTGGTATCCGGAAAATCCTTCAGAAAAATTAGCGGCAATCCGCTTGCCTTTCAAATCCGACAGTGTGCGGTAGGGGCTGTCTTTGCGGACAACAATGGCAGAACCCTCATTGTGATTGGGGTCTTCAAGACCGGGCGCCACGGAAGTCAGCAGCGATTTCGCGCCGTACGGTGCAAAGCGTCGGGCCGCTCCGGCACTGGAAACAATTAAATCAACCTCGCCGCGGCGAACGGCTTCTTCAAGCGCCGGCACAGAGTAGCTGCGAACGGTGACGCCGGTTTTGCCGAAAAACTTTTCAATCGCAGCCACTGTCGACTTCTCGATCGGATCCCGCATCTGCGGAAGGGCAAAAGACGACAAAGCCAAACGCACAGGTCCCGCCGCAGGGTCTTGTACATCGGCGGCTTCAGCCGCAGGCGCACCTGCTGCGGCGATGGTCAGAACGAGCAGCGCCGCCGGCAAACAAGCAGGTCGAAGGAAACGCTTCAGCGTTAGGAATACGGCGAACATGCAGACGATTGTCATGCCGAAGCAGCACTTAAAACAACTGTTCCGAAAAGCAAATTGAACGCCCTATATGGTTCGATTGATAGGCCGCAAAACTACTTAACGGCGGGTTCCGCCTACTCTGAACAAGACCTGAGGGCTGCAAGACCGATGCAGCTCATTTTCCCAAAGGAGGGAATTGCCATGAAAGAAACGATCAACCGACGCCGCATGCTCCAGACAGGCTTGATGGGTGCTGTTGCTGCAGGCGCCGCTGCTGCGCCGCAGCTTGCTGCGGCGGCTGAAAAGACCGCGGACGGCTACAAAAAGCTGACGTTTGATCTTGTCGTCATCGGTTCCGGCTGCGCCGGCATGACGGCAGCTATTGAAGCGGCTGACGGCGGCGCTAAGGTCGCGCTGCTTGAAAAGATGCCGGCCCCCTTCGGCAATACGATCTATGCCGGCGGCCATTTCAACGCAACGAATACCTTCGTGCAGAAGGAAAACGGCTTCACCGATACGATCGAAGAGTTCTACAAGGACATGATGACTGTCTCGCAAGGCCGAGGCGATCCTGAGCTCACGCGGATTTATTGCGAAAAGAGCGCCGAGTGCATTCAGTGGCTGACCGACCGCTGCGGCATCAAATGGGGCAAGATGGTCCGCGAAGTTTGGCCGGCTACGGTGCGCGGCCATGTTGTGGCCGGTCCGCAGAAGCCAGGCGGAGCGCAGCTCACCAAGCAGATGCTTGATGAAGTCAAGAAGCATAAGAACATCACCTTCATGACCAACACAAAGGTGGTGGAGCTCCTGAAGACGCCGCTCCTGGAATGCACCGGCGTTCGTGCGATTTCCAAGAAAGACGGCGCTCTCGAGATTGCCGCGCGTGCGGGCGTCGTCATTGCCACCGGAGGCTTCCATGCCAACAAGGAGATGATCTGCAAGTACATGGGAGGCGGCGTCGCCTGGATGCCGCTCCGCGGATCTGCCTACATGATGGGCGAGAACATTACGCTGACGCAGCCGTTCTTCCCCAAATATGTGAATATGGATCAGTTCCACGGCGGTCCCATCCACGGTCCGTCGCAGGCCAATCCGTCAACCATGGTCAACTACGGCATCATCGTCAATAAGAGCGCGCAGCGCATCATTGACGAAGAAAAGACCTACGTTGCGATTGCCAAGGAGTTGCCGAAGATTACAAAGGACAATTGGGCTTTCATCATCATCGACAGTCAGGTTGTAGACATCGAAACAGTTGCAACCCGCATTGCACGCTACAAGAAGGCAAAGGCGCCTATCTATACCGGCGAAACGATTGAAGCACTTGCCAAATCTATGGATGTAGATCCGAAGACGCTGGTTAAAACAGTTTCTGCCTATAACGAGGCTGTCAAAGCCGGCAAGGCAGATGAACTGGTTCCTCCCAATACTCTCGAAAAGCCTCGTCTTCTTGAGAAGGGACCGTTTATGGCATTCCCGTTCCAGGGCGGCATGACGGCAACATTCGGCGGCCCGAAGATCAGTCCGAACGGCGAAGTGCTCAATGCCGAAGGACAGCCGATTCCTGGTCTTTATGCGGCGGGCAACGCCATCGGCGGCTTGTTCTACGATGATTACATCGTCGGCTCGCAGCTGACGGCGGCGGTCATTTGGGGACGCCTGGCGGCGCAGCATGCAGTGAAGCGTCTCAAGGCCTAATTCATCTAGCTGCGTCTTTAAGCAGGACGTTTAAGCGTCAACGGCTTCTTTGCAGATCAAAGGGGCCGTTTTCTTTGTGGTTCGCTGCCACAGTTTCGTACTGCGATTATTGCACTTAACGTGCAATGTAAGTTAATGCCTTCATTATGCTCCTTGTAGACATTTAATTCCAGACGCAATAAGAGTAAACACTCATTGCAATAGATGGGGGGGGGGGGTGAACATTCAAGTTCACTCAATAAGAGTGAAAAGTTATTTATCGAAGCTTGGAACTGGAGCTGTTAACGATGAAGGGAAATAGGTTGAATTTATTGACGATGAGCATTCTTGCTACACTTTTCATTCAAGATCAGGCAGCTGCAAGCACTCTGGTTAATGGAAGCTATTTCAAACCGACAGCTTCTCTAGTGGCATTTGATGGTACAGATAATCACTTGTTTGATCTCTCTCATCTTAAATATGCCAAAGAATCCTCTGGCACGATTTATGGTGCAGTAGTTTGGGGTAATTCTGAGGCTTATGCAGAATCTCAAACTATGGATGTAACGGTTGAGAATTCCGCTGGCAGTGTTGTCGGCCTCGGCGCTGAGGTGTTTACAGAGAGGGATTCTAACAAAAATGAGATATCGCATTCTAACGGCGGCAAATTGAGTCTTTCGGCTCAGAGTACTGTTAATGTCGTCGCTTCAGCCAAAAACAGTGCCACTGCCATAGAGGCTATGCGATCAACTGGTGATGAAAGTGCTACATCCTCTTTTATTACAATTAATGCTGATACTGTTCGGCTTACTGCAACATCAATAAATGGTTATGCTGTAGGTATTTGGGCGCAAAATAATGATGTTGATGCGCAGGATCCTTCCAAGATTACGATCAACGCTAATCATACCTACATCACAGCATCCTCTGGAATAGCAAATCCTGATAGTGCTGGAGAATATTCCGATATTGGCATCGTAGCATATTCTGGCGCCCAAGTAGAAATTAACGGAGGGTTGACCATTGATGCTCGTACAGCTATCAGTACTCGGGGTAATGCGAAAACTGTAATTAATAAAGATGGCACAGGAACAGTTCAAATGAACGGCGATATCATTTTTTATTATGATGCGCCAACTTCCGGAACTTCTGTTGATGCAACTGTAGATATCAATCTAACGGGGGCAAATTCTTATCTAAATGGCGATATTTTTATTTCCGGCAATCCTAATCCGCCGGTTGGAAAGGATCAAGTTAATAAAATGAAACTTGCGCTTTCCAAAGGGGCGACTTGGACGACTGATCGAAACGATAGCTTTACGAACATTCTCAAGCTTGATGGCGGTATCGTGAATTTGGTCGGCGGAGAGTCCCAACAAGTTTCCATCGGCGATTTGAGTGGCACAGGCATTGTGAATGTGAATACGTCAACTAAAGATGGAAAAACGTTTAAGACAGCTGTACTAGCTGTTGAAAATGTGGCCGCGGGAACTGAATTGACGTTGGCAATGAACGGCCTTACAGCAGACGATATCCTTGACACTACGGCTGCGCTTAATGCTCTGGGATCAAGCCTGACGGTTGCAACTGGGAATGCAATTCAAACGCGCTTGATTCGCGAAGGAGATGTGCGCGGTGAAATTGTTCAGCAGATTGATGCCGAAGGTAACCAAGGCGCTGTGGTAGAGCGCAACAATACCAAGCTTGAGTCCTTCAAGGGCGTCAACGCCGCTTCGCTCGTGCAGTGGCGCAATCAGGTCAACCACCTGACGAAGCGCCTGGGCGACGTCCGCCTGCAGCAGGGCGACGCCGGGGCCTGGGCTCGCGTCTACGGCGGCGAATACAAGTGGGGAGACGCCAATCATGTCGACATGACGAGCACCACGGTTCAGGCCGGCGGCGACGCGCGCGTCGGCGACTGGATCGTCGGCGGCGCCTTCAGCTACAGCGATTCGAGCTTCGACCTTGACAACGGAGACGGCGACGGAGATCTCTACACAATCGCTCTCTACGGCTCGCGCATGTTCGAAAAGGGCTCCTACATCGACTTTGTTGCCCGCTACGGCTACATCAAGAACGACTTCAAGGCCGGCAACATGGACGTCGCGCTTGATTCCAACGCCTTCGGCCTGAGCGTTGAGACCGGCCACACGTTCAAGTTCATGGAGCGCGCCTACGTTGAGCCGCAGATTGAAGTGAGCTACGGCTACGCTCAGGGCGATGATGCCGTCGCCTCGAACGGCGTTCTGCTCGAGCAGGACGACTACCAGAATCTCATCACGCGCATCGGTCTTCGCACCGGCTTCGACTTCCCGGAGAATGCCGGCACGATCTACGCGCATGTGAGCTACTCGTACGACTTCCTCGGCGATGCTGACGGCATGGCCTCCAAGGACGGCATGCGCACCAGCCTCAGCGAGGATCTCGGCGGCGGCTGGGTGACCTACGGCATCGGCGGCCAGCTCCGCCTCGGTCAGAGCATCTTTGCCTACGGCGAGCTTGAACGCTCGACCGGCGGCGATGTGGAGAATCCCTGGGCCTTTAATGTTGGCGTTCGTTATCTGTTCTAAGCAACATGCTATTCTCTTCGGTTCGTTGAGAACATAACGTACTGCAGAGAATGTTTTCTATAACTGAGCCTCAGCCGAACAAGCTGGGGCTTTTGTTTTTCTTTTCGAGTGAAGCGGATGGGGTGCACTGTATGGAAAGCAGCAACGCGAACGCCTGCAGTTTCACGCGGTTTATAAAACACCGATCAGGACAAATGATCTAGACATGAGCGGACGGTTCACTGACTTCGGAGGTCAAACGCTGGGCATTGGATTGCAGGCAAGCGGAGGCGCTTGCGGTTGTCCGCTGGCTTTGGTTGTCTCCCAACACTAAAAAAATCGCGCCGGGCGCATCAAGCGCCCGGCGCGATTTTTATGGCAGGCTTGCGGCTGAAAAGCCGGGAGGCGCGGCTTTTCGGCACTCGGCCTGGAAGCTTATTCGCCCTTTGCGACGTACATGCCCGTCAGGCGGCCGAAGGTGAAGATGTCGCAGATGGCATTGCCGCCAAGGCGGTTCGTGCCGTGGATGCCGCCCGTAAGCTCGCCGCAGGCGTGCAGATGCGGAATCACCTTGCCGCGGCGGTCGATCACCTGCGTCTTCGCGTTGATGACGATGCCGCCCATCGTGTGGTGCACGCTCATGCCGGCGTAGCCCGCATAGAACGGCGCGCGCTCAATCTTGCGCAGAACGTTCGGCGCCTTGCCGAGCGCATCCTTTCCACCATCGACGCCGGCGTTGAAGTCGTCGATCGTCTTCTTGAGCGCAGCGGGATCGACGCCCATCTTCTTCGCGAGCTCTTCGATCGTGTCGGCCGTCCAGGCGTCGCCCGTCTTGAAGCCCTCGGTGATGCTCTTCTGGTGGCCCGGGTTCGTCTCGTCAAAGCCGTTCTGATCGATGATCGAGAAGCCCGTCTGATTGGGCAGCGACAGAATCGCGTCGCGGATGACGTCGCGGCGCTCGTCTTCGCGCACGAAGCGCTTGCCGTCCGGGCCGACCATGATGAAGTTCTTCACGATGAGGTGCATCATGACGCGGTGCGTGCGTCCCGGAGGGCAGCCCGGGTTGCACTGGATGAAGTCCATGCCGGTCGTGTCGGCGCCGATGTCTTCAAGCAGCGGAATCAGGTCGCCCGTGGCGCCGGCGTGGTTCGTCGTCGTCAGATTGCGCATGCGCGGATCATGAAGCGAGCGCATGTCCGGGTTGGCGCCGAAGCCGCCGGCCGCGCAGACGACGGCCTTTTCGGCGCGGATGTAGTGCTTCTTCTTGTCCTTGTCTTCGTATTCGACGCCGAGCACCGCGCCTTCAAGCGGCTTTTCGCGAATGACGCGGGTCACGCGGGCCTGGCGGCGGATTTCGATGCCGAGCTTCTTGCACTGGGCGCTGAGGACCTTGATGTAGTCGGAGCCGAGAGAGCCGTAGGGCGCATGGCAGCGCGGGAAGAGGCCGCCGTAAATTTGATAGACGCCCGGCTTGAATTTCATGCCCATGGACTCGAGCCACTGCAGCGCAGCGTAGGAGTTTTCCGTCATCGTGCGGACAAGCTCGGGATTGGCGCGGTAGTCGCCGCCGCGCAGCGTGTTCTCCGCATGGTTCTCGGGGCTGTCCTTGATGTTCTGCTCCTTCTGGCGGGGCGGATCGTACGTATTGAAGCCGCCGCCGGAAATGGCGGTGTTGCCGCCGATGTAGGCCATCTTTTCCAGGACGAGAATCTTCTTCACGCCGTCCTGCGACGCCTTGACGGCGGAAGCGAGGCCGGCGCCGCCCGAGCCGACGACGACCATGTCGTACGTTTCATCCCATTTGGCCGGGAGGCTGCAGAGATTCAGGTCCGCAGGGGCGGGCGCAGCGTGCACGGCAGCGCCCGCTGCGGCGGCAGCGCCGGCAGCGGCGCCTGCAAGGAAGCGGCGGCGAGTGAAATCGGTCATCATTCTCTCCTTTAAGAAAATTGGTTTTGGTCGGCGGTGCAGATGCCGCCGATGCCTTTCAGTGTGACCGCTCCTTTTGTCCGCCGAAAGAAACTTTGGTTCTATTGACAGTCGGCGGTTTCCCGTTGACTGTCTGACGCCTGTTTTGGCGAATAAGGCGCCGTTTGCGGCGGTTTAGGCGGAATTTCGATGATTTTGCGGGCTGCTGAGGCGCCTGAGAGCGGAGCGCTGCCCGAACGGCTGCAGCCGTCAGGATGCGAGCGCTCCAGCTGCGGCGCCTCGCCCGGCGAGCCGGCCGAAGACGACGGCGTCATTGATGCCGTTTGCACCCATGCGGTTGGCGCCATGCACGCCGCCTGCCGCTTCGCCGGCCGCAAAGAGCTTCGGGATGGGGCGCCCCGCCGCATCGAGCGCTCGGGCGCGCTCGTCGATGCGGATGCCGCCCATGGTGTAGTGGATCGTCATGCCGGCGTAGCAGCCCCAGAAGGGCGGCGTGATGATTTCGTGAATGAGCTCTGCCGGGGCCTTTCCGAATTCATCGCGCTTGAGGCGCACGCCGAGGTTGTAGCACTCGACGGACGCGCGAAGCGCGGCGCCTGGAAGTCCCATGGCCTCGGCAAGCTTTTCGACGGTGGCGCCCCGCCAGGCGTCGCCTGTTTCGATGCCGATTACCGCTTCCTTCTGCACGAGGATGTTGTAGCTTCTCATCCCTGCATCGTCCACGATCGTATAGGCGAAGCCTTCGGGGAGCGCGAGCACGGCGTCGCGGAGCACGTCGCGCCGCTCGTCCTCGCGGATGAAGCGCCGGCCGCGTCCGTTGACGAAGATGAAGCGGCTCACGTCGTTATGGAGCCGCACGCGGTGCGTGCGCCCGGGCGGGCAGCCCGGCAGGCACTGCACGGCCTCCATGCCGACGAGCGCCGCGCCGCAGCGGGCGGCCTCGAGGAGCATTTCGCCCGTCGAGCCCGGCGTGTTGTCGGTCGTGAGGCCGGCGAGCTTGGGCGAGAAGGCTTCAATCATGGAGCGGCTGGCGCCGAAGCCGCCGCTCGCGAGAACGAGTCCGCGGCGCGCTTCAAAGACGGCGGCTTCGCCGTCAGGCCCTGCGCAGCGGATGCGCCAGCCGCCGCTGCCGCGGGGGGCACTTCTTGACCCCAGCGGCTCGAGGCGCTCGGCTCTCAGGTGCGCGGCGATCGTGACGCCGAGCTTGGCCGCGGCGGCCGAAAGCGCATAGATGTAGCCTTGTCCGCCCGGCATCATGGGCTTGTGGCAGCGCGGCCAGTGCGCGCCGTAGATTTCGATCACGCCCGGCTGGAAGCGCATGCCGAGGGATTCGAGCCAGCGAAGCGCCGCGCCCGCTCCATCAACGAGCGTTCGGGCGAGGCGCGGTTCGGCAAGCGCCCCGCCGCTTTCGAGCATCTGCTTCAGGAAGAGCGCTTCCGAGTCGTCGATCTGCTGCGCTTTCTGCCGCTTTGGATCAACGGCGGCGAAGTAGCC
This sequence comes from uncultured Sutterella sp., assembly GCA_905202595.1. Taxonomy (GTDB): domain Bacteria; phylum Pseudomonadota; class Gammaproteobacteria; order Burkholderiales; family Burkholderiaceae_F; genus Sutterella. The sequence continues at coordinate 24,900 of CAJKSP010000026.1, forward strand.
GCCGGAAATGAGCGTATTGCCGCCGATTTCGCTCTGCTTTTCGATGACAAGGACCGAGGCGCCCGTCTCGGCCGCCGCGACGGCGGCCGAGAGGCCTGCGGCACCGCTGCCGATGACGACGACGTCGAAGGCGGCCGGCTCGGAGAGACGCCGCCAGAGGCCCCAGCCGGCGAGCGCCAGGCCCGCGGCGCCTGCAGCGCCAGCGGCAGCGAGCGTTCTGCGCGAGAGCGCGGGCGCAAAAAGGCGGAACCGGCTCATGAGGCCTCCCGGTCTTCAAGCTCTTCGATCGGGAAGCGGTCGTCAAGCGGCTCGTCTGCAATGCGAAGCAGCTCGAGGAAGTCGACGGCGCTCCGCACGCCGAGCTTTTTGGCCGCGTTCGATCGGTGGATCTTGACGGTCTGCTCGGAAGCGCTCAGCAGCTGCGCGATTTCCTTATTCATGAGGCCTTTGGCCGCGAGGCGCACGACCTCGAGCTCGCGCGGCGTGAGCGTGGCGAGGAGCGCCTCGACGCTCGCCTTCTCGGCGGCGCTTCGGCAGAAGGCCTGGTGCCAGCGCACGAGCTTGCCGACGGCGGCCTGGAGCTTCTTCGGCGCTACGGGCTTCGTGCAGAAGTCGGCCGCGCCGCGCTTCAGCGCCGTCACGGCCATGTCGAGGTCGCCGTGGCCCGTGAGAAAGAGCACGGGGATGCTGCGGCCGGACGCGCGCAGCGCCGCCTGCAGCTCAAGTCCGCTCATGCCGGGCATGCGCACGTCGAGCACGAGGCAGCCGGGCGCTTCCGGATCGTCTTCGGCGAGAAAGGCTTCTGCCGTGGCGAAGCTCTTTACGGACCAGCCGTCGAGCTCGAGCACGAACGCGACGGAGCGGCGGACCTTTTCGTCGTCGTCGACGACTCGCACGAGCGGGGCGCGCTTGGGATTTTCAATCATGATTCTCTCCTTCGGCCTGCGGCTTCGAGCCGCTGGCATTGCCGGCAGGAGCGAGCGGCAGCCAGAGCTCGGCCGCGAGGCCGGGCTGACGGCGTCTGAAGGCGAGCCTGCCGCCGTGGCGCTCGGCAATGGTGCGGCTGAGCGAGAGCCCAAGGCCGAGTCCGTCGGGCTTGAGGCTCTGCGTCGGACGCGAGAGCGCGGCGAAGGCTTCGTCCGAGAGCGCAGGTCCGTCGTCGTCGACTTCAAAGCCGACGCTTTCGCCGCTGATGCGCCAGCTGAGCGAGACGATCCGCCTGCCTGGCGGGAGGGGCGCCGCAGCCGCGGCGGCGTTTTTGAGCAGGTTGAGGAGCACGAGCTCCAGCTCGAGGGGATCGCCCTCGACGGCCGCGTCGTCCGGACCGCCGAGAATCGAGGCCGTCACGCCCGAGGCGGTGCTCGAATGGCTGAAGGTCCGCAGCGCCGCTTCGGCGAGCTCGTGCGCGCAGAGCCTTACGCGGCGCATGCGGTGCGACTTCGCGTAGCTGCGCACGCGCTCGACGATCGAGGAGACGCGCTCAGCCTCTTCGGTGATGAGAGAGGCCGCCTCGGCGATCACCGAGTCGCCGCCGTACTTCTTTTGCGCATACATGTCGAGGCCGCCGGCGAAGTTGACGAGGGATGCGACGGGCTGGCGCACTTCATGCGCGAGCATGGCCGACATTTGCGAGACGACGCCTGCGCGCTCCATTTCCGAGAGGCGCTGCCGGCTGGTCTTGGCCTCTGCCTCAAGCTCTTCGCGCCGTCGGAGCGCGTCCCGGAGCTGCGCCGTGCGAAGCGCCACGAGCCGGTTGGTGCGAAGGATGTGCAGGATGCCGAGCGCGATGAGCGCGGCGGCCGCCAGAATCCATTCCCGGTAGTTCTCCCAGAAGGCACGCCAGTTGGGCTCGCGCAGATAGCTGTACGGGCCGGCCTTGAGCTTTTTGAAGAGCGCATCGACGGCGTTGAAGTCGGTGCCGACGCCCCAGGACCAGCCGCCCTTTGAAGGCGGCGCCGAGAGGATCGCGAGCGTGGCGAGCCGCACGAATTCCGGATCGGCTGCCGGGGTCGAGGCGAAGACAACGTCGGGGTAGAGGGGCGCGGAGCGCAGGCATCGCAAATCGCTGCCCGGCTGCGGCGAAAAGACGCGCAGCACGCCGCCTTCGATGCCGTGGGAGGCCATCAGGCGCTCGAGCTCGCAGGCAGGAAGCACCGCTACGTCGGCCGCACCGGCGGCGACGAGCGCAGCGGGACCCGGCAGCTCGCCTTTGGTGAAGATCGTCTCCCTGAAAAAGCGCTCGGGGTCTTCGCCTTCATCCGCAATCATGCCCTGAAGGATCCGCCAGCCTTCGAAGCTCGAGGGCGACAGGGCCGCAGCGCGCTTGCCCCGAAGCTCTTCGAGCCGAGGCGCTCGGCCGGGGAAGCCGCTCGCGCGCACGAGGACCGTCGTGCTCGCCGCTCGGCTCGGACTGCGGCTCATGGGCGAGCGCCTGACGGCGACGTCCCTGGCGCCCCAGGCCGAATGCGCGTAGGCAAAGAGGCCGCTTTCGGCAAAGAAGAAGTCGATCTTCTGCGCCTTGATCGCCGAAAGAAGCGCCGGCAGCGGCATCGCCTCCGCTTGAAACGTCCGCTCCGGGAACGTTTCGCGCAGCCTGGCCATCGCGGGGCCGAAGCTTTCGACGAAGAACATCGGGTCGAGCGACGATTCGACGCCGATGCGCACAACGCCGCCGGCGGCGTTCGGCCGGTCGGCTTCTGCCGCGCTGGCGTTCGTGCCGGCAAGGCCGGCGCAGGCGGCGAGAAGAAGAGCGGAAAAGCGGAAGGCAGTCGTCATGCGCAAAAGAAAATGAAGGCACTCGAGCTGGCGCCGCAGCCTGCCGAAGAGGCAGGCTGCAGTTCAGCTCCGGATGCCGTCATCATAGGCCCGGCCGGCTGGCGTCCGCGGCGCCTCTTCACTCGGCCGAGAGCGACTTCACGGCGCCGCGCGCGGCGATGCGGCCCGTCACGATGCCGAGCGAGACGCCCTGGCCATACTGATCGGCCGTTTCGCCCGCGACGTAGAGGCCCTTGATCGGCGTGCCGTCGGCCTTGAGCGCTTCGCCCTCGGCGCTGCGCTCGACGCCGCCGTAGGTCGTCTGGCTGGCGGGCGAAATCTTCTGTCCGTAGTAGGGCGCCTGATCCAGGCGCGTGACCATGGAGAGCGTGCGGCCGAAGTCGGCGTCCTTCTTGGCGTCGAAGAAGTCGCGCCAGCGCTCGGCCGTTGCCTGAAGGCCTGCGGCGTCGACGCCAAGCTTCTTGGCGAGCTCGGCGAGCGTCGGCGCTTCGACGAAGTATCCGAGCTGCTTGTACTTCTGCATCAGGGCGCCGTTCTGCACCGACTTCTCGTCGAAGACGAGGTAGGCGAAGCCCTCGGGTTGCTTCGTGATGGCCGCGCCGAGGACGGCCGTGTTGCCGAGCTCGTCGGCGAAGCGCTCGCCCTTCTTGTTGACGAGGATGGCGCCGTTGTAGCGGACGTTTGTGAGGGACACAGCGCCGCGGCCGGTGTCGTAGGCGACAGTCTGCGGTCCCGTAAGCGCCATGTTGTCAAGCTTCGCGCCGAGGGCTTCGGCCATCAGCAGGCCGTCGCCCGTCGCGCCGACGCTTGCCGTCGAGGGATAGCCCGCCCACTGCGGCGAGAAGCGCTTGACGAGGTCGGGACTGGAGGCGAACCCGCCGGCGGCAAGAATGACGGCCTTGGCCGGAACAGCCAGCGGCTCGCCGCCCTTGATCGACGCTTCGACGCCGACGACGCGGCCCTCCTTGTCGGTGAGGAGCTTTTCGGCCTTGGCGTTCGTCACGATCTTCACGCCGAGCGCATCGGCGCGCTTCTTGAGCACGGGGACGATCATCTGGCCGAAGGCGCCGCCGTCAGCCGGCATGAGCTGCGAGCCGTTGGCCACGCGCGAGAGATCTGCGCCCATGGCCGACAGCCAGTCCGCAGTGGGGCCGCTCAGCTCGGCGAGCTGCCGGATGTTTGCGCGGTCGTGCGCATCGGCCTTCGGGAAGCCTTTGAGGAGCTTCGCTTCGTAGTCCTTGGCCGTGTAGTTCTTCTGCGCTGCAGCGCCGCCGGCGTTGTAGGCGGTCGAAGAGAGAAGCGTCGTGCCGCCGACGAGCGGGAGCTTTTCGAGAATGACGATGCGGGCCTTGCCCTGGGTGAGCTCGGCGGCTTCGATGGTGGCGGACATGCCGGCGCCGCCAGAGCCCACGACAAGAATGTCGGCCGAAAGCGCTTCGGTTGCGCCGGCCGGAAGAGACAGAACAGCGATCGCCGACAGAGCGGCGAGAGCAAGCGGTGCGTGACGCATGGTGAAACCTCCTTGGGGTGCCGCAGCGCCCGGCCCGATGCTGGGCGCATGCATTCCAGATTATGAAAAGCATAGCGTTGCGGCGTACCTACACAGCTTGCTTTCGAAGAAGGCTGCCGGTAGAGGATCAGATGAAGCCGCCAGCATCAATCCCTTGGTGGATCAATTCAGTGGGCTGCTCACCAGCTATGTGAGATTCTGTCAGAAAGTCTATTTATGTGCGTCTCATCAGCTTTATATTGATATATTGGATGACATTAGAATTACTGCGTCGGCTTTCGGCGTTTATAGGATTTTTTTCATGCAAACAAGTATCAGTCAAGATCTAAATTATTTGGCAGAGAGTATTTATAAAGTGCTAGAAAATGACAGTCTTCAAAAGCTTACTGTCTACAGATGGGGACGAATGACAACGAAGGCGTATCAAGAGTTTCCCGCCATAATAAAAAGGAATCTTAATGAAGAGGATTTCCTGAAACTTGATAATGCGGAACAAGTTATCCAGCTGAAGCGTATTGTCAGCCAAGTCTGGCCTTCTCTGTCAAAAGAGGAGAATCAAGTTGCATTGCTGGGATGGATTGTCAAAAAATGGGGGAAAATTTGGAAGATTAAGGAAGAGACGCTCAGAACTTATGCACACAATATTTGCCGGAGTGATCAAGAAGTTGAAAAATTTCTTGAGCCTAAGGATCGGATAAGTAGTAAAAGCAAATGTCTTGCCTTTATCCACCCTGAAAGCTATTTTATTTATGATTCCAGAGTGGCTATGGCGTTGGATTTAATTATTCGCGAATGGCACCCGAACTTCGAATGGGAATTTATGATTCCATCTGGCGCAAGCAATGACTATAAGCGCTTTGTGAAAAAGAGCGAACGAAACCCTATTGCTCATTATTCACATTATCGTCGATTGATTGAGATGGTGGGGCAGAAGTGTGGGTGCCAAAGGGCTGATTTGCAGCGTATTGAAATGAAATTATTCATGCTGGGCCGGAACCTCGAAGAATTTCGGAATTGCCTTCATGCAATGAGGCACTGTGGATCGGTGAATGCGTAAAAAAGGGAAGAAAATCGGTGGTCATTTATAGGATGGAGCCTCTTTCCATCTTCTTCGGCTGCCTTCATAAAAGGCCGCGTTGCTAAAATTTGTTCAATAATAGCTATTTGCAAGTGTAGGAAATAACCTTCTTGCGTTCCATGCATTGACAGTTGAAGCTATAAGAAAACTACAAGAAAATCTGCCATGCATTTTTTTGTAATGCACTGACTTTTGTTTGTGCTTGGCGCAAGAATAGTTATTAAAGATAAGGTGATCGAAAGAGATGAAATGAGCGGTCAGAATTCAAGCGACCGCTCATTTTTGCCGTTAAAAACGGAGTGAAGGTGAGATATTCTTCACTGAAATTTAATTAAAATTTCCTGCTGATGAGATAACTGCTGTTGAGTTTGCCTCTTCCTATCTTAAGCGGTTTTGATGAAAGCTTGCTTGGGCAACAGGTGATCTGTCGGCGGGGTTGCTCTGCCGTTAGTCCTCATTACGGAGGAATGAAATCCCGGAACCGGGCTTGAGAAAAGGATCGAACGGGTCGACGAGTTCCGGCGAAGACGCAGCGCTGGCTTGGCCGTGGATGAGAAGCGCGCGTCCAAAGCTGCCGAGCATGTTCGTGCAGGCGGCGGGCGGCTCGTCCTCTGTTTGTCTAGCCCTCACGCGCGGCGCAAGTCGGGCGGCGAGACTTGCGGCGGCTCGTCCAAAGGCGTCTCCTTTGATCAGCCACTCCTGCGTCCAAAGCGTCCTGGCATCGAAATCCGCAAAATCAATGGCGCCGACAGATCTGAGCGCCCGGCTCGTCCTCAGCATTTCCCTCTTGATCTCCTCGGGCGCGGCGCTGTCCGCCCGCCAGACGAAGCGGATGGTGCGCCGGCGCTGCGGTAGCAGATCCTGTCGGTTGGGATGGCGCTCGGCGAGCGCAATGAGCCTCTGGAAAATAATCTGAGCGAGCGGTTCGCCGGAAGCGCAGAGCGCCTGCGCGCGCAGCAGCGCTCGGGCGAGCGCGCGCTCCGACTCGGCATGCCGCGCTTTGGGGTCGTTGAAAAGCGGCCGAAGCCAAATGCCGAGCCGCTCGGCAGCCTCGGGTTCGGGCGAGGCCGAAAGGGCCGCATCCGGATCATGCCCGGCGGGGATCGCGAAGGCTGAGGGATCGGAGAGTCCGAAGATCGTGCGCTGCAGGGCGGCGAAGCGAATCGCGGCTTCAAGACGCCTCGATTCGCGCGTCTGCCCTTTGAGCGCCTGAGGAATGTCCGCAAGCGGCGCTTTCAGGAGCCGTTCGGCTCCTGCCGCCCAAGCTTCGACCCAAGGGTCTGCGGACGGGCGCTTCTCGGCCGGCAGCGTCAGCAGGATGGCAGCGCGCTGCAGATCGGCGGACTCGTGAAGTTCGTTCAGAAGGGCGAGCGTCGCAAAGAGCTCGCTCGGATTGACGTCCGGATCGGCAGCAGCCATTGAAAGAAGCGGAGAGAGGCTGCTGCGGCTGAGCGGGTTGTCAAAAGAGACAGACATAAAGAATCCTCATCGGGAGGAAGCGTGCAGGCATTTCTGCAGCGGCGCCTGACTGCGCTTTGTAGCTCGGACTGTCTCGTGAGGGGTTCCGGCGTCGGCCCAAGCTCTGCGGCGCCGGACTGGAGGAGATGATGCCCGCAGCTGCGTCGATTGATGTCGCAGCGCGGCGAGGTGCAGGAGCGGCTCTTGCAATTTGTTCGCTGTCGAACTATTATGCGGACATCAGACGTTCGACGTCGAACTATTGGACTGTCCATCATGAAGATGAGATCCATTCTGGCCGCTTCGGCGCGCCTTCACGAAGGCGCAAACCGGCTCCTCGTTCAGGAGATGGCGGCGCGCGGGCTCGGGGATCTTCCCGCGAGCTGCGGCGACATACTCCGCGTGCTCTTTCGTACGGAAGGCCTGACGCTCGCGGCGCTTGCTGCGCGCATCGGGCGCACGAAGTCGACGGCGTCCGTCATGGTGGAGCGGCTCGAGAAGCTCGGCTACGTGCAGAAGGTCCGCTCTTCCGAGGACGCCCGCGCCGTGATGCTCTCGCTTTCGCCCGCGGGCCGCGCGCTCGAGAGTGAAGTCAAAGCGATTTCCGAGGTCGTGAACGAGCGGATCTGCCGAGGGCTTTCTGAAGCGGAGGCCGATGCGCTCGAGCTGCTGCTCGAGCGGGCGGCGTGCAATTTCACGCCGGAGGATCTGCCGGAGAAGAGGCGCTGACTTTCAATCGGCGCGTTGAACGCTGCAGGTTTTTTCATAAAAGCGCAGGGCAGGACAGGCGCAGCAAAGCTGCCGTCCCATCGCTCTGCATGAATGAGGAGGCATTGCCATGTCAGAAAATTTCGCCAAGATTCATGTTCCTTCTGCGCCCCGCACGGAGCTGCACGACAAGCTCGGGCTCACGGGCTGCGAAGTGTCCGTCAATGAGCTGCCGGCCGGCGCTGCGGTGCCGTTTGTGCACTGCCACAAGGAAAACGAGGAGCTCTACGGCGTGCTGGAAGGCCGCGGCGAGCTCTGGATCGACGGGAAGGTCGAGCAGCTTGAAGCGGGCGACTGGTTCCGCATCTCGCCCGCCGGCCATCGCGCAATCCGTGCGGCTGATGACTGCGGCATGAAGTTCATCTGCATCCAGACGAAGGCGGGAAGCCTTTCGCACTACACGATGACCGACGGCGTCTTCTGCGAGGGCGAAAAGGCGCCCTGGCACAATTGACATCCTCTCCGCCCCGATGGGCGGAGATTTCCTACTGAGCCGTCATGCAGCCGAGGGCTGCTTGACGGTCTCTTCAACGGGTTCCTGCTGTTGAACGGAGTGTCCCTTGCGAGACGACCGACTCACTTGAGCTTCAGCAGTACTCTGAAGCTTCCCACAGGTTCTAAGGCGTGCCCGCGCCCGAGAATGTTGATCGCGCCCACACGGTCCGCGTTGTACATGTACCCGCACTTTTCGCATCGAAACTGCGCCTGCGTCGGCCGGTTGGCTGCC
>CAJKSP010000027.1 GCA_905202595.1 uncultured Sutterella sp.
GCACGATTGGACTCGAACCAACGACCCCCACCATGTCAAGGTGATGCTCTAACCAGCTGAGCTACGTGCCTGTGAAGCTTTTATCTTACGCTCTTTCAAGCGTTCGCGGGCTTCTTCCGCGATTCCACGCTGCAGGCGATGCTTGGTAGGCACGATTGGACTCGAACCAACGACCCCCACCATGTCAAGGTGATGCTCTAACCAACTGAGCTACGTGCCTGTCACCGTCAAGCGGCGTGAGATGACGAATTATACGGACAGTCCAGAAAAAAGCAAGGCGGAGGAAGAAAAATTTTTCCTCCGCCGCCTCTTCTGCGCCCTGCAGCGACTCCGAATGGCCTGAGATGCAGGGGAAAATCGCCTGTTATAGCTACTTCAGATAATCCGCATCGGATACCGGTTCAAGCCACTCGGTTTTGCTGTTCAGCGCATTGCTCTCAATGGAGATGTGCGTCATCCAGCTGCCGGGGGCGGAGCCGTGCCAATGCTCCACGTCGGGCGGAATCCGGACGACGTCGCCCTTTTTGATGATGCGGGGCTGCTGGCCTCGCTCGCAGTAGCGTCCCTCGCCCGCCGTGACAAGAAGAATCTGCCCGCCTGAATGCTTGTGCCAGTTGGTGCGGGCGCCGGGCTCGAACGTCACGTTGCCGACAGGGCAGTTCCAGGGCGCGCCGCCTTCGGAGAGCATCGTGAGATACGTCTGCCCCGTGAAGAACTTGCCGTAGGGATTGGGACCTCCCTGCGCAAAGATCGTGTCGAAGGGCGGCTTCGAAGCCGCAGCGGCGGCAAAGGAATTGGCCGCGGCCGCAGCCGCAGCAGCGGCGGTACCGATAACAAGCGTGCGCTTCTGCATGATGATTTCTCCTTAGGTCTGTGCAGAGCTGCAAAAGCGCCTGCGCGGCGCCTTTCAGCTCTCATTCATCCTGCAGCCTATTCTCCGGCGCACCGCCTCTCCGCCATGCGCCAAAAGTCTTCGATTGATGCACGATCCTGCAGACTGCCTGCCCTGCGCACGGCGCCTGAAAAAAGCAAGGCCCGTCCGCCTAAGCGGACAGGCCTCAGCTGAGCAGGCGCTCTCTGCCGCCTCTAGATGCGGCGCGCAGACAGCACGCTCGGGACCTCTCGGATGGCCTTGAGCGTGCGGGCAAGCTCGTCGCCGCTGTGGATCTCCAGCACGAAGCGCAGATGCTGATCGCCCTTGACGGCCTGCGAGGAGATGCCCGTGATGCGGACCTTCTCGCGCTGCAGCGCCTCCGACAGATCCTTCAGAAGGAAGTTGCGATCCTGCGCCACAATGAGGACTTCCGCCTGGAAGACCGCCTCCGGCGCATCGCCCCAGCTCACCTCGATCACGCGCTCATGATCCTGCTCGATCATGTTCTTGAGGTTTGGGCAGTCCGCGCGATGAATTGTCACGCCGCGCCCGCGAGTGACGTATCCGACAATTTCGTCGGGCGGCACCGGATGGCAGCAGCGGGCGAGCTGCGTCAGAAGAGAATCCATGCCGACAACGAGCACCTTGCCCTTCTTGTCAGACGAGGCCTGCCTGACAAGCTTTTCCGGCTCAGCAGGCGGCTCGGCAGGCTTGGGCGGCTGCACTGCCTGAGCGAGCGCCGTCGGCGTGATTTCATCCTTTGCGAAGGCGATGCACAGCTCATCGACAGATTCAAAGCCCAGACGCTTCGCAAGTTCGTCGAGCTTCATTGCGGTCTTGCCGAGGCGGGCGAGCTCCTTGTCGAGGCGTTCGCGCCCTTCGGAAAGATAAATCTGCGTCTGCTGCGCATTGAACCACTGGCGCACCTTGTTGCGCGTGCGCGGACTCGCGGCGAAGCCGAGCTCGGGATTGAGCCAGTCGCGGCTCGGCTGACCGGTCTTGCCGGCGATGATCTCGACGGTCTGCCCGGTCTTGAGCTTCGTATTGAGCGGCACCATCTGCCCGTCGACGCGCGCACCTCGCGTGCGGTGTCCGAGCTGCGTATGCACCTGATAGGCAAAGTCGACTGGCGTCGATCCTACGGGCAGCTCGACGACGCGCCCCTGAGGCGTCAGGCAGTAGACGTGCGTGTCCTCCACCGCCTGAGCGCCGGCGTCAGGCTTCGGACCCACGTCGCTGCGCCAGGCCAGCAGCTGGCGCAGCCATGCAACGCGCTGCTCTTCAGCCACGGAGGCGCCGTCGGAATTGCCTGCTTCCTTGTAGCGCCAGTGCGCGGCGACGCCGAGTTCGGCGAACTCGTGCATCGCGCGGGTGCGGATCTGAATTTCGATTGCGCGTCCGGCCTTGTCGGTCACGACCGTATGCAGCGACTGATAGCCGTTGGGCTTGGGCTTCGCGATGTAGTCGTCGTACTCCTTCGAGAGCGTCGTGAAGTTCTCATGCACAATCGACAGCACTTCGTAGCACTGCTCGACCGTGTCGACGATGACGCGCAGCGCCCGCACATCGAAGAGCTGGTCAAAGCGCAGATGCTTGCGCTGCATCTTCTTCCAGATCGAGTAGATGTGCTTCGGACGGCCGGAAACCTCCGCCTTGATGTGATGCTCGTCGAGCAGCGCCTTGATGCGCTGCACGGCATGCTGCATGAATTCGAGCCGTGCCTCGCGCGATTCATCGAGCTCGCGCGCAATGGCGTGGTATTCGTCCGGGCGCGTAAAGCGCAGCGACAGATCCTCCAGCTCCCACTTGATCTGCCAGATGCCGAGGCGATTGGCAAGCGGCGCATAGAGGGCGAGCGTCTCCTCGCCGTATTCGCGGCTGCCCTCGGCGTGGCTTGCCGCAAGCCAGCGCAGCGTCTGCAGGCGGCTTGCAAGCTTGAGCAGCACGACGCGCAGGTCATTGCACATCGCGAGGAACATGCGGCGAAGCGGCTCCGGCTGCACCGTCGCGCTCGCCTCCTTGCCGCCCGTGCGCGCAATGATCGAGAGATGGTTGAGCTTGCCGAGCTCCTTCACGAGGCCCGCCACCGTGCTGCCGAAGCTCTTCTCAATCCATTCCTCCGGATTCTGCACGACGCGGGGCACGCAAAAAAGGTATGCCGCAGAAATCAGCTCGGCATCGTCGCGAATGCCGCGAAGAATCGCCGCCACGCCGTCGGCATGTGCGAGCGCCGATTCGCCCGTTGAAAGAGTGAGCCCCTGATAAAGAGGCTCCACCATGCCGCGAGCGAGGCTCGGATCCGCTCGGCGGCAGGGTTCGGCCGTCTCTCCTTGCGCCATTGAGAATCTCCGTTTCACGTGTGGCGTCCGGCGCACGCTGTCAAGGCCTCCGGCCTCTTCAGCATCCGGACGCGCACTGGCCGCCCGCATGCGAACGGCCAGCGCTTCAGGGAGCGCTTCGGCCCCCTGCTTTGGACTGGTCTGAATGAATGGCGGCGCCTGGCGCCGCCCCGCCTTTCATTCTAGGAAAGACGGCCCGCTTCTGCGCCGGCCGCCGACAGAGGAGTGTTTCGAAAGATTGTTGCGCCCTGCCGGCATCAGGCGTCGAGCAGCATGTCGAGCCGAATCCGGCCGCCCCAGCTGCGCCATCCGCTGCCGGCGGCGTCCGCAAAGACGTCGACGCCGAGGCGCATCGTCTCAAAGTCGAGCGACACGCTCGCCGACGCGTCGAAGACCGCCCGAGCAGGCCCCTCGTGCGAGACGCTCGCCCCCGGGCCGCCGAAACCGCTGGCCAAAGCATAGTCCGCATGCAGCGAGCGGCCGCCGGCGTAAATCGCAGCGCCCGCATGAAGCGCAGCATCAATGCGCTGCGGCAGATGCTTCGAAACTTCGGGAGAAAATGACGTCCAGAGTCCGGCAAGCGGCGCACTGGCAGAAAGCTCTGCACCGGCAACTGCAGCCGCCGAAGCTCGTCCGCGTTCCTTCACGTCGAGCGCCGCCTCGCCCTCCGCGCTGATCTGGTAGCTCGCATCAGCCGTCTGCACGTAGCGAAGTCCGCCGGAAAAAGCGCCCTTGAAGACGCCGCTCTGCCACTCGGGCGTTCGCAGCGACAGCCCGCCGCCCCAAAGCTTTCGATCAATGCCCCGCGCCTCGAATCTTGTGCGCAGCACGGCAAGCTCCGCATCGTCCGATGCGCTGATGTAGAAGAGATCGGCCGCGCCCAGCCAGCCGCCGGCCAAAGGCTTCACCGCCCAAAGCGAGGCGCTCAGCACGTCGCTCTGTCCTGAAGCGGCCAGCTCGGCCGTCTCATGGCGCTGCTTAATGTCGGCGGAGCGGTACGCCGCAGAGAGTCCGATGCGAATGTCGTCCCATCCGCCGACCGCTGCAATCGCCGCGCCCGACTCATCCCGCTCAGCCTGCGAGAGGAGCCCTTCGGGAGAGCGGTGTTCGACCTGCCCGCGGCAGCTTTCGACCGACACGTAGATGGGCGTGTAGAGAATCTGCTCCTTCATGCGCTGAGCAGACTGCAGCGCCTGGCTCCAAAGTCCGGCGCTCGCCAATTCACCCGCTTTGCCGCTTTCGGCGTCTGACGCCTGGCGCTCTTTCTGGGCTGCCTCCTCCGCCGCAGCTTTTGCGCGCTCGCGCCGCAGCGCTTCGGCCTTCTCCGCGTCGGCCTGCGCCTGCGCAGCGAGCCGGAAGGCATCGGCGCCGAAGCCAGCCGCCATCTCGCGCATTCGAGCATGCGTGCCGAGCGCGTAAGGCGCCGCTGCCGCAGCCGAAACCGCCCGGGAAACAGCGTCGCCGGAAAACTCGCGGAAAGCGCGCTTGAAGATCTTGGGCAGGAAGAGCTCGCGGCGGCGCTCCCAAGCGTGCGCAAGCAGCGCAGAAAAGTCGCCGCCGAATTCAAGGGGCCGGAGGATGGCTGTCAGCTCGCCGCCTTCGCCGAGGGCGAGCTCGCCTTCGTAGCCGTTCCAGCGGACGACGGCATTCTCTTCGCCGGAAAGGGCGGCGCCGGCGAAGCTGATGCCGCCGAGCACGATCCGCTCGGCATCCTGGGCGGCCTCGGCGTCGCCGAAGCTGTCGGCGAGCCAGATCTCGGCGCCCTTTTCAAAAGCCACGCTCGAGCCCGCTTCAAACGTCACTGCAGGAGCGTCTGCCGCGCTGCTCTGCTCTGCGACGAAGAGCACGCCGTCTTCCGCAATGAGGAGATTGGGCGACGCGGCCGAAGCGGCCTGCCCCCAGCCTTCGCCGCCGACAGCAATGTGCATGCCCTGCGTGATGCAGACTGGTCCGGCCGCAACAAAAACGGCCCGATTGCTCAGCTCCGCAGCCACACCGTCGCCGAAGGGCGTCATCGCATCGAGAGCGCCGTTTAGATTGAACAAAGAACCTTCGCCGCTGCCGACGATGAAGGCGCCGTGCGGCTTCACGCCGACCCAAAGCTCGGCGCCATCCTCAAGCGCAATCGATTGAGCTGAAAAGGTGGCTGTCGGCGCCGCAAGCAGATCCTGCGCCGTCTCGCGGATCTCCACGTCAAGGCGCTCCGTCACATGCAGCGCTCCGACGTAGAGTCCTGCCGAGGCAAAGTTCGCCTGCGCTTCGTCCGCCGTCGAATGCGCCTCGATGTCGATGCGTCCCTTCGCCGCTTCAAAGCGGGGTATGCCCGCCGCGCCGTCGCCAGGACCTGCCATCAAAGCCGTTTCGCCCGAAACGCTGAGCGAACCCTCGAGAACCGCAACTTCCAGATCGAGAAGCCAGCCGTCGGCTACCGAGAGCGAGCCGCCCGGCGCCACATGCAGGGCCTGCGGTGTCAAATAGTCATTGGGACCGATCTCCACGGCCCCCTGGATCTCAAGAACCGGGTCAGGCAAAAAGCCATCGAGCGGCGGCCCGACGTCCTCGCGTCCTTCGGCAGCGGCCGCCGCCGCAAGCGCCATCAGGCCCGCCGCGCCAAGCGCCGCCGCCCGCTTTCGTCTGAATCCCTCTTTTTGCGCCGCTTCGGCCGCACCTGCGGCCCTCCGGCCGGCTTCTGTCTTTGTCATAGGCTTGCGCCCTCCTCGTTAGGGTTGAGATGAGAGTGCCTGCCGCTTTTGGCGGCGCCATGACCCGCAGAAGGCTGGGAAAGCCTGCCGTGCAGGGTAAAAGACGGCCCCGCATCCAAACGGCAGGACCGCGAGTATAGGAAGCCCCCTGCCATGCCCTGATTGTTTACGTTATCAACATAGGGAATACCCTCTCATTTTTTTTGCCTTCTGACTGACGACCCGCGACGCCAAATGAAAGGGGAAAAAGCGGCAGCCAGGTCGCAGTCTCTGCAGCCAATGAGGCCGGAGAATCCCTCTTTTTGCGCCGCTTCTGCCGTGCCTGCGGCCCTCCGGCCGGCTTCTGTCTTTGTCATAGGCTTGCCCCCTCCTCGTTAGGGCTGAAAGGAGAGCGCCTGCCGCTTTTGGCGGCGCCATGACCCGCAGAAGGCTGGGGAAGCCTGCCGTGCAAGGAAAAAGACGGACCTGCATCCAAACGGCAGATCCGCGAGCAGAGAAATCCCCCTGCAATGCTCTAATCGTTTACATTTCCAATATAGGGTATTCCCTCAGATATTTGACTGCCAGGCTGAACCGCAACGCTAAACGAAAGGAAAAAACGGCTGCCAGAACGAAATCCCTGCAGCCGCTGATGCCGATGAGGCCGAAGAATCCCTCTTTTTGCGCCGCTTCGGGCGCGCATGCAGCCCTCCGGCCGGCTTCTGTCTTTGTCATAGGCTTGCGCCCTCCTCGTTAGGGCTGAGACGAGAGCGCCTGCCGCTTTTGGCGGCGCTATGACCCGCAGAAGGCTGGAAAATCCTGCCGTGCAGGGCAAAAGACGGACCCGCATCCAAACGGCAGATCCGCGAGCAGAGAAATCCCCCTGCAATGCTCTAATCGTTTACATTTCCAATATAGGGTATTCCCTCGCATATTTGACTGCCAGACTGAACCGCAACGCCAACCGAAAGGCAAAAAAAAGCGGCTGCCTGGACGAAGTCCCTGCAGCCGCTGATGCCAATGAGGCGCTGCGCTCGCCTTTAGTTGCGCAGGCTGTGGATCGGAGCCGGAATGCGGCCGCCGAGCTTCACGAAGCCCGAAGCGTCGCCGCCCGGCACGCGGATGATGCGCGCCTCGCCGAGGAGGCCGCCGAAGACCGCCTTGTCGCCGACGGTCTTGCCGGGCACCGGAATGACGCGCACCGCCGTGGTCTTGCCGTTGATCATGCCGATGGCCGCCTCGTCTGCGATGAGGCCGGAAATCGTCGCCGCAGGCGTATCGCCCGGAATGGCGATCATGTCGAGGCCCACGGAGCAGACGGAGGTCATCGCCTCGAGCTTTTCGAGCGTGAGGCGTCCCGTGCGCGCCGCTTCTTCAATGGCGCTGTCTTCCGACACAGGAATGAAGGCGCCCGAGAGGCCGCCCACATGCGAAGAAGCGAAGACGCCGCCCTTCTTCACCTGATCGTTGAGCATGGCGAGAATGGCGGTCGTGCCGGGCGCGCCGATGCTCGAAAGGCCGAGCGACTGGAAGATTTCGCCCACGCTGTCGCCCACCGCCGGGGTCGGCGCGAGCGAGAGATCAGCGACGCCAAAGGGCAGGCCAAGGCGCTTCGCCACTTCGTTGCCGATGATTTCGCCCACCCGCGTGACCTTGTAGGCCGTGTGCTTGATCACCTCGGCCGCATCCGTAACCGTGAGCAAATCGCCTTTGGCTTCGCGCGCGCGGTCGAGCGCCTTCTTCACCACGCCCGGTCCCGAAACGCCGACGTCGATCACGACGTCGGGCTCGCCCACGCCGAGGTAGGCGCCGGCCATGAAGGGCACATCCTGCGGGATGTTGCAGAAGACGACGAGCTTGGCGCAGCCGATGGCGTCGCGATCCTTCGTCGCCTCCGCCACATCGAGAATGCGCTCGCCCATGAGCCGCACCGCATCCATATTGATGCCCGCCTTGGTGGAGCCGACATTGATGGACGAGCAGATGCGGTCCGTCACTGCCAGCGCTTCCGGCAGCGCATCGATGAGATTCGCTTCGCCCGGCGTCATGCCCTTTTCGACAAGCGCGCCGAAGCCGCCGATGAAGTCGACCCCCACCTCCTTGGCGCACTCGTCGAGCACGCGGCAGGCGGCCACCATCTGATCGCGCGAGAAGCTCGCGCAGACGGTGCCGATGGGGCTCACGGAAATGCGCTTGTTGACGACGGGCACGCCGTAGCGGTCGCCGACGTCGTTGCAGGTTTCGACGAGGCGCTCGGCGTTCTTCAGAATCTTCGAGCGCACCTTGTAGGCAAAGCGGTCAAAGTCTTCCGTCGCGCAGTCAAAGAGGCTGATGCCCATCGTGACGGTGCGCACGTCGAGGTGCTCCTCGCGGAGCATGTTGATGGTCGAAAGGACCTCGCGGTCTGTGAGCATGAAATGAAGCTCCTAATTGAAAAAGCGGCCGATTCAGTCGACCTTGACCCGATGGACGGCTTCAAAGATGTCCCGATGCTGCAGCCGCGCCGAAAGACCGAGCGAGCGGGCTCGGCCTTCAAGCACGGCGCTCAGCGCGCGCCGGTCGACGGCGGCGGGCACGCTGACCTCGAACACCGTGAAGTAGTCGCCTTCGCCGGACGGGAATGCGCGCAGGCTTTCGATATTGATGCGCTCGCCGGCAAAGATCTTCGAAAAGGCCGCAATGATCCCGCTGCGGTCCGGCCCCCAGACGCTGACCACATAGGGCTCGCCCGCCGTCTCGCTTGTAGCGGGCGGCTCAAAGTCGCGCACGAGCACCGATTGATGCAGAGACTTGTCGCGGATCTCCGCCTTGAGCGCCGCCTCGACGGCGTCGTTGCTGAGCGCTTCAGGCTTTTCGACGGTGCCGATGAGCGCAAACTGCCCGTGAAGCGTCACCTGGCTCACTTCCTCGAGATTGCAGCCCTGGGCGGAGAGCACGGCGGAAACGGCCGAGACGACGCCCGGCATGTCGAGGCCGATGACAGCGACAACGATGCGCTTCTTGTCCTCTTTGGATTCGGTCAATTGAATTCTCCATGCTTTGCGAAGCTGCAGGGAAAGCAGCCGCGCGAAAGCGCGTATTTGGATGCGGAGTATGAAGTGTATTCTCCTCGTTCGTCGCGCAGGTTCAAAAGAGCTGCAGGCGGAGGCTTTCAAGCGCCCGAAGGCATCCGCTCGGCCGCAAAGCACCGGGCAAAGGCGTCCGGACGCGCCAACAGCGCCTCGAAGCGGGGGAAGGCGGCAAGCGCATTGCGCCGCGCCTCAGCTGCCGCCGCTTCAGGCGTCAGACCGCGAAGCTCGGCCGCCGCCCGCAGCGCATCCAGAATGTCGGCCGGCTCCGTCAGCAGGGGACCCGCAGCCGCTTCGCCCGCCTTGAGGCGCTCCGCCTCCCAAGCATCCCGCCGCGGCGAGCTCGGCATATCGGGCGAATCGGTTTCGAGAACCCAGGCGTCTCGGGGCGCCTGCGCGAGCCAGCGCCGAATGCGGAGGCTGCCGGCATAGGTGGCGGCGCCCCCGAAGCCGAGCTTCATGCCGAATCGCAGAAAGGCATCGCGCTCCACCGCCGATCCGTTGAAGGCGTGCATGACGCCGCCCGGAGGCGGCAGCTGCCGAAAGTATTTGAGAATCCGCGAAGCGCTCCTTCTCACGTGCACGGAAAGCGGCAGATCGAATTCGCGGGCAATCTTCAGGCAGCCGACGAAGATCCTCTCCGCCTTCGCCTGATCGATGCCCGGCTCCCAGCCGTCAATGCCCACTTCGCCGATGCCGATGAAATAGGGATCCGCCATAGCGGCGGCCACTGCTTCGCGCAGCCTGGCAAGCCCCGCCGCCTCGTCGACATCGGACACGGCAAGAGGATGAATGCCCAAGGCGTATCCGAGCCCCCATGCATGCGCCACGCCTGCCGCTTCGGCAAAGCCCGCCGGCTCGCCGGGGCAGAGGAGCATGCTTTCCACCCCAGCCGCCGCTGCAGCGGCAAGCCAAGCCGGGCGCCGGGCATTGAGCGATGCGAGCTGCAGATGGCTGTGGGTGTCGATGATGCCCATGGCAGAAGCCTCTCTACGCTTTTTCAGCGCGCCTGCCGCTCGGGCTCGAGCGGCTCGAGCCGGCCGGCCGCCAGCCGCACGGCGCGCCCGCAGCGGCGGGCGAGCTCGCGGTCATGCGTGACAATGAGAACGGCCGTGCCTTCCTCCCGCGCAATAGAAAGAAAGAGCTCGAAGACTGCCGCTGCCGTCTCGTGATCGAGATTGCCCGTCGGCTCGTCGGCCAGCACGCAAGCCGGACGCGTCACGAGCGCGCGCGCAATCGCGACGCGCTGCCGTTCGCCGCCGGAGAGCTGGCTCGGCAGATGCTGCGCACGGCCGGCTAGCCCCACAGCAGCCAAAAGCTCAGCCGCCCGTTCGCGCGCCTTTGCAGGATCCATGCGCCGGATGTAGAGAGGCATCGCCACATTGTCGAGCGCCGTGAATTCCGGCAGCAGATGATGAAATTGATAAACGAAGCCGAGCGCCGCATTGCGAAGCCGGCCGCGCTCACGGTCGGACAGGCCGCCGAGCGAGCGCCCGGCGATCATCACGTCGCCGGCATCGATGGCGTCGAGCCCGCCCAGAGCATGCAGAAGCGTCGACTTGCCGGAGCCGGAAGCGCCCACAATGGCGACCGTTTCGCCAGGCTGCACATCGAGATTCACGTCCTGGAGCACGGCAACCGCCTCTACGCCGTCTCGATAGGTCTTGGCGACATGCCGCGCCGAAAGCGCAGGCTGCAGCGCCTCGCGCCGGATGTTCGACTGCTCATTCATAGCGCAGAGCCTCCGCCGGGTGAATGCGCGCGGCGCGCCAGCTCGGATAGAGCGTCGCCGCAAGCGAAAGAAGGAAGGAGAAGACTGCAATCGGCACGATGTCCGACAGACGCGGATCCGAGGGCATCGAGCTGATGAAGTAAATCTCCTTAGGCAGGAACTGCACGCCGAAGAGTCCTTCGATGAAGCTCACGATCGCGCCCACATTGAAGGCCACGGCCAGTCCTGCGGCCACGCCGGCCGCCACGCCGAGCAGCCCCACGATCGTTCCCTGCGTGACGAAGATTGCCATGATCGAGCCCTGCGAAGCGCCGAGCGTCCTCAGAATGGCAATGTCGGACTGCTTCTCCTTCACCGTCATGACGAGCGTCGAGACGAGACCGAAGGCGCCGACGAGCACGATCAGGAAAAGAATGATCCCCATCATGCGCTTTTCCACCTGCACGGCGGCAAACCACGTGCGGTTCTGCCGGGACCAGTCGCTCGCGTAGCAGCCAGGCGGCAGAACCGGCAGGAGCTCGGCCGCAATTTCAGGCGCGCGGTTCATGTCGTCAACGCGAAGCCGCAGTCCCTGCGGACCGCCCGTGCGAAAGAGCGCTGCGGCATCGTCAAGATGCACGAGCGCCATGGCGCTGTCATATTCATAGTGGCCCGAATCGAGGAGCCCCACGACGGTGAACTGCTTCATGCGGGGAATGAGGCCCGCGGGCGTCATGTTGCCCTGCGGCGCAAGAAGCGCCACTTTGTCGCCCGGGCGAACGCGAAGGCGGTTGGCGAGATCGCGGCCGAGAATCACGCCGAAGCGGCCCGGCTTGAGAGCGGCCAGGCCGCCCTCGGCGCCAGCCGGCTCGCCGGCGCTTTCGATCGGACCGAGCGCTTCGGGCGACGTGACATTGAGCGCAAGCTCGCTCACAGACGGCTCGCTCGCAGGATCGATTCCCTTCACGAGCGCTCCCTGCACAACGCTGCCGGAGCTGAAGAGCCCCTGGCCCTGAACGAAGGGCGCCGCCGCCAGCACATGCGGCTCGCGCTCAAGCTTCTCAGCCAACGCCTTCCAGTCGGCGAGAGGCCCCGTGCTCGAGACTACCTCGATGTGCGCAATGACCGAAAGCATCCGGTCTCGAACCTCCTTCTGAAAGCCGTTCATTACCGAGAGCACGATGATGAGCGCAGCGACGCCGAGGGCAATCGACGCGACGGAAATGCCGGAAATGAAGGACATGAAGCCGTCGCGGCGGCGGCCTCTTCGGCCGGCACGCGTGTACGTGAGGCCGATCATGAGTTCGAATGGCGTCTTCACTGCTGGCTCCAACCTCGGTCTGATAAAGAGAAGAAAGCGGATCGGGAAGCCCCATTCTAGAGGCAGAGGCCGAACGGCGGCCTGCGGTCCAGCTTGTACAATCCGCTGATCATGACAACAGCCTTCATTCTCATTCCGGGCGCGCGCTTTCCAGCTGCCGTCGCCTCCGAGCTGCTCGGCTCGGCGACGCCGATCGAGCGCGAAGCCTACGAGGCGATCGGCGACGGGCACGAGCTTCCTGTGGTTCAGCGCATCGCCGGTCCGCTTTATGCGCGCATGCCGCACTGGTCCTGGCTTTGGAAAGTACTGGCCCGCGCGCCCGGCGAACCTCAAGAAGCGCCGGCGCTCTGGCGCGAAGAGGGCGGCCCGCGCCTGCATGCGGCGCTCTGGCGCCTCTCCGGCGTGACGCTCTCCGAGAACGGCCGCGTCTCGCCGGAGCCGGGCGAATTCTCCGAAGATGAAATGCTCGCGCTCCTCAGCGCCGCCTCGCCCATCGCCGCTCAGGCCGGCATGCGCGTGCAGGCTGCCGGAAGCGCCTTTTATTTCTCCCGCGCCGAAAACTGGGACGCAGCCGCCATGCCGCGGCGCGCCCTCACGGGCCTCAGCTATCAGCAGGCGCTCGAAGACGGCATTGCCGGCGCCGATGCGCCTGCCGTCCGCTCGGTCGTCTCGGCGCTCAATGCCGCCGCCGCGGCCGAAGGCTCGCCCATCGCGCGCCTGGCCGCCGCTCGTCGCGGCGCAGGGCGCCCGAGCATCGACGCCTTCTGGCTCTCGGGCGGCGGCATGGACGAATCCCACTACCCGCCCTCTCTCATCCGCAGCGTCGCCGCAGACGACCTCGCCGTGCGGGGCTGGGCCGCCGCATCGGGCATCCCCGTTTCGCGCGTCGTGCCGGTTTCGGGCCGCAAAGCTTGGCCGGAAGCGCCCGAGGGCGACGTCATCGTCGTTCTGGACGAACTTCTCGAACCTTGGCTCAGGCACGACGTCGACGCCTGGCGCAAGCGCCTGCCGGCCGTTGCCGACAGCTACCTCTGCTGGCGGGGCGCCGCGCTGGCGCGCGGCGCCGACGAGGTGCTCCCCGTCCTCTTCGGACTCGGCACCTCAGCATCTCTGCCGGCCCGCCCGAAGCGCGCGCTCGACGCCATCCCGCTATTCCGCCGCTCGGCTCGGCCGCTGCCGGCCGAAGCCTGGCTGGTCGACAGCGCGCCCGAAGACGAAGCAGGCCGAAGCGCCGAGGAGGCGAGCGAATGACCCGAATCATCACACGGCCCTACGACCTCCGAGCGGCTGAGCGCCTTGCACAGTCCGGGGTGCTGCCTCCGATTGCGCGCGCCCTTGCCGCCCGAGGCATCGGCTCGCCTGACGATCTGGAGCAGAGCTGGGCGGGCCTCATTCCGCCTGCGGCGCTCGACGGCGCGAGAGAAGCCGCCGAACGCCTCGCCGCAGCCCGGGAGAAAGGCGAGCGCGTCACTGTTGTGGCCGACTACGACTGCGACGGCGCCACCGCCTGCGCCGTCGCGCTCCGAGGCCTGCGCATGCTCGGCATCGAGGCCGACTACTTCGTGCCCGACCGCGTGACCCACGGCTACGGCCTCTCGCCCAAAGTGGTCGACATCGTCGCAGAGCGTCGTCCTCGCCCCAATCTCATCGTGACGGTCGACAACGGCATTTCATCCGTTGCCGCCGTCGAGCACGCCAAGGCGCTCGGCATCGACGTCATCGTCACCGACCACCACCTGCCGGGGCCGGAGCTGCCGCCTGCCGCCTGCATCGTCAACCCCAACCTTGTCAACTCGGTCTTCCCGTCCAAGGCGCTGGCGGGCGTGGGCGTCATCTACTACGTGCTCCTGGCGCTGCGCGCGCTGCTGCGCGAGCGGGGCGCCTACTCGAAGGAAACGCAGCCGCGGCTCGATCAGCTCGTCGACTTCGTCGCTCTCGGCACGGTGGCCGACGTCGTGAAGCTCGACAAGAACAACCGCATCCTCGTCTCGCAGGGGTTGAAGCGCATCCGCGCCGGCCGCACGCATCCCGGCATCGCCGCGCTCTTCAGCATCGCCGGCAAGGACGTCCTCAAGGCGGGCGTCCGCGACTTCGGCTTTGCGATCGGCCCGCGCATCAATGCGGCCGGCCGGCTCGGCACCATGGAAAACGGCATCGAATGCCTGCTGGCCGAAGACGGCGAGCGGGCGCTCTCGCTCGCGCAGAGCCTCAACGACATCAACGCCGAGCGCCGCGAGCTTGAGGTGGAGATGCAGCAGGCCGCTGAAGCCGAGCTGGCGCGGATCGACCTCGAGCACCGCGCCACCGTGACGCTCTACGACCAGAGCTTCAACGAAGGCGTCGTCGGCCTGGTCGCCGCCCGCATCAAGGAAAAGACCCACCGGCCCGTCATTGCTTTCGCGCCGACGGAAACCCCCGGCGAGCTGAAGGGCTCCGGCCGTTCGATTCCGGGCATTCATCTGCGCGACATGCTCGACCTCGTCTCGAAGTCGCTGCCGGGCGCAGTGCTGCGCTTCGGCGGGCACGCCATGGCAGCCGGCCTTTCGATTGCCGTCGGCAGCGAAAAGGAGTTCGCCGAATGCTTTGAGCGCGTCGTGCGCGAAAACTGCGATGCATCCGCCTTCGAACGCGTGATTCTCACGGACGGCGGACTCGCCCCCGATGAAATCACAGAGCGTCTCTGTCAGGAAATCGACCGCCAGATTTGGGGACAGGGCTTCGAGGCGCCGCTCTTTGCCAACGAGTTTACGGTGCTCAATCAAACGCTTCTGAAGGGCGCGCACCTCAAGCTCCTCGTGCAGCTCGGCCGGCAGCGCTACGACGCCATTTACTTTCGCCGCAGCGAGCCGCTTCTCGAGCACGCGAAGCTCGCCTACCGGCCGTCGATCAACGAATTTCGGGGACGCCGCTCGCTGCAGCTCGTCGTTGAAGGTTCGGAATAGCGGCCGACGGCAGAGCAAAGCGAGAAATTTTCAGACCTTTCATGGCGTTCCGATCTTTTCGCGGCGCTGAAAAGCCATTTTCAAAATGCTCTGCCGCTATAATGACGAGCTTTCGTCCCGTCTGCGACCGGCGCTCGGCTGCAGACGGGACGATGCGTCATTCCCATTGCGACTGAGGACATACGGAAAAACAGAATGGAAGCCGAACGACTCAACCAGATTCAGAACGCCATTGAAGACCTGAACCGCCGGCTTCTCGACTTACGGGGGTATCTTTGACGTCGACCGCAGAACGCGCCGGCTCGAAGAGGTGAACCGCGAAATCGAGAACCCTGATCTTTGGAACGACCCCAAGCACGCTCAGGAAGTCAGCAAGGAAAAGAAGATGCTCGACGACATCGTCGGCAGCTACAACCGGCTCACTTCGGGCATCTCCGACGCGCGCGAGCTCTTCGAGCTCTCTGCCGCCGAAGAGGACTGGGATGCCGTCGAGGCCGTCGGCCGGGATGTCGACCAGATTGAAAAGGAGGTCGCCAACCTCGAATTCAAGCGCATGTTCAACCAGCCGATGGATTCGTCCAACTGCTACCTTGAAATTCAGGCAGGCGCAGGCGGCACGGAAGCGCAGGACTGGGCCAGCATGGTCGAGCGCATGTACCTGCGCTACGCCGAGCGCAAGGGCTTCTCCGTGCGTCTGGAAGAAGAGAGCGAAGGCGAAGTCGCAGGCATCAAGTCCTGCACGATCTACATCGAGGGCGAATGGGCCTACGGAACGCTGCGCACGGAAACGGGCATTCACCGCCTGGTGCGCAAGAGCCCCTTTGACGCCAATGCGCGCCGCCACACGTCCTTCTGTTCGGTCTACGTCTATCCGGAAGTGGACGACTCGATCGACATCGAGATCAACCCCGCCGACCTCAAGATCGACGTCTTCCGCGCATCGGGCGCAGGCGGCCAGCACATTCAGAAGACGGAATCGGCTGTGCGAATCCACCACGTCCCGAGCGGCATCATCACGATCTGCCAGGACGACCGCTCCCAGCACCGCAACCGCGAAAAGGCCATGCAGCAGCTCAAGGCCAAGCTCTACGAACTGGAGATGCGCAAGCGCCTTGAAGCGCAGACGAAGCTCGAAGAGCAGAAGTCCGACATCGGCTGGGGCCATCAGATCCGCAGCTACGTGCTCGATCAGTCCCGCGTGAAGGACCTGCGCACCGGCGTGGAAACGGGCAACACGGGCGCCGTGCTCGACGGCGACCTCGATCAGTTCATTGAAGCGAGTCTGAAGCAGCATGTCGGCGGCTCGCCCGTCTCGGCCTGAGTCCCGCCGCAACATCCGCTTTCAAGAGAAACAGCAACGAGCCGCGCGGCGGCTACAGACGCGCCTTCAAGAGCCGTCCAGCCGCCCGCAGAGGAAACACAAATGGCTGAGAACGAAAATCAGCAGGCCGCCCGCCAGAACGCGGCCGAAGATGAAAATCACATCATTGCCGAACGCCGCGAGAAGCTCTCGAAGCTTCGCGCCGCCGGCGTCGCCTATCCGAACGACTTCAAGCGCACGGACCTTTTCGGCGACCTGCGCGCAAAGTACGGCAGCATGAGCATTGAAGAGCTCGAAAAGCTCGCGCCGCAAGTGGCCTGCTCGGGCCGCATGATGCTCAAGCGCGTCATGGGCAAGGCGAGCTTCGCCACGGTGCGCGACTTCACGGGCGATCTGCAGTACTTTGTGCAGAAGAACGAAGTGGGCGACGACGCCTACGCCGCCTTCAAAGGCTTCGACCTCGGCGACATCGTGGCCTGCCGCGGCACGCTCTTCCGCACCAAAGCGGGCGACCTCGCGATCCGCGCCTCGGACATCCGCCTCATGACGAAGAGCATCCGTCCGCTGCCCGACAAGCACAAGGGCCTGCAGGACACCGAGCTCTGCTACCGCCAGCGCTACGTCGATCTCATCATGAATGCGGAGTCGCGCGCCCGCTTCGTCACGCGCTCGAAGGCGATCGCCGCCATTCGCCGCCATATGATCGAAAACCGCTTCCTTGAAGTCGAGACGCCGATGCTGCATCCGATCCCGGGCGGCGCCAATGCGAAGCCCTTCGTGACGCACCACAATGCGCTCGACATGGACATGTACCTGCGCATCGCGCCCGAGCTTTATCTCAAGCGCCTTGTCGTAGGCGGCTTCGAGCGCGTCTTCGAAATCAACCGCAACTTCCGCAACGAAGGCGTGGACACTCGGCACAACCCCGAGTTCACGATGATGGAGTTCTACTGCACGTACTGGACGTACCGCGATCAGATGGACTTCACGGAAAACCTGCTCCGTCAGGTCGCGATTGATGCGACGGGCTCCGCCATCCTCAACTACCAGGGCCAGACAATCGACCTCTCGAAGCCCTTCCACCGCCTGACGCCGCTTGCGGCCATCAAGAAGTACGCGCCGCACTATACGGACGAGCAGCTCGCTGACGCCGACTTCCTGCGCAGCGAGCTCTCCCGCCTCAAGGCTGAGCAGCCGGTTGCCGCGGGCCTCGGCGCGCTGCAGATGGCGCTCTTTGAGGAAGTGGCGGAATCCAAGCTCATCGAGCCCACCTTCATCATGGACTACCCGACGGAGATCTCGCCCCTCGCACGCGCCTCCGATACGGATCACAACACGACGGAGCGCTTCGAGCTCTACATCGCCGGCCGCGAAACCGCAAACGGCTTCTCCGAGCTCAACGACCCGGACGATCAGGCAGCGCGCTTCCGCGCCCAGGCTGAAAAGAAGAGCCATGGCGACGACGAAGCGATGTACTACGACGCGGACTACATCCGCGCGCTCGAGTACGGCCTGCCGCCGACTGCAGGCTGCGGCATCGGCATCGACCGCTTCGTGATGCTCCTCACGAATGCGCCGGCTATCCGCGACGTGCTGCTCTTCCCGCATATGCGTCCTGAAGCAGCACTCTCGCAGGCGTCCTAAAGTCTGCCGCCGGGGGCTTGAGCCCCCGAGCCCTCAGCAGCTCCTCCAAGTCTTGATCTTCATTGGTCTCTGGCTTCGGAGGAGCTTTCTTTTTGAACTGCGAGCTTGCGACATGATCAGCACTCCGCTCTCTTCACACGCCGCTTCGCCCCTCTGTGCGAGGCTTCAGGCAGCGCTCGACGCGCTCAGCTGCCGCGCCGACGCCCTCGCGTTCGAAGCCTTTTCGCCGCTCTTCTGGGAGGAACGCCTCATCGGCCGACTAGCGCCGTCATGCGCTGAAGCGCTTGCCGGACATCCGGCGCTCGCCGGCGATGCGGCAAGCCGGCGCCTCATGCTGCTTGGCAGGCATCCAGGCGAAGCGATCGAAGCGCTCGGCGCCACGCTGCGGGAAGCCGGCCTTGCGCCGGCCCTGAAGGACGAAGCCATCGATCTCTTTCTCACCGACGAAGCCGGAGCGCCCGATGCGAACCGCAGCCTCGGCGCCGTGGATCGAAGCCTCTGCAGGCCTTTTGGCCTTTGGACGCGCGCTGTGCGCGTTACAGCGCTTTTGCCCGGAGCGACTCTCCGCGCCGCTCTGATGAGCCCGGATACGCCGGCCTTGCTTTTGAGCCGCCGCAGCAAAGCCAAGCGCATCGGCGCCGGCCTGTGGGACAGTCTTGCCGCGGGCATGGTGCAGGCCGGCGAAGCCCCCTGCGAAGCCATGCGCCGCGAAGCATGGGAAGAAGCCGGACTCCCAGAATCGGCCTGGTCGGCAGCCTCTTCGCCCCGCGAGGTGGTCGCCGTTCGCCCTGTGCCGGAAGGAGGGCTCATGCGGGAAGTGACCCTCGAATGGGTGCTGCCGATCGCGCCGGACTGGACGCCGGAAAACCGCGACGGCGAGGCATCAGGCTTTGCGCCCGCAAGCGTCGAGCGGCTGCTTGCGCTCCTCGGCGAGCGCGCTGTCATGCCGGAGGCAGCCGCGGCCGCCATCCGCGCGCTTCTCGCGCAAGCGTCCGACCGCTAAGCGCCGGCGCGAACACAAAAAAGCGCCGCCTTCTCCTTAGTTGGGGAAAGCGGCGCCCTGTCATGAACGTCTCCGCCCAGAAGCGGCGGGAAGCATCAGCCTTCAGTCGCGCTCATCGAGCCAAGCCTGAAGAATCGCCTCGAGAATCGCTTCATTCGACCGCTCGGGATCATCCTTGAAATCCGGCAGCGCAAGCACGAGCTCATGCAGCTTCACAAACGAAATCTTGAGCGGATCAACGTCGGGATGCGCATCGGCAAGCTCTTCGCCGATCTGCAGCGCATCCGTCCACTTGAGCGTCATGGCCTTACGCCTCCTGCGCGTAGTTGCGGTTGTATTTCGGCACTTCAATCGTCAGATCTTCAGCGCCGATCTTGACCTGGCACGACAGGCGCGATTCCGCGCAGGCGCCCCAGGCCGTGTCAAGGTGGTCGAGCTCGTTGTCAGACGGCTCGGGCAGCGAATCGTAGCCCTTGCGCACAATGACGTGGCACGTCGCGCAGGCGCAGTTGAATTCGCACGCATGATTGATCTTCACGCCGTGCGCAAGCAGCGCCTTGGCGAGATTTTCGCCTTCGGCGGCTTCAAAGGTCAGCCCTTCCGGGCAGAGCTCTGCATGCGGGAGCACAGTGATCTTGGGCATTTTTGAGGATCCTCCGGATCGTTGAATGAAATGGTGTCAAAGCGCATGGACGGGCGCGCCGCCGTGCTTTTCCGCGGACGCTTCTTCAGCCTCGCGGAAGATCTTGTCGTCAACGGACTTGCCGGAGAGCGCAGCGCGAATGGAGCGGTCCATGCGGCGTTCGGCAAGCGCCTCCGTGCCTTTCGAAAGCGCCTCAATCCCCGCCTTGACGGCGTCGACGTCATCGGAGTCGACCAGCGCGGCGAGCGCATCGGCCAGGCGATCGACCTCAGCGCGCTCTTCGGTGGAGAGCAGATCGCCATCGCTCTCAAGAGCGCTATGCGTCGATTCAAGCAGGCGGCGGGCCTCCACCTGCTGCTCGCGCAGCTCGCGGGCGCGCATGTCCGCCTCTGCCGACTGATTGCCGTCCTTCAGCATGCGGACGATGTCCTCATCCGACAGGCCGTAGGAGGGCTTTACCGTCACGGAGGCTTCAACGCCCGTCGTCATTTCGCGCGCCGACACCGACAGCAGGCCGTCGGCGTCAACTTCAAAGGTCACGCGGATGCGCGCGGCGCCCGCGGCCATCGGCGGAATGCCACGCAGCTCGAAGCGTGCAAGCGAGCGGCAGGCGTCAACCACTTCGCGCTCGCCCTGCACGACGTGAATCGCCATGGCGGTCTGGCCATCCTTGAAGGTTGTGAAGTCCTGCGCGCGCGCCACAGGAATGGGGCTGTTGCGCGGAATCACCTTCTCAACGAGGCCGCCCATCGTCTCAAGACCCAGAGAAAGCGGCGTCACGTCAAGCAGCAGCCAGTCATCCTCTTCGTTCGTGTTGCCGACAAGCTTGTTGGCCTGCATGGCCGCACCCACGGCAACGACGCAGTCCGGATCGATGTCAGAAAGCGGCGCAAAGCCGAAGAAGTCCTTCACAGCGCGGCGGATGCAGGGCATGCGGGTGGAGCCGCCCACAAGCACCACGCCTTTGACGTCGGTTTTGGCGATGCCCGCATCGGCAAGCACGGCCGCCGCCGCGTCGATCGTCTTTCTGACGAGGTGGCAGGTCATTGCTTCGAATTCGCTTCTCTTGAGCGGCAGCGCCACTTCAGCGCCATCGGAAAGCGTCGCCGAGAGCGTCGTCTCATCCGAGTCCGTCAGCGCTTCCTTGGCTGCGCGCGCAGCTTCAAGCAGGCGGCGCTTGTCATCGGCCGCAAGAATCTTCTTGGCGCCGAGCTGCTCGATCGTCCAGCAGAAGAGGCGGTGATCAAAGTCGTCGCCGCCGAGCGCTGCATCGCCGCCTGTCGCGAGCACTTCAAAGACGCCCTTGGAGAGCTTCAGCAGCGAAACGTCGAACGTGCCGCCGCCAAGGTCGTAGACGAGGTACGTGCCTTCGGCGCCGTTGTCGAGGCCGTAGGCCAGCGCCGCCGCCGTCGGCTCGTTGAGCAGCCTCAGCACGGTGAGATTGGCCAGACGCGCCGCATCCTTCGTTGCCTGACGCTGCGCATCGTCGAAGTATGCCGGCACCGTAATGACGACGCCGGCCAGATCGCCGCCCAAACGCGCCTCAGCGCGGGCAGCCAGCGCCTTGAGCACCTCTGCGCTCACTTCGACCGGACTCTTGAGTCCCTGCACCGTGCGGATGCGGATGCCGCTCGCATCATCGACGATGTCATAAGGCAGCGACGGCAGATTGGCCAGATCGACAGACCGGCGGCCGATGAGGCGCTTAGCTGAAAAGATCGTATTTTTCGCGTCGGTGCTCGCATGCGCGAGCGCCTCTGCGCCCACGGAGACGCTGCCGTCGGCAAGGTAGCGCACGACGGAAGGCAGAAGCTGGCGCCCAGCTTCGTCAGGAATGACTTCCGGGCTGGCGCTGATGACGCTTGCAACGAGCGAATTCGTCGTGCCGAGATCGATTCCAGCGGCGAGCCGATGTTCATGAGGGGCGGCCGAGAGGCCCGGCTCCGCGATCTGAAATAAAGCCATGACTGCTAGTGATTCTGAAAATAGGGAAAAATGAAGCCGGCAGCGCTCGAACGCGCGCCGGCTGTACCGCTCTCAGTGCTGAGACGATCCGCCTGAAGCGGCTGCATCTGCGTGCGGAGCCTGAGCGCATGCCCGCTCCACCTCGCGCGCAAAGCGCTCGGTGAACATCAGGCGGCGCGCGAGGCCGACCGCGGCGTTCCAGTCTCGCTTCTGATCAATCGCATCGGCAAGGCCCGCCTCAAGATCAGCCGCCTCTTTGCCGCCGGCGCGCTTCAGCGCAGCGAAGTCTTCCGGCGTCCGAGCGCGCTCAAGCGCCTCCCGCTGCTCAATCTGAGCCATCAGAAAGTCAGCCGGCATCCGCGTGTCTGTTTCGGCATTGAGCGGATGCCCGGCTGCCGCGCAAAGCCAGCCGGCGCGCTGCACAGGATCCTTGAGAAGCGCATACGCCTCGTTGATGCGCGCGCTCCACTGCTCGGCTACGCGCCGCTCTGCCGCCGGACGGCCCGCAAAGCGGTCAGGATGCACCTTGAGGAGCGCCGCCTGATGGCGCTCGGCGAGCGCCTTCATGTCGAGCGCAAAGCGCTCAGGCAGGCCGAAGAGCTCGAAGGGACTCATCTCGCGCATGCCGGCAGCCTCAGACGTGGAAGGACTCGCCGCAGCCGCAGCGGCTCTTCTCATTGGGGTTGTGGAACTTGAAGCCTTCCTGCAGGCCCTCGCGCGTATAGTCGAGCTCGGTGCCGTCGATATAGGGCAGGCTCTTTTCGTCAACAACAACCTTGACGTTGAAGCTTTCAAAGACCTTGTCGTCCGGATTCACGGCGTCGGCGAACTCAAGCTTGTAGGCCATGCCCGAGCAGCCGGACGTCTTCACGCCGAGGCGCAGGCCGATGCCCTTGCCGCGGCGGTCGATGTACTTCTGCACATGCTTGGCAGCGGCTTCGGTCAGAGTGACAGCCATGGCGCTTACTCCTTCTTCTCAGCCGCAGCGGCAGCCGGCGCCGCCTCGCCCTGATGCTGCTTCTGGCGATAGTCGGCGATAGCCGCCTTGATCGCATCCTCGGCAAGGATCGAGCAGTGAATTTTCACGGGCGGCAGCGCCAGCTCCTCAGCAATTTCAGCATTCGTGAGCTTGCCGGCTTCATCGAGCGTCTTGCCCTTCACCCACTCGGTGACGAGCGACGACGAGGCAATGGCGGAGCCGCAGCCGTAGGTCTTGAACTTCGCATCTTCAATGACGCCTGCGTCATTGACGCGAATCTGCAGGCGCATCACGTCGCCGCAGGCGGGCGCGCCCACCATGCCGGTGCCCACATCCTGGGCATTTGCATCGAGCGTGCCGACATTGCGCGGATGCTCGTAATGGTCCATCACTTTTTCGCTGTAGGCCATCTTCAGAATCTCTTTTCTTCGAGGGAGCTTGAACGCCTCGGGCGGACGGCGCAGCCTGCGCCGCGCGCCGAGGCACTTGAACGATTGAGCGGAATGAAGCGCTTAGTGGTTCGACCACTGAATCTTCGAGAGGTCGACGCCCTGCTGGTGCATCTCCCAGAGCGGGCTCATTTCGCGCAGGCGGGCAACGTTCTCCGTAAGCGTCTTGACCGCATAGTCGATCTCTTCCTCAGTCGTAAAGCGGCCGAGCGTGAAGCGGATCGAGCTGTGCGCCAGTTCGTCGCTGCGGCCGAGCGCGCGCAGCACGTAGGAGGGCTCGAGCGACGCAGACGTGCAGGCCGAGCCCGACGAGACGGCAAGATCCTTCACTGCCATCATGAGGCTCTCGCCTTCAATGTAGGCAAAGCTCACGTTGAGGTTGTGGCAGGAGCGATGCTCCCAATCGCCGTTGAGGTAGACGTCGGGAATGTTCTTCTTGATGCCTTCCCAGAGACGGTCGCGGAGCGCGCGGATGCGGGGCACTTCGGTCGCCATCTCTTCCTTGGCAAGGCGGTAGGCTTCGCCCATGCCGACGATCTGGTGCGTGGCCAGCGTGCCGGAGCGCATGCCGCGCTCATGGCCGCCGCCATGCATCTGGCACTCGATGCGGACGCGGGGCTTGCGGCGCACATAGAGCGCGCCGATGCCCTTCGGGCCATAGACCTTGTGGCCCGAGAGGCTCATGAGATCGACGTTGAGGCGATCGACGGACAGATCCATCTTGCCTGCTGCCTGCGTGGCATCGCAGTGGAAGAGAATTCCGCGCTCGCGGCAGAGCTTGCCGATCGACTCGAGATCCTGGATCACGCCGATTTCGTTGTTGATCGCCATGACGGAGATGAGGATCGTGTCCGGACGGATGGCAGCAACAAGATCGTCCCAGTTGATGAGGCCGTTCTCCATCACGTCGAGATACGTGACGTCAAAGCCCTCGCTCTCCAGATGGCGCATGCTGTCGAGCACAGCCTTGTGCTCCGTCTTCACCGTGATGAGGTGCTTGCCCTTGTCCTTGTAGAAGTGCGCAGCGCCCTTGAGCGCAAGGTTGTCGCTCTCGGTGGCGCCAGACGTGAAGACGATTTCGCGCGGGTCGGCGCCAATGAGGGCTGCGATATGGCCGCGCGCCTCTTCAACGGCGCGCTCGGCTTCCCAGCCGTACGCATGGCTGTGCGATGCCGGATTGCCGAACTTCTCGGTGAGATAAGGAATCATCTTCGCGGCAACGCGGGGATCGACAGGCGTCGTGGCGGAATAGTCGAGATAGATGGGAAGCTTCATGATGCTGAACCCTCGGGTGCCGCAGCGCGCTCGGCATGCGGCTTGTCGTTGAAAGTAATTTTCTTTTCCCGTCCGCTGCGGACTTCCTGACCGCGGCGGACGTCTTTCTTGACGGGGATGACGGCGGGGACTGTCTGCACGCTCCTGTGCGCGTGCAATTCGGCCGAATTGACAAGGCTGGCGAGCGTGACGCCCGAGAGGAAGCGCTCAATGACGCCGTTCAGATCCTCCCAGAGATGATGCGTGAGGCAGGCGGCGCCGCCGAGGCAGGTGCCTTCGCCGCCGCACTGCGTCGTATCCATGTTCTCGTCGACAGCGTTGATGATTCGGTCGATCGTGATCTCTTCGGGCCTTGCGGCCAGCCGATACCCGCCGCCGGGTCCGCGCGTGCTCTCCACAAGGCCTGCGCGGCGCAGCCGGCAGAAAATCTGCTCGAGATAGGCGAGCGAAATCTGCTGGCGCTCCGCCACCTGCGCAATCGGAATCGGCGCGTGGGTTTCGCCAGCATTCATCGCAATGTCGACCATTGCCGTCACGGCGAATCGGCCTTTTGTGGTGAGCTTCAAAGAGTCGTCTCCCAGCGCTCTGCCGAATCCGGCGGAGGCGCCATCGTCATCATTCCTGACTGAAACAGTCAGAATTTGTACCGGCGAATGTTACTCCCACATTCCTGACTAATCAAGTCAGCATTAGGAGGCAGACGCGCCTGCAGCTCCGCCTAGGCCGCCGAAATAGCAAAGAGGCGCTTGCCGCATCGCACTGCGGCAAGCGCCTCTTGAAATCCTCGTCCTTCAGCCGCCCTGCTGCATCGAATTGGCCTTATGCAGCGGGCTGCGCAGCTTTGCGGGCCGCATTTTCTCGCTGCAGCGCCCGCGCCTTCTTCTCATAGTTTTCGAGAAGACCCTCGCAGGCGTCGTTGCAGTAGTCGAGCACGAGATTGAAGCCCTCATTGAGGCCGTAGTACGGATCCGGCACCACAGCCGCATCAAAGTCGTTGGCGTAGCGCATGAGAAGCTGGATCTTATGGCGGTACTGCGGCGGGCAGCGCTGCTGCAGCTCAGTCAGCACCTCCCAGTCCATCGCCAGAATGATGTCCGACTTCACAAAATCGCTCGGGTCGACGGCGCGAGCCTGATGCTGAGAAATATCCAACCCGCGCTTGCGGCATGCAAGCTGCGCCCGCACGTCGGGCGTCTGGCCGACATGGGCTTCGCTCGTGCCGGCGCTGTCTGCCACGATGACGTCGGAAAAGCCTGCCTCCGCCACCTTCTTGCGGAAGATCGCGCATGCGGTTGGACTGCGGCAGATGTTGCCCGAGCAGACAAAGAGAACTTGGATGTTTTTGGGCTGTTCCATGGCGGCGCACAGAGGCCGCCCGGAGCGATGCTGACGACCGGCCGGCCTTTTTTTGGAGTTGGAGGACAAGCATATGGTACGGCAGAGCCGTCCAATTTCATAGGCCGGGAATAGTCTTGCATCAATTTGATGTTTGGCGCGCGATCCCCGCGGGACTAGGCGATTGAGCTGAGCTGCCGCCGCGGGCGGCGTTCGGAATGCGCCGCCCGCCCGCGAGGATCAGGCATCCGGCGAAGCGCCGAAGGCCGCAGCGCGAAGCCGCTTGATCTCCTCGCGCACTGCTGCGGCGCGCTCGAAGTCCAAGTTCTTCGCATAGCCCATCATCTCGTCCTCGAGCGTCTTCAGGCGGCGGCTGAGGCTCTTTTCGTCGCGAACCGCCTCTTCGTCTGCATGCGCCGCCTGCTCGGCTTCAGCGCTGAGCGCCGCTGCTTCCGGCCCGCGATAGACGCCGTCGATGATGTCGCGCACCTCCTTCTTGACGCCGCGCGGCACAATGCCGTGCGCCTTGTTGAAGGCTTCCTGCTTTTCGCGGCGGCGCTCCGTTTCCTTGATGGCAACGGCCATCGAATCCGTCACGCGGTCGGCATAAAGAATCGCTCTGCCGTGGAGGTTTCGCGCCGCGCGGCCGATCGTCTGAATGAGCGAGCGGGAATTGCGAAGGAATCCTTCTTTGTCCGCGTCGAGAATGGCGACGAGCGCCACTTCTGGAATGTCGAGTCCTTCGCGCAGCAGATTGATGCCGACGAGCACGTCGAAGGCGCCGGCGCGCAGGTCCCGAATGATTTCGACGCGCTCGACCGTATCGATGTCGGAATGCAGGTAGCGCACGCGCACGCCGTGCTCGCCGAGGAAGTCCGTCAGATCCTCGGCCATCTTCTTCGTCAGCGTCGTGACGAGGATGCGCTCGCCCTTCGCCGCAACATCATGGATCTCGGACAGAAGATCGTCGACCTGCGTCGTCGCCGGGCGCACCTCTATCGCCGGATCGAGAAGTCCGGTCGGGCGCACAACCTGTTCGACCACCTCGCCGCCGCTCTTCTCGAGCTCATAGTCTGCCGGCGTCGCCGACACGAAGATCGAGCGGCGCATCTTGCGTTCGAATTCGTCAAAGCGCAGCGGCCGGTTGTCCAGCGCCGACGGCAGGCGGAAGCCATAGTTGACCAGCGTTTCCTTGCGGGCTCGGTCGCCGCGGTACATGCCGCCGAGCTGCCCCATCATGACGTGGCTTTCGTCAAAGAACATGATCGCGTCCTGGGGCAGATAGTCGATGAGGCAGGGCGGCGGCACGCCTGGCGCGAGCCCTGTCAGATGGCGCGAATAGTTTTCAATGCCTTTGCAGAAGCCGACCTGATCGAGCATCTCCAAGTCGAAGTTCGTGCGCTGCTCGAGGCGCTGCGCCTCCACGAGCTTTCCCTCAGAGCGGAGCTGCGTCAGGCGCTCCTGCAGCTCGGCCTTGATCGTGCCGATGGCCCGCACGATTTCTTCGCGCGGCGTCACATAGTGGCTTGCCGGATAGACGACGAAGCGCGGCACCTTCTGGATGACGCGCCCCGTCATGGGATCAAAGAGCAGCACCGCATCGACTTCATCGTCAAAGAGCTCGATGCGTACGGCCGTCTCCGCATGTTCAGCCGGGAAGACGTCGATCGTATCGCCGCGCACGCGGAAGGTGCCGCGCAGGAATTCCATATCCTTGCGGATGTACTGCATCTTCACGAGCTGCCGGATGAGATCGCGCTGCGTCTTGCGGTCGCCCTGCCGAAGAATGAGGCGCATCTCGGTGTAGCTCTCCGGCGCGCCGATGCCGTAGATGGCCGATACGGTCGCCACGATGATCGTGTCGCGGCGCTCAAGAATCGACTTCGTCGCCGCCAGACGCATCTGCTCGATGTGATCATTCACCGCCGCGTCCTTTTCGATATAAAGGTCGCGCGCAGGCACATAGGCTTCCGGCTGGTAGAAGTCGTAGTAGGAGACGAAGTACTCGACGGCATTCTCCGGAAAGAAGTCGCGCATTTCAGAGTAGGTCTGGGCGGCAAGCGTCTTGTTGGGCGCCATGATGAGCGCCGGAACGCCTTCTCGAGCAATGACGTTGGCCATCGTGTAGGTTTTGCCCGACCCCGTCACGCCGAGAAGCGTCTGAAACATGACCCCTGCTTCGAGCCCCTCGCAAAGCTTCTCGATCGCCTGCGGCTGATCGCCCGCCGGCGGAAAGGGCGCCTTCAGCACGAACGGCGAATGAGGAAAGGTGATCGTCTCCACAATGAAAGTCTCCTGGCAGGCCGCTCCAAGCGGCGGCAGCGTCTTCCATTCTAGCGGCGGCAGTCTCAAGCGCCGAAACCCGCAGTCCTTGCGAACCAATTGATTTCCATAGATTCCTAATTCTAGAATTTGATAATTATCAAATATAGGCTTTGGGGCAAATCTTAAAAATTTGCTCTTTTAGCGAACTGCTCATATAATTCGAATCCTTGATTCCCCGATAGCTCAGTCGGTAGAGCAACGGACTGTTAATCCGTGGGTCGTTGGTTCGAGCCCAACTCGGGGAGCCAAGTTACCGGCATTCCTCAATAGCTCAGTCGGTAGAGCAACGGACTGTTAATCCGTGGGTCGCTGGTTCGAGCCCAGCTTGAGGAGCCACGAATTCTAGAAAAAGGATCGCTTGATGAAAGCGGTCCTTTTTTGTTATGCGCGCCGCTCAAAGAGATGTGGCGCTGAATGCAAAATTCAGCGCCTGCCTGATGCCGCCTACTTGCTGAAGGCGGCGAGAAGGCGAGCCGAGAGCGGATGCTCGAGCTCCCATTGAATCGAGAGCGGCCGCTCGCCTCGGCTGGAGAGGAATCTCACGCGGCCGAGATAGGTGAAGGGCGCGGCGAGTTTATTTTTCTCCACTTCCTTGTCTCTTCGCACAAAGAGGTGCCCCTGCGGATCGCCAGGCCCGAAGCCGATTCGACGATAGCGAGCTGCGGTCGGACTGCCTGCGCCCACTCTCGACTGGCTCTGCCAGTGAAAGCGCGTCGGATTCATCGCATAGTCGTCGTAGCTCGTCGTTTCCGTAAAGCTCGCCGCATCCTTCACAATCGTCACGAAGAAGAGATCCAGGCTTTGAGGTCCGTCCGGGCTTCCCAGATGCTTCACGCCCTCTTTGAAGTCGAAGGCCTTGCTGTCGCCGAGCATGGCAAGGACGGCGCGCGCGCTATAGTCGCAGCCGAGCTCGATCGGCGCGCGGTCTTCCATGGGCGTTGCCGGCGAACAGAAGTCGACGGCATCCAGATCGGCCTCCAGGCTCCAGCGCAGCTCACGCTTCAGCCACGGATCGTGCAAAAGCGCTTCAAAGAGCGTCTGCCCGAGGACGTTCTGGCCCGCCGCGGTCTTAGCCTCCTCGCGATCAAGCCATGAAGCGGCGAGCATGCGCCAGTCGCCCTGCTCTTGGGGCGACAGCGACTCCCAGCGCTCCGCATTCCAACACCGCAGAAGCCTGCTGATGGCGCGGGCGCCGTTAAGCCTCAAAAGACGAGAAAGCCGCCCTGGACTCACGCTGCGCAGCGCTTCAGGCATCGGCTCAAATCGATCTGGCGCCGCTCGATGAAGAAGCTCGCCGAAAAAGAGCGCCTCCTTGCCGCGGCAGGCAAGACGCCTCCACTGCGCGAGACTGATGCCTGCATGCCGCATGAATGCCAAGAGCGACGCTTCGCCGGGGCGGCATCGCTGCAGCCAGCACGCAGCCTCCTCTGCAAGCTCGCCTTCGTCCGCTCGATGCTGCCGGACATTTTCGAGCACGCGCTTCATGGCCTCCTTCTCAAACTGCAGCGTGCAGCCGGCAGGAAGAAACGGCGCGAAGCTTCCGGCTGCAAGCGCGCCGCTCACGCTGCCGCCGGTCATGAGCGCGCGAAGCTTCGCCTCGTAGGAGAACTTCTTATTCGCAGCCCCGACGAAATCGAGCACCAGCAGAGAGGCCTTTCCCTCCGCCTTGCGCAGCCCTCGTCCGAGCTGCTGCAGAAAGACGACCGGCGAATCCGTCGGCCGAAGAAAGAGCACGGTATTGACGCTGGGGATGTCGACGCCTTCGTT
The DNA here is from genome assembly GCA_905202595.1 of uncultured Sutterella sp. Taxonomy (GTDB): domain Bacteria; phylum Pseudomonadota; class Gammaproteobacteria; order Burkholderiales; family Burkholderiaceae_F; genus Sutterella. The sequence goes on from CAJKSP010000027.1 coordinate 29,643, forward strand.
GTAGACATCCACCGTAAAAATAAATCGAAGCTTCCCTGACTCCAGGTCCTGAGGCGCGCGCCGGCGCTCCGCTTCGGGCGTTGAGCCGAGCACGGTGCGGCTCGCGATCTGATGCGCATTGAAGAGCGCCGCCATATGCTCGGCATGCTCCACGGTTGCGCAAAAGCCGATGCCTTTCACTTCGGAGAGGTCTGACGCATATCGGACGACGGCGCCGCAGATGGCCGCATCGCGTTCGGCCGCCTGTTTTCCGTGAAGATAGAGCTCGGCGAGCGCCTGAGCGTCATAGCCCTGCCGTCCGCGCCATTTCACCGCTTCAACGCTCACCGGATCCGTCACCATCCAATACTCGAACGGCACCAGAAGCAGCCGGTCAATCGCTTCAGAAAGCGGCAGCTCGGCAGCAATGCGCCCGCCGAAGAAGCTGAGCGGATCCTGCCCGTCGCCTCGAAAAGGCGTTGCCGTCAGGCCAAGAAGCGCCGCCGGCTGAAAATGACTGAGAATCGCCTGATAAGTGGGCGCGCAGGCATGATGGAATTCGTCAATGACGATGTAGTCGAAGGCGCCGGGCGCGAAGCGCGCCGTTCCGATGGAAGCGAGGGTCTGCACGGACATGAAGATGCTCGCATCCTCCGGCGGCATCGCGCCGCCGACGCAGAGCTCGCCAAAGTCGGGGTCGTTCAGCACCAGCCGAAAGGCCGCACGCGCCTGCTGCAGAATCTCCACGCGGTGAGCGAGAAAGAGAAGGCGCCGGGACTGGCCCTTCTTGCCGCGCTCACTGCGCCAGCGCCTGTAGTCGAAAGCGGCGATCATCGTTTTGCCGGTGCCGGTCGCCGCCGAGACGAGCAGACGGGTTTCTCCGCGATTGCGGCGCGCCGCCTCCAGCTTCTCAAGAATTTCCTCCTGAAAGGGATAGGGATCGATTCTCACAAAGCTCGCCGGATCGTTCGCCGCAATGCCGGGCTTGCCGGCCGCCTTGCGAAGCGCTTCTTCCAGCGTCTGCCTGTCCCTTCCCGCTTCGTAGCGCACAAATTCGGGATTTCCATTCAAATAGCCGTCGAGCATCGCCGCCATGCGCTCGAAGAGCGCCGGCTGCTCAGCTTCAGTGATCTTCACCATCCACTCCAGGCCATCTTCGAGCGCGCTGCGCGACATATTCGCGCTCCCGACATAGGCCGTCGACAGGCCATGCGGACGGTGGAAGAGATAGGCCTTGGCATGAAGGCGCGAGCTTTGCGACTGATACGACACGCAGACTTGTGCATGCGGCAGCGACGCGATTTCATCAACAGCTCTCGCCTCCGTTGCGCCGATGTAGGTCGTCGTCGCCAGGCGAAGCCTTCCGCCTCGCTCGGCAAAGCTCTGCAGCGCCGGCCTCAGGAGCCGCCAGCCGGAAAAGCGGATGAAGGACACAAGAAAATCGACGCGCTCTGCCGTTTCGATCTCGCGGCGAAGCTCCTCAATGAGGGGCGGCGCATTTTTTTCTGCCGCAAACAGCACGGCGCGCGTGAAATTGTGCAGCGGACGGCGTTTATTGAGCGCTTCGTAGCGTCCTTCATCCTTTGGATCCGCCGGCTTCTGATCGGCAGCGTAGAGCACTTGCATCGGCTCCGCGAGCACATCGTCAGCGGAAGCGCCCGCCGCAGCCATCACGCGATTGACAATGCCGGCAGCCCCGGAAAGATCCTTCTTGTCGATGGCTGCCTGCAGAGCGCGCCTCACCGCTTTGGCGCAGGCGCGCTCAAGAAGCGAGGCGAGGAGCTCGCCCTGGCCGGCTTGCACGCTTGCAGCCAGATTCGATTCTGCAAGCGCCTTCTTCAGTCCCTGCGTGAGCGCCTCTTCATAAAGTCCTTCGAGCTGCGCCGTCTCTTCGCTGCCTGCCATTTGCCAGTCTTTCCATTCAAGCGTTGAAAAGAAGCAGCCTACTGCGTGCGTCCTGAATGCGCAGCCGGCCGGCATGAGAAGAAACGCTCGCACAAGATTTGAAAATGCTCTGCAGCGCTCGTCCAAGACATCCCGCCTAGGTCAAAGCGCCGGCGATCAAGCTGCGGCGGCCTGCGCCCTTCGAGCTGCCGCCGCCGGGTTATTGTCCTTAGATCGCAGTATTGTGTTTATCCGCCAGGCAGCCCTCGCCTCGCGCATGCGCAGAGGGCGCCTGCCTCATCAACTTTTTTCCGAGAAGGAGCGCTTGGATGCGCCATTCACCTCAGCAGATCTACAGCCTCGCCTATCAGTTTCTCCGCGGCACGGGCAGCGATGACTACGAAGCGAAAATCGTCGCCGATCACATGCTCAAGGCCAACCTGAAAGGGCATGACAGCCATGGCATCGGCATGATCGCCATGTACAACGAATATCTCCAGAAGGGACAGCTTCATCCGAACACGCCGCCTACGCTCTTCAAGGACACGGGACCGATCATGCAGTACCGCGGCAATCTCGGCTACGGACAGCGCGCTGGCTATGAAGCCACGCTCGCCGCTGTCGAGCGCGCCAAGAAGACCGGCATCTGCCTCTACACCATCGGCAACTGCTGCCACCTCGGCCGCATCGGCACCTATGGCGAGCTCGCTGCAGAGGCCGGCCTGATTTCGATCCACTTCGTCGACGTCAATCAGTACGACCCGCTCATCGCGCCGTACTGCGGCTCCAAGGCTCGCTTCGGCACGAACCCCTTCTGCGTTGCCATCCCCCGCACGGAAAAGTACGGCATGTTCGTGCTCGACTTTGCGACGTCAATCGTCGCCATGGGTAAGACGCGCGTCGCCTATCTGGCGGGCACGAAGTTCGATGAAGACATCGCGCTTGACTTGGACGGGCATCCGACCAATGATCCGAGCGTCATGTGGGGCAAGCCCCGCGGAGCGCTCATGGCCTTTGCCAAGCACAAGGGATCGGGCCTCGCATTCGCCTGCGAGCTTATGGCCGGCCTGCTGTCGCAAGGCGGCACGATTCAGCCGGGCCACCCGCGCGACGGCTCCATCGTGAACAACATGACGGCCATCGTGATCGATCCCGCCGTGCTCTGCGATCCGGATTGGATGCACAGCGAAATGGAAGCCATGATTGATTACGTGAAGTCGAGTCCTGCACCTGATCCGGTGAACCACCCGGTGCTGATGCCGGGCGAGCCGGAGCGCCTCCGCATGGCGGAGCGCGAAAAGCAGGGCGTAGAGATTTCCGACGGCGAATGGGCGGCGATTCTGCGCGTTTGCCGCGAAGCCGGCGTGCCTGAATCTGAACTGCACGATTAACGCGCTCTGACAAGACGCTAAAGGCCGCTCGCATTCGGCGAGCGGCCTTTTTTTCTCCCAGTAAGCTGGAAAACGAAAGCCCCGCAACACAACGTGCTGCGGGGCTTTCTTCAATGGGGAGCCTGGCG
>CAJKSP010000028.1 GCA_905202595.1 uncultured Sutterella sp.
GGAGAGGGGGGGTGGGGGGGGGGGGGGTGCGGTAACTTGAAAAGACAACCTAATCATGGTCGTTAGAGGCTTGGAATGAAAAAGACTTGGATTTCTGCGGCGATTGCTTGTGCGCTGGTGTCTATGGGTGCTGAGGCTCAGTCGGTAGATATTAAATCTGGTGAAACATATGAAGAAGATTTTGAAGCCGCGACTGCTGATGATTCATTTAGCAATAGTGGAACGGTAACGAACAGCCGCATTATTCTTAATGGCGGTTCTTTTCAAAACTATGAAAATGCAAGGATTGAAACAGGAGTCCTAGTAGTTCAGAATAATGGTCAGAATATATTTAAAGGCATTATTTCAACGAATGAGTTTGAATATTTGGCGAATGGCGGTGGTTATGCAGAGTTTTCATCGATCCTTACAGCCAGCCAATTGAAAATTGCGAATGAAAGCGCTTCACAGGCAGGATTAAAGATTTCTGACAAAAATACAATAAGCAACGTCGAAAGCCTTGACGTTGTAAATAATGGCGGTGGAAGAACGCGTCTGCAAATTAATGCAGAAAAACTTGATTATCAGGGCGTCATCAATCTGAATGCAAACCAAACGGCTGGCGATGCTGCTCTCGAATTTTATACAGACAATTATAACAATGCGATAAATCGAGGCACTGTTACTTTAGCAAAGGTGGTAAGCAATACTGTCTCTGGCGGCTCTGCCTTTGTTCAAATGAACACTGCTGGCTCTTTAACTATTGGCGACCTTCAAGTAGAGTCTGGAAAACTGAATCTTCAGACTATCGGCGTTACATCGGGTTATCATGAAGCGGCTGCGACATTCAATTTAAGTCATATTGCTGTGGGACCAGAGGCAACCTTGAGGCTTGCTATTTATGGATCAGGGGATACTATTCAGAGATCAGCTATCGCTAAAGGTGAAACTATCAACATCGATTTGTCCAAAGGCGCTTCTATTGATTTCGGAGGTTGGAATAAAGCAAGCGATACAGAATGGCGTCCAGATCTCATCACCATTGATGCTGATGAGATAAATATTAATATTGCTGATTCAGACAGCAACAATTTTGTTTACTTTGCTAAAAAGACCGATGGCTCTGGTCTTCAAACGAATTCTGAGAACATCCATGTCATAGCTGCGGATGCCAATAATACCGGCGATGCGATTGCCGATTTGGAAAAATTGGCTGAGATTGTTAAGACTAACTACAAGGATGCTAATAAGCAGAATCATCCCGAATGCCTCCCTGGTGTCCAGTTGGAGCAGCAGGCGAGCGATTTGTACGATGCCGCTTACGGCGAAGTTGGCGAAGGAGTGATCAACGAAGCCGGCGACTGTATCAATTGCGGCGTGACCAATGTGCGCACAGTTGCCAATCCGAATGTCAACGGCATTGCAGAGATGACGACCTTGGGCCTGCATGTTTGGCGCAATGAAATCGACGACATGCATCGGCGTCTTGGAGAGCTTCGAGACAGTTCGGCAGATGCGAACGGCCTTTGGACCCGCATCTACAACGGCAAAGCCAGCTTCGGCGGACAGGACATTACGAACAAGTACACCGCATTCCAGTTCGGCTACGACCATCAGGTGACGCCTGGCTTCTGGCTTGGCGGCGCGATGTCCTACACCTACGGCGACAACGACTTCCGTTACGGCGGCGGCGACAGCAATCTGCTCGCGTTCACCGGCTACGGCTCCTGGCTTTGGGACAGCGGCATCTACCTCGACGTCACAGGCAAGATCGGCCGCATGAAGAATTCGTTCGACATTGCGCTCAACGACATCCGCTCGTCCGGCAACTATCACACCAATGCCGTGAGCATTTCGGCAGAGCTCGGCTGGCGCTTCTATCCGCTGAACAACGTTTTCGTCGAGCCGCAGCTGGAGATGTGGTACGGCCACGTCTTTGATGCGCAGTACGAAACGTCGACGGGCGTGAGCGTTGATCAGGCTTCGACGGAATCTCTGGTCGGCCGTGCCGGCGTAAAGCTCGGCATCAAGTGCCCGAACAACCGCGGCTCCGCCTTCATCAAGGCGTCGGTTCTCCATGACTGGCAGGGCGATGCGGACTTCCGCTTCGGCAAGAGCGGCGCTGCTTCCCGCACGATCTCCGAGGAGCTCGGCGGCACCTGGTACGAGTACGGCATCGGCGCCGATCTCAATGCCACGAATCAGCTGCACTTCTGGGCAGATCTTGAACGCGGCGAAGGCGGCGAAGTGGATACGGACTATCGTGTGACGGTCGGCATGCGCTACAGCTATTGATGCCTCGCAGACAGCCCCCTCAGCTCAGCCTGAGAGCTGAGGGCTTCAAAGCGCGGCCTGTCTTGGCGCTTTGAGGATTTCCGTCAGGCGCGCTCGGCCAGATCCCGCCGGATTTGGCCGGGCTTTTTTGTGCGCTTCAGAAAAGATCGGCCAAATCCGGCAGCGCGCTGGCTGCAGCAGCGGCTTCCTTTTCCTCATCGGCATCGGAAGCGACGCGCCAATTCCAAGGCGCAAAGACGGCGCTTCCCGATTCAAGCTCTCTGTTCGCGCGGAGCGCCGAGAAGCCGGTCGCTCCGCGAAGGGCGCCGGCTTCTCGCACGGCGAGAATCATTCGGCCGGCGCCTTCTTCGGGAAGCGTTTCGGCGCGAGCCTGATAGGTGGCTGCCGCGAACTTGGGCTCGAGCCCCTCGAGCGCGTCGTCGATGAAGACCGTTGCCGGCCGATCGGGATCTGAGAGCGATCGCAGCGCCGGCAAGAGATCGAGAAGCCGCCGCAATCCGGCGCCTTCCAGAGAAAGCGGAATTCGAACGGGCCGGTTGCTTCCTTCATAGACGGCGACAATTTGAAGCGCTTTCAGGCTGCGCGCGTCATCGTCATAAGTCGCGAGCGCCCGGCCGCCGAGGCCGTCCTCCACGACGGCCGTGCTGCCGGGCCATCCTTCCAGCGCCTCGCAGAGGGGGCGGTCAAGGCGCGCGGGAAGCGGGCCGAAGTCGATGGGGACGGTGGCGAGCGCCGTCAGGCCTCGGCTTCGGAACAGCGCGGCGAGCGCGGGAAGGAGCTTCTCGGCTTCGCCCGGCGCCATCAGAAAGCCGTCGCTCCCGTTGCCGTCGAGCCCCGGAAAGGTCATGTTCTCAAAAGTGCGGCGGATGCCGTCGAGCACCGAGCCCTGCCGCTCGATGAAGGCCGGCAGGAAAAGCCGGCTCTCCTGCAGCATGGCGGCCGTCTGTGCGGCGGCGTCGTAGGTGAGGAGCTCGCCCTCGAAGTCGATTTCTGCGCCGCGGCGGTCGAGAAGGAGCGAGTCGCCGCCCCGGAGCACTTCTTCAAGCCGCTCTTCGGCAATGCGTCCTTCTGCGACGGCAAAGTGGTAGCGCCACACGCGGCCGGCTTCCAGAAAAAGAAAGCCGAAGGCCGTTGGCGTCCGACTCTGCTTAGCGCCCGCCAAGGCAAAGGCGAGATGCGGAGAATGTCGGCCCAGGACCGTTCGTCCGAGAAAGAGATCCCGCGCCAGGCGAATCCCCTTCAGAAAAGCGGTCTTGCCGGAGCCGGAAGGTCCGCAGATGACTGCGCCAGGCCGCACGTCTTCGGGTTCGGCAAGGTATAGCGATGAAGCGGGCTTGTCGAAAAGCGAAACGGCGGCTTCATGAAGAAAGGGGCCGCAGTTCGCGGCGCTGGCGCTGAGAAGCATGAACGTGAAGCTCCGGCAGAAAGGACGGCGCCTGCGAGCGGGACAGGCGGCAGGACAGGTCGGCGTTCGCGCTTGCGCGCCGCCGCCCTATGCCGTCGATTCTAGAAGATCGAATCCATCTGGCGGATAGGGGGATTGGCGTCCCAGCAGACGCTTGCCGCGCTAGAGTGAAGGCTTCGCTCTTCATTTTTCATTCCTCATTCCTTTCGCCATGCTTCGCAGCTTCTGGATGCTCTCCGCATCGTTTTTCTTTGCGCTCATGGCTGCCTGCAACAAGCTTGCGGCTGCAGATGGCTTAGGCTCCTACGAGCTTGTCTTCTATCGGCAGGTCTTTTCCATGGCCGCCATTGCCGTCTGGGTCTTTGCGACCGGACGCACGCTGAAGACGAAGCACTGGACCGGACACCTGAAGCGGAGCCTTCTCGGCAACCTCTCGCTCGTCATCTGGTTCTGGTCGATTGCGAGGCTGCCGCTCGGCACGGCGATGACGCTCAACTACACGAATCCGCTCTTCATGGCGGCGATTGTGGCGGCGCTTGCCGTGTGGCGCGGTGAGAAGCTCGAATGGGTTCTTCTCGGCTGCGTGGCGGCGGGCTTCTGCGGCGTCGCGCTGGTGCTCCATCCGGAGACGGGATCGAGCGACCTCGGCGTCGGTCTCATCGGACTTTCTTCGGGGTTCTTTGCGGCCGTCACGCAGTTTCAGATCCGGCAGCTGGCCGTGCTGAAGGAGCCCGTCTGGCGCATCGTCTTCTACTTCTCGCTCACAGGCACGATTGCAGGCCTCATCGGACATTGGGCAGTCGAAGGGCCGCTCACGCCGCTTACGGCCGCCAATGCGCTGCCGCTCTTCGGCATGGGCCTCTGCGGACTGCTCGCGCAGCTCTCGCTCACGCGTGCCTGGGGCGGCTCGAGCCTGCTTCTCACGAGCTCGCTGCAGTATTCGGCAATCGTCTTTGCCGCCGTGATTGGATTCTTGGCCTTCGGCGAGCCGCTCTCGCTGCTCGAAGGCGCGGGCATTGCGCTCATCATTGCGGCGGCGCTCGCCGCGACGCTCGAAACGAAGCGCGCGGAGGCTCGGCGCGCTGAAGCGCTGAAGGCGGGGCGCAACGGCGCCTGAAAGGCGCGGCTTCAAAAGTGAATTCCGAGAAAGACCGCAGACCAGGCTCAGGCAGCGCAAACGAAGCGCGATGAACGGCTGCGGCAGCCGCCTTGCCGCCGGGCCGGATTGCTAAACTCGCTCGACGAATGTTCATTTTTGAGTGTCATCGAGCCGTTCATGCCTACGCCTAAAGCCGTCAAGACGCGCGCTCATCTTCTGAGCATGGCCAAGAAGATCATCCTCGAGGAGGGCATTTCCCGACTCTCCATGGATCGTCTGGCCGAGCAGGCGGAGATGAGCAAAGGCGCCGTGATGTACCACTTCAAGACGAAGCGCGCGCTTCTGGCGGCGCTGCTTGAGGACTATGCCGATCACCTCGACGCGCAGCTCAAGCTCTGCGAATCGCGCTGGAGCGGCGCGCCCGAAGAGACGATCATGCCGGGCTACATCGACTGGTTTCGCGCGTTCGACCGCGACAATCAGGGCTGGGCCCTCATCGGGACGAGCCTTCTCGCGGAAACGCAGCGCGATCCGGAGCTCGGCGTGCCCGTTCAGGATTGGTACCGCCGCCTTTTCGACCGGCTTCGCGCCATGCCTGAAGCGCTCCGTCCCAAGGCTTTTCTATCCATCATGGCGCTTGAAGGGCTCTTCTTCACGCATAAGTTCGCGCTTGACCAAATTTCGCCGGCCGAAAAGCACGAGGTCTGCGAAACGATCCTGAGCTTTTTTGCTGCTGGGAAGCCGAATCCCGCAGCCAACGCGTCGCCTGCACGCGAAGAGCCGCCTGAAGCGGTGCACGCCGGCAGGGCGGCGCATCCGCTTTAGGCAGCGCCTCGCAGAGAGCGGCAGGACGTCGAATCACACGTCAAAAGGCTCAGGGAGCGTCAGCTCCACCGCTGCGCCCGTCAGCGGGTCGGGAAAGGCGATGCTTGCAGCATGCAGGCAGAGGGGCGTCTGCGGCGTTTCAGCAAGGAGGCCGGCCGGGCTGTAGTAGGGGTCGCCGTCGATCGGCGCGCCGAGGCCGAGCGCATGCGCGGCGTGCAGCCTCAGCTGGTGCGTGCGGCCTGTGAGAGGCTCGAATTCGACGAGCGTGCGCCCGTCATGCGAGCTCAGCCGGCGCCAGCGCGTGCGCGAAGGACGGCCGCCGAGCGCTGCGCACTGCCGAAGCCGGTCGAGGGGATCGGTAGCGATCGGGAAGTCGACGAGTCCTTCTTCTGCGGGAAGTTCGCCGAGCAGACGCGCGCGATACCGCTTCTTGACGCGTCCTTCCCGAAAGGCCGCCATGAGTCCCTGGGTTGCATCGAGGCGCTTTGAAAAGATGAGGATGCCTGACGTGTCCATGTCGAGGCGGTGCACGGCCGTGAGGGGCGAGCCCGTCATGCGGGACGCGAGCGTCATGGCGTTGGCGAGCCCCTGCGTGCCCGGCACGGAAAGAAGCCCCGAGGGCTTCGCGACGGCGATCCATCCCGCCGTCTCAGCGAGAATCGTTGGGCGTTTCTCGGTCCATGCCGGATCGGCGCGCCGCGGGTCGGGCGCCTGATCGATGCCTTCAAGCAGGCGTTCGATCAGAGGCTTTCCGGTTGTCCGAGGCGTGATCGACATGCCGGAGAACTTGACGTGCTGAGGCGGCGTCGGGCCTTCCCACCACTCGATGAAGGCGACGGGGCGCCGAACGAGGCCCGAAGCGGCGTCGCGGTTGCGCTCGAGAATGACGCAGGCGGCTGGCGACCCTGCCGCCATCAGGAGCGCCATGTTCCAGTGGGCATGCGTCAGGTTGAGTCCCTTGCCGCCGCCGCGCGCAATGCGCTCCGGCCGCAGGGCGCGCAGCTTGTCCGCGAGCTCGAGGAGCGTTGACTGCTCGCCGCGTCCGTTGATGAGGACGGTGTGCGCCGCCATCGGCCGGAAGACCTCGTCGGGCGAGACGCCTGCCAGGCGGTCGGCGCGAGGGAGCTTTTCGCCGGGCTCGATCGGCGGCGCGGTATAGGGCTCGAGCGACCAGTAGCAGCCGTCTTCGCCGGCCGGGCCGGCCACGACCAGCGCGGCGGCGCGGCCCGCAAAGCCCGCCGGAACGAAGCCTGCGGCCTTTACGGCTCGCTGCGCCCGAAGCGCGGCGGGCGCTGGCGCCCCGAACCAGAGGCTCGGCAGCGGCTGCAGGCGTTCGGCGGGCGAGAGCGATTCAGCAAAGGCAAGGTAGGGCATGGCGGCAGAGGGAAAGGGAAGAATCTGGCGAGGACTTGCATGCGGCATCAGCGCATGCTGCTGGGAATGGCGATCTGATTCGGCATCCAAGGCGCTGCGCTCCCCTGGGTCGGCAGCAGGCTTTGATTGCGGCAGACGGCTTGGAGGAGGAGATCTTCAACGCTCTCTTTGCGCGGAAAGCGCCATTCGGCATCTTCGGTGCGGGGCGGCTTCGAAAGTCCGCTCCCCGCGCCGAAATGGCCGTCGGTCTCGTAGAGCCGCAGCGTCCTCACGGCCAGATAGTTGCAGTCCAACTGATAAAGCGAAGCAAGGCTGCGTGCGGCGCTCTGGGGAAGCCGGCCGTCCTTGTAGGCGGTTTGGAGCATCCAGGCGCGGTCGCTTTCGATCGGATCCAATCCGTAGCAGACAAAGCCTCGGCGCTGCCTGTTGTCCAGACAGAGCCAGCCATTTTTCTCATAGATGGCGCGCTGGCCCGCATCGAGGCGGCGCAGCGCGAAGCCGTGGGCTTCAATAGGTTTGCCGCGCATTTCAAATGCATCGGCCATGCCGCTGCTCAGGAAGGCGGCTTCCGGAATCTTCGCCGGGAAGTCGACGGCTTCTGCTTCGCCGAGCCGCCGGCTCTGCTCGACAGGTGAAGCGCCGGCGGGGGATGCTGCGGCGGCCAGGGCGCAGGCGGCTGCCAGCGCAGAGGCAAGAAAAGTGGCGCGTGTCATGAGAGTCTTTTTTTTGGGGGGAGGGAGAGCACGTGATTATGGCTGGTTTCCCGGCGGTGCGCAGAGCGCCTGGGGCCGGGACAGTTCCGGCTCTCTCTCGGGACCTTTGGAGCGGCCGGCATCGGCGCTCTGCGGCCTGCCGCCGGCGAGCCGCTTAACTTGACGGCGCCGTCGAACTCCCTGAAAATCAGGCCGCCGCACAAAGCGGCGCCCGTCAGGCTGTTGTGCTTTTTGGCCGCCTGCGGGGGTTTCTGACGGTGGGGTGCGCATGCAGAAGAATCATGAACTCAAGCACTACCGAATCGGCGACTTTGCCAGATATCTTGGCATCACCGCCGACTATCTCAAGCATTACGAAGACCAGGGGCTGCTCAGCGTTCGGCAGCGCGAAGGCGGGTACCGCTACTATCCGTTCGACCAGTCCGCGCGCATCATCGAATACATGCGGCTCCGCAACTACGGCGTCACCGTCAAGGAAATGAACGGCATGCTTGCGACGAATGCCGCCGAGGCGTTCGAGCAGCTGGATCGAAAGGCTGCGGAGCTTGAAGTGCATGCAGAGCGCCTGCAGGGGCTCGTCGAGGAGCACCGGCGCCTGCGCCAGTGGTATGCGGCGCGCCGCGAGAATCCTGTCGACTGGGAAGTCCGGGACATGCCGCCCTACTGGTTTCTGCCGCACACGAGCAGCCAGGACTTTTTGCGGGACAAGCGCATTGGGGAGCTCTTCAAAGCCTGGAGCGCCTGGACGCCTGTCACGAAGTCGGCGATGACGGTCGGTCATGACGCAGCCGAGGGCGAAGAGGCGCTGCACTGGGGGCTTGCCGTGCCGGCGGCCATTGCTGAAAAGCATCGCCTGCCCGACAACGGCGTCGTTGAGCGCATCGAGTTCGGCAAGGCCTTCGTCTATCACTTCTGCGACCTCGAGGGCGCCTTCAGCATGGAAGACATCAGACGAGGCGAACACCCGGCCTTCCGGCTCCTCCATGAGCTCGGCTTCTTCGTGCGCGGGAAGGCGCTTCTCATCAACGAGATGAGACTGACCGACGATGAAGGCCTCTGCACGGCCGGCGTCGGCCGCTTCATCATTCCGGTCGGGCGGCGCGTAGCGACCTGAGGGCGCTGCCGCTCATGGCATGAAAAGAAGCCAGCAGGCGTGAAGCCTGCTGGCTTTTCCAATGGCCGCCCGTCTGGAGAAGCGTCGGCGGGCGGAAGCTTGTCTTCTAGACGCGCTGGAACGCGTTAGAACTTATGCACGATGCCGAGCGTCGCGGCGTAGACGTCGTCGACCGCAGAGTCGTGATCGGCTTCGTAGTCGGCCGAGTAGTCGGACTTGATCCAGCTCGCGGCCGTATAGAGCGTCGTGCGGCGGCTGAGCGAGTAGGTGTAGCCCACTGCGGTCTGCCAGGTCTTCATAGTGAGATTCGACTCGCGGCTGCCTTCGAAGTCGCCGTAGCCGATGCCTAACTTGGCCGTGCCGCCGAAGGCGGGCACGTCGACGCCGACGTTGACGCCGTAGCCGTCCACGCCGCCGGGCAGCGAGAACGTGGTCGTCTTGGCGGCCTTCGCGTAGTTTTCGAAGATCTGGCCGTAGAAGTAGAACTTGGCCCAGCCGGCGTTGTAGTTCGCGCCGAGGTTCCAGGAAAACGCATCGTCGAGATGGTTCTTGTCGGCTTCGGGCTGCGCGTAGTTGATGCTTTCGATGCCGGCGGCGACCATCAGCGCGTCATTCTGGTAGCGGACGGCGGCGCTGGCTATGCGCTCGACCGACGAAGAGCCTTCGCGGGCATCCGCGGCGTAGGTCTGCGTGTCGGAGCCGAACGAGTACTGCACGGTTGCGTCGAAGCCGGCGAACTTCGGGGATGTGTAGGCGATGGCGTTGTCGATGAATTCGTAGCCGAGCGAGACGACCTGCAGGTGGCCGCCGATGTCGCCCCAGCCGCAGGAGAACGGGCTCACGACGTGGCCGAAGCGGGCGTACGGGCCGTTGCCGCCGACCATCGAGCCCATGCGGCCGAAGGAGAGGTAGCCGAAGTCGCCGTCGAGGTAGAGGCGCGCATCGCGGCCGAAGAGGCGGCCGCCCTGGCTCATCGTGCCGGTGCCGTCGTCAAAGCCGTTTTCGAGCACGAAGCCCACCTTGAGGCCGCTGCTGAGTTCTTCTTCGCCCTTGATGCCGAAGCGCGAGCCGATGTACTGGCCCGAGGTCATCGAGACGCTGCCGGCATTTTCGCCGCTGATGCGGTCCTTCTGCTGCCAGGTGAGCGCGTAGTCGAGCACGCCGTAGAGTTCGACGTTCGAAGCAAGAGCGGCGCTCGAGGCCAGCGCAGCTGCGGTGGCCAGAGCGAGGATGCGAAGCTTCATGAGGCTGAGTTCCTTTTTTTGAGGGTTGACGGCGTCCGCGCCGCCAAGAGGCTGCCGGAGCGGACGCTGGGAAAACGGCCGGCTGGGGTCAGCCGGCCGGCCGCCGGCAGTCGTCCTAGCGGGAAGACAGGGCTGCCGGCGCTTGGGAGATGCGGTGCTGCATCAGGCCTTGGCGAGCGCGAGGCCCACAAGGCGGCCGAACGTGACGGTGCGGCCGCAGGCCATGCCGGTCGCGAGGTTCGGGTATTCGCTCGCGAAGTAGCTGCCGCTGTCGTTGCCGATGACGTAGAGGCCCGGGATCGGCTTGCAGTCCTCGTCAAGCGCGTTCATGTTTTCGTCGATCTTGATGCCGTCCATCGTGCAGAGCATCCAGCCGGTGTTCTTCGCACCGTAGAAGGGCGGCTTGTCGATGGCGGAGAGGCGGTGCTTCTCCTTGCCGAAGTCGACGTCTTCGCCCTTGCGGTAGAGCTCGTTGTTGCGCGCGACCGTGGCCTTGAGCTGCTCGACGGGCAGGCCGAGCTTCTGAGCGAGCTCTTCAATCGTGTCGGCCTTCTGAACGAAGCCCTTCTCGACCAGATCCGGCAGCATGCGGTCCTGAACGATCTTCCAGGAGATGTTGGGGTCGGCGCCGTTTTCGAACGGGAACATGCGCGAGCAGCCGTGCATCTTGAACGCTTCGGCGTACTTCACCCAGTTCGAGTCGAAGATCGTGTAGTGGCAGTGGCCCGGGAGGCCTTCGGCCGCGTGAAGCACGTTTTCGTACGTGCCCGACTCGTTCATGAAGCGCTTGCCGTTGGCGTCAACCTTGAGCCAGGGCTGCGAGCCCATCCAGAAGAAGCCGCTGTCGCCGGACTCCACGGTCTCGACGCCGGGCTTCTGATCCGGACGGAGGGCGCAGCGGTCGAACTTCATCATCGAGTGCGTTTCGTCCATCTTGGCGCCGACCCAGAGGCAGGCGCGGATGCCGTCGCCGCGGGCGCCGGGCATGGCGCCGCTGCGGCCGATGACGCGCAGGTTCCAGGGCTGGAGCGCTTCAAGCATCTTGAAGTTCCGCGCGTAGCCGCCGGTCGCCACCACGACGCCCTTCTTGGCGTTGTAGCGCACAAACTTGCCGTCGGCGTTTTCGGCGATGCAGCCCGTGACGCGGCCGTTCTTCTTCTCGAGCTTGACCATCTTCGTCTGGAAGTCGAAGCGCGCGCCCTTCTTCACGGCATAGTCCTGCAGAACCTGGCTGATGCCGAGCGTCACCTTGCCGTCCTTTTCAGGCAGGCGCGGCGAGTGGCCGATGGCATAGTGCTTGTAGCGGGTGTTGTCGCCCTTGTCGCCGGATTCGTGGAAGAGCTCGATGCCGCGCTCCTGGAGGCGGTCGCCGAGCCAGTCGATCACGGCGCCCGATTCATCGGCCCAGCGCTTCACGAGGCGCTGCGAGATGCGGCCGCCCGCATACTTCGTCGCCATGGCGATGAAGTCGAACTTGTCGATCTTCGTGCCCCAGGCCTTCTGGTAGCGCGAATCGATGGCGCCGAGGTCCTCGCGGACGCCCGTGCCCACCGGGAAGCGGTCGATGCCGATCACCTTGCCGCCGGCTTCGGCGGCAGAGGCTACGGCGAACATGCCGCCCGTGCCGCAGCCGATGACGAGAATGTCGGTGTCGTAGGTGGCGGCGATGTCCTTTTCAGCGATTTCGGGGGCCTTGCCGAGCCAGTCGCCGTCGTCAGCGGCTTCTTCGCCGCCCTTCGTAATCACTTCAACAGGAATTTCGCCCTTGGCCTGCGCAATGCACTTGCCCGCAGCCTGCATCACGGCCTTCGACGTGATCGAAGCGCCCGAGACGCCGTCGATCTGCGCGCTCTGCGCTGCGAGGAGGGACTTCTTCAGCGTGCCGGCAGCCGCCTGGCCGATCGTCGGCGTTTCGTGCGAAACGTCGAGCACGACGTCGGTGATCTTGTTGGCGTCGAACGTCATCGTGACGATGACGTCGCCGCCGATGCCGGAAGCCTTGGCGGAGTAAGTGCCGGGCTTATAGATGCCGGAAGCAGCGAATGCGTTCGGGGCGGCGACTGCAGCGAGAGACGCGCCGCCAGCGAGCGTGCTGCGCAGAAATGCGCGGCGGGAGAATTCCTTGGACATTTTTTCCTCTGATCGAAACATGGGCCGCTCAGAAGAACGAGCGGCGGCTTCACGGGTGGAGAGCTTAGGGGTGGGTGTTTCCCGCACTGCAAGTACCTGCTTGAGGGGACTGCAGAGTCAGGAATTCCCACTAAAAAAGCTGATGAAGCCGCCGCCGATGCGGCATGCCTGAGAGGCCTGCTGCCGGATGAAATGCGCCTTGGGAAAAGTCGAAATTAATGATGAAAAATCATATAAATCAAATAGATGTTAGCAACTCGTTAATGCCGGCCTGCTCTCGGCAGCGAGGTCGGCATGCAGCTGCCGGTTAAAGGGCGATCGATTGGGGGCAACCCGCAATTGCTGCGGGGATTCGGGCTGCTTGGGCCGAGCCGGCGCCGTCGGCCTCAGCATGAAGCCGGCGGATTCGTCGGGGCGTTGGGAAAAGCTGATGCCGGCCGGCAACAAATCGGGGCTGCCGACAGGGCGCAGGCGCAAAAAAGCCGCTTCAGCGCAGTCTGAAGCGGCTTCTGGAAGATTCGCCCGGGTTGGAAGGGCTGACCCTTCCGAGGTCCGGGCGGCGAGGGCTCGTCAGCTCTCCTGAGCGGCTTTTTCAGCCTTCTCGAGCTTTGCGGCCGGCACGAAGCCGAAATTCTTCGCCAGGATCATCTGGCTGTTGACGCGGCGTCCGCGGGCCGGCGCCTGCAGCCGCTTGTAGCGGCCGTCGCTCTGCATTTCCCAGCACTGGCAGTTGTCGGCGAACTGCAGGTCGAGCGTCGCCTTGATGCGGTCGCGGATGCTCTTGTCGAGCACCGGCACGAGCACTTCAATGCGGCCGTCGAGGTTGCGCGGCATGAGGTCGGCCGAGCCGATGAGGAGGTAGGGGCTGCCGCCGTTGAGGAACCAGTAGGCGCGGGCATGCTCGAGGAAGGTGCCGACGATGCTCGTCACGCGGATGTTCTCCGAGATGCCGGGCAGTCCCGGACGCAGGCAGCAGATGCCGCGCACGAGGAGCTGCACCTTGACGCCGGCGCGGCTGGCGCGGTAGAGCGCTTCAATGATCTGGCGGTCGACGAGCTGATTGCACTTGAACTCAATCTCAGCCGGACGGCCGGCCTTCTTGTGCGCAATTTCGCGCTCGATCGCCTCAATGATCGTATTGCGGGTCGAGTGCGGCGACACGACGAGCTCGCGGTAAGACGTGCGGTTCGAATAGCCCGTCATCACGTTGAAGAGGTCGCTCGCGTCGGCGCAGATCTTCGGGTTCGACGTGAAGAGCGCAAAGTCCGTGTAGATCTTGGCGGTGCCCGGGTTGTAGTTGCCGGTGCTGATGTGGACGTAGCGCACCATGCCTTCGGGTTCGCGGCGCACGACGAGGCAGACCTTCGCGTGGATCTTGAGGCCGGCAAAGCCGTAGACGATGTTGACGCCCTGCTTTTCCATCTCTTCGGCCCAGTTGATGTTGCGCTCCTCGTCGAAGCGGGCCTTGAGCTCGACCACAGCCGTGACCTGCTTGCCGCGCTTGCGCGCGTCGATGAGGGCGGCGACGATCGGGCTGTTGTTGCCGCAGCGGTAGAGCGTCTGCTTGATCGCGACCACCTGCGGATCGAGCGACGCGCGGCGGATGAACTCGAGCACGCCGTTGAAGCTTTCATAGGGGTGGTAGAGGAGCACGTCATGCGCCTTCACCACTTCAAAAACATTGCCAGCGGCGATCCATGCCGGATCGAGGCCTTTGTAGGACGGGTCCTTCAGATGCGGACGGTCGAGGAAGGCAAGCGGCATGAATTCCGACATCGCGAGCGGTCCCTTGATCCGGTAGACCTGGAAGGGAAGAAGCCCGAGCTTTTCGGTGAGGAAAGCCAGAAGCGGACCGTCCGCGCTCTGCTCAATCTCGAGGCGGATGACGTCGCCGAATCGGCGCTGGTCGACGAAGTCCTTCACGGCGGAGAGGAGGTCGTCGGCTTCGTCCTCTTCAATTTCGATGTCGGTGTTGCGCGTGATGCGGAAAAGCGCCGACTGCAGGACGCGGTGGCCCGGGAAGAGCTTCGAGAGGTTCTCGCGGATGAGGTCCTCGAGCAGGATGATGTCCGTGTCGCGGCCGCCCTGGCTGATGCCGAGCTCGGCGTAGCCTGATTCCTTGCCGCGCGGCACAAAGATGAAGCGCGGCATGTTGTTCGGGCACTTGAGGCGCGCGTAGCGGGCGTCGCCCGTCTCGAGCGACTCGAGCTCAATCAGGAACGAAAGCGTCGTATTGGAGATCGTCGGGAAGGGGTGGCCCGCGTCGATCGCCTGCGGCGTGAGGATCGGGTAGATCTCGTTGTCGAAGTAGCCCTCGAGGAAGGTGCGCTGCTTGTCGTTGAGATCGCGCCAGCGCAGGATGTGCACGCCCTTGTCGTCGAGCGAAGGAAGGAGCGCATTCTTCCAGTGGTTCTGCGCGCGGGCGAGCATTGCGAGGACGCGGCGGCGGATCTCAGCGAGCTGCTTGGCGGGCGCGAGCGCATCGGCCGAGGTCGACGAGGCGCCGGCATTGAACTGCTTGAAGATGTTCGCGACGCGAACCATGAAGAATTCGTCGAGGTTGTTGTAGAAGATCGAAAGGAACTTCAGCTGCTCGAGGAGCGGCAGCGCGTCGTTGCAGGCTTCGTCAAGCACCTTGCGGTCGAATTCGATCCAATTGAGCTCGCGGTTGATGTAGAGGCGCGGATCCGAAAGCGGGGTGTCAGGCTCGACAGGGGGCAGCGGCGGCGGCAGATCGTCTGCGCCTGCGGTCTTGCCCTTGGCAGATTTGGCCTTGGATGACTTGGCGGCTTTGGAGGCTTTGGGCGTCTTCGAAGCCTTGGAGGCCTTCGGCTGCTTGGCGGCTTTGGCGCGCTTAGGCGCCTTCACTGCCGATGCGCCTTCTGCGGGAGCGTTCTCGGCAGCCGCTTCGGGCAGGGGCTTTGCCGCTTCGGCTGCGGCTGCTGCGCGGCTGCGCGCTGCGCGCAAGGGCTTTGCGGGCTCGGAGGGGGCAGGTTCGTCCTTCGGCGCTTCGGCTTGCGGCAGAGCTGGCGCTGCGGGAGCGGCCACAGCCGCGGCGGCAGCAGGAGCCGTCTCAGCCGCCGAAGCGGGTAAAGCCTGCGCCGCTTCAGCCGCCGGGGCTTCCTTCGTCAATGCGGCGGCTTTGGGATTCGCTTCTTCTTCAGGAGCGTTCATCTTGTCTTGAATGTCGGCGGCCATGAGGCGTGGATCTCCTTTTATTGCTTTCTCTGGCATGTGTACGCCAACCTCCGGCGGCAGCAGAGGCTGCAGTCGGATCGGCGCTGCGGGGAAGCGAAGAGCGGCGCCGGAGGCGAAGAATGCAATGTCTTCGGCGGAGAGCTTCCTCTTTATTTCATTATCCCGCCGCGGCCGGGAGATTTCGGCGGCTTTCCAGGCGCTCAGCTTCAGATGCTGAGAATTCGCAAGCTCGGCGCAAATTTCATGCCCCGTTCATCGTTTCGTCATATTGGCCGTGTTCCGGGAGAGAGGCGCCTTCGCGGAACAATCCGGCAGCATTCGTGCGCGAGCTTGCTTATTAAAGAGGCCTTATGGATTTGATAGCCGTGAAAAAGGTAGGTGTTTACACCTAAAGAAGACGGGCTTGTTAACAAGATCCTGTTGCTCTTGAACTGTTCGTCATCCGCAGCAGAGCGGACGAACTGCACTTTGAACAAGGGGCAGCAGGCATTAATCACATGAATGCGATGAAAAATCCGAAGCCGAAGGCGTCGGGAATAGCTCAGCAGATGATGCGAAGCGCGCTATTCCAGGAGGCTATAGCGGAAATTTTGTCAGTTACAACTTTTCTTGAGGTTTGAGGGTCAGCGGAGGTGATGCTGCGCGCAGAGGAGGCTAGAACGCTAAAAGCCCCTCTTTGCGGCTGCGTTCGGCCGCAGGAAGGCATGATCAATTGAGAGGAGGAATCTTCCTATGACAGCTTTTCGCACTACGCTTTTTGCGCTTGCGAGCGTCTTTGCGGCGGCGCCTTTGGCGGCGTCTGCTGCGGGCGTGCAGTATTCCGACGCGCAGATCGAGGTGCATGCCAAGCCCTCAAGCGGCTACCTCGGCACGCTGGCGCCGGCTACGCCCATCAAGGTTCTCGAGAAGAAGGACGGCCAGGCTCGCATTGAAGTGTCCGGCTGGGCTCTGAAGGAATATCCGAGCCAGATCTTCAAGGAAGCGGGCCTGCGCATCGAATACGCGTCCTTTGACGAAGAGGGCGCCGTGAAGCTCGATCCCAAGGCGGGAGAAAAGACGGTGCAGGGCAATGTCTGGCAGCGAGCCACTGCAACGGGCTGGGTTCCTGCGAAGAGCCTCACGAGCGATCTGAAGGGACTTTGGAAGAAGGGCGAAGCGCGCGAGCTCGATGCCTGTTCGTCCTGCCACGCGGCGCCCAAGCCCGTGCATTTCACGGCCAATCAGTGGGCAAGCCAGCTGCCGGTTCGCGGCGGCCGCACCGGCCACACGCGCCGCGGCAACAACGCGCTGATGTTCAAGTGGCTGCAGGAGCACGCCAAGCCCATGTAGGCCTTGCGTTCGTCTGCTCATTCACGCCAGCACAGCTTTTCATCAGGATTTTTTTGCTATGAATACTTCCCGCCGCAATCTCTTCAAGGCGGCCGGCGCTCTCGCGGGCGCGGCCGTCATCCCTGCCTCGCAGGCTGCCGCTCGCTCCAAAAAGGGCGCCCCTGCCGACGAGGCTTCTCTCGGCAAGCCGCATTTCCTCAAAGGCGGCGTTGAAGTCGGCGCGCCCCTGCCGGGCGCGCCCGACCTCGCGCTCTCGAAGACCTTCGAGCCGGGCCGCTCCACGCTCGACGAGGGCGTCGTCATGAATGCGTCCCATTGGGGCATCGGCCGCGTCTGCGTCAAGGGCGGCCGCATCCAGCGCATCGAGCCCTTTGAAAAGGATCATTCGCCGTCGCTTCAGCTGCAGGCCTTTGCGCAGCAGCCCTACAACCGCGCCCGCATCCGCTATCCGATGGTGAGGAAGAGCTGGCTCGAGCGCGGCTACAAGGCCGGCGGCAGCGGCCGCGGCAGCGAGCCCTTCGTCCGCGTCTCCTGGGAGAAAGCCGCCAAGCTCGTCGCCGATGAAATCAAGCGCGTGCGCGACACCTATGGTCCGACGTCAATCTACGGCGGCTCCTACGGCTGGATGTCGCCGGGCGCCGTGGGCAATGCGCGCAACCTCCTCGGGCGCGTGCTCAATCTGGCGGGCGGCTTCACGGGCGGCCTCGGCGACTATTCGACCGGTTGCGCGCAGGTGATTCTGCCTTATGTGATCGGATCGAACGGCGTCTACGAGCAGGTCACGTCCTGGGACCTCATCTGCGACAAGACTGAGCTCATCGTTCTCTGGGGCGCTGATCCGCTCATCACGAACGACATCGACTGGGCGACGACCATTCACGAAAACGCCGAAGGCTTCCGCGCCGTCAAGGCGAAGGGCATTCCGGTCGTGGCGGTGAATCCGCTCAAGCCCGACACCGCCGAATTCTTCGGCAAGAACGCGCGCTGGATCGCGCCGCGTCCGGGCACGGACGTGGCGATGATGCTCGGCATGGCCTATGCGCTCGAGAAGTCGGGCAAGGCGGATCACGAATTCCTGCGCAAGTACACGGTGGGCTTTGAAGCCTTCCGCGCCTACCTCATGGGCGAGCAGGACGGCACGCCGAAGACGCCGGAATGGGCGTCGAAGATCTGCGGCGTCGACGCCAAGGCGATCGAGTCCCTGGCGTTCGAGATGCAGGCCAAGCGCACGATGCTCATGGGCGGCTGGGGCATCCAGCGCGCCGAGCACGGCGAGCAGGTCCACTGGATGATGGTCGTCCTCTCGGCGATGCTCGGCCAGATCGGCCTGCCGGGCGGCGGCTTCGGCTTCACCTACCACTACTCGAACGGCGGCGCGGCGACCTCCGAAGCGCCGGCGCTGCCCGGCATCTCCGCCAATCCGAAGGGCGGCGACAAGGGCCTCAAGTGGGAAGGCACGAGCCTCGTGTCGATTCCGCTGGCGCGCTTCACCGAGTGCTTCCTCAATCCGGGCAAGACGATCGACTACAACGGCACGAAGATCACGTATCCGGACATCAAGCTCGTCGTCTGGTCGGGCGGCAATCCCTTTGCGCAGCAGGAGGACACGAACGGGCTCCTGAAGGCCTGGAAGCGTCCTGAGACCACCATTGTCTGCGACAGCATGTGGACGGCCTCCGCTCGCCATGCGGATATTGTGCTGCCGGCTTGCACGAGCCTTGAGCGCAACGACATCACGTCGGTCGGCTCCTACTCGAACCTCGGCTACGTTGCCATGCAGCAGGCGATTCTGCCGCAGTACGAGTCCAAGTCCGACTATGAAATTTGGCGCATGGTGGCGCATGAGATGGGCTTTGAGAAGGACTACACCGAAGGCCTCGATGAAATGGGCTGGGTGCGCCGCTTCTACGATGCCGCGCGCGCTGAAGCGAAGACGAACGGCTACGAAATGCCGAGCTTCGAGGAGTTCTGGCGCGCAGGCTACGTCTGGTTCCCGGTGACCGAAGAGGCTCGCCGCTACAACTACCTCGGCGACTTCCGCAAGAACCCGATCGTGAATCCGCTCGGCACTGAATCGGGCAAGATCGAAATCTTCTCGAAGAAGATCGAGTCCTACGGCTATGCCGACTGCCCGGCGCATCCGACGTGGCTCGAGCCGACGGAGTGGCTCGGCGGCAAGCTCGCCGAAGACTATCCGTTTGCGCTTCTCACGTCGAAGAGCCGCTACCGCCTGCACTCGCAGCTCGACAGCTCCGAGAGCCACAACTACGCCGATGCCGAAGACCGCGAGCCCTGCTGGATTCATCCGGATGCGGCGAAGAAGATCGGCGTCGTCTCGGGCGACATCGTCAAGGTGTCGAGCCGCCGCGGCTCGGTCCTTGCCGCCGCAGTCGTCACCGACCGCGTGCGTCCTGATGTTGTCGTCGTGCGCCACGGCGCCTGGTTTGATCCGGAAGAGCCGGGCGAAGAAGGCTCGCTTGACGTGCACGGGTGCGACAACGTGCTCACGATCGACATTCCGTCCTCAAAGCTCGCGAACGGCAACGTCGCGAACTCGAGCCTCGTGAAGGTCGAAAAATGGACGAAGGCGCTGCCGCGCGTGCGCGTTTGGGAGCAGCCGGAGATCGAGCGCGAAGACTGATGCGCGAAAGCGCCGGGCCTGAGCGCCTCGGCGCTTGAAGTCCCTTGATGAAGAGCCGCCGCTTTTCTCTATTCGGAAAGCGGCGGCTCTTTTTTCTTCGTTCGCTGCGCTAAGCTTTTCACCTTAGGCGCTGCGGGCGCGCCGCACTTTCTGCGGCGTTGCGTCCGCCGCGCAGGAAAAAAGCGATTCCATGAGCCACAGCGAAACTCAAAGCCTCAGCGGAAGCGGCGCGCCCGATTCGGCGCGCGTCATTCTTCGCACAGCGCTTCCCATGCTGGCGAGCCTGCTCTTAGAGCAGCTCGTCGGCATGACCGATGCGGTCTTTCTCGGGCGCTACGGCGAGGTGGAGCTCGGCGCTTCTGCGATCGGCGGCATCGTCTTTCTGATCGTCCTCATGCAGGGCTACGGCTTTTCCGTGGGCGCGCAGTCGCTCATGGCCCGTGCAAACGGCGCGGGAGACCGGGAAGCGGTCGGCGTCGTCTTCCGGCAGAGCGCCATGACGCTGGTTGGGCTAGGCCTTCTTCTCTGCGCAGCGATGACGGCCGCCGCCGCACCCCTCATGGAGGCGATCATTCTCAGCCCGGACGTTCAGCGGGCTGCGGCGAGCTATGCCTGGTGGCGCTCGCTCGGGCTCCCCTTCGCCTATCTCTGCATTCTCATCCGCGCCTTCTACGTCGCCATTCTCTCGACAAGGATCCTCGCCTGGAGCTCGGGCGTCACGGTTGCGGCGAACTGCATCCTCAACTACCTCCTCATCTTCGGCGCCGGTCCCTTCCCTGAGATGGGCATTGCAGGCGCAGCCATTGCCTCTGCGCTGGCGGAGGCGGCCTGCTTTGCGTTTCTCGTCCTCTATATGGCAGTTCGCCATGACGCGAAGCGATTCGGACTCGCGCTCGGCCTTTCGGCCTGGCGCTGGCAGAGCGCTATTCAGAAGCGCATTTTCAAGCTCGGCCGCTGGCTGATGCTACAGGAGGCCATTGCCTTTGCCGTGTGGCTCTACTTCTTTTCAATGACGGAGCATGTGAGTCCGCGAGCGCTTGCCATTTCCAATGTCGTGCGCCAGCTCGGCTCCCTCGTCTTCCTCTTCGTGCACGCCTTCGGCTCGACCTGCGGCTCGATTGCGGCCAATCTCTACGGCGCGAAGCGCTTTGCGCCCATTGACGCCGTAGCAAAGAAGGGAATGCTCCTCTCCTTGGCCTGCATGCTGCCCTTCGTGGCGCTCTTTGCCGCAGCGCCCTCGACGACGCTCGGGTTCTTCACCGATCTGCCCGAGGTGATCAGCGAGGCGAAGCCCGCGCTCTGGGTCATGCTCGCGAGCTATACGGCGACGCTGCCGTGCTTCCATTACTTTTCGATTCTGGGCGCGATGGGCTTTGCCAAGGCGGCCTTCCGGCTTTCGCTGGCGGCTGCGGCCGTTTACGCGGCCTACACCGCCTTCATCACGTCGGCAACATCGAACATTGCGCTCATCTGGACAGCCGATACGGTCTACGGCGCCGTGCTGGGTTTCGGCGCCTGGCTTGTTTGGCGCCGCGGCGACTGGCAGGAGACGCCGGCGGCGAAGGCGAGGCCGCTGCATCCGCAATAGGAGGAGAGGCCCCGAGCGCGAGCGCGCGTTGGCCGTTCGGTTGCTAGTCCGGCACGCCGACGAGCCAGGCCGAGGGCCCCATGTCCTGCACTTCGCCGAGGCTCTTCCCGGCCTCCCACTTGGCGGCGCCTCGGGCTTTGCCCGTCACGCGCTCGATCTGGAACTTCCAGACGGCGGCGTAGGGGCCGCGCACCTTCATCTGCACCTGGTTGCGCTCGGCGCTGTTCTCCGGGGCGTAGCGCTTCAGAAGAAGCGCAAAGGCATGCGCCTTTTCCGCTTCGCTTTCAACGGGTGCGGCCGTGCCCTGCATCACCGTGCTGGCGAAGTCGATGGAATACCACTTCGGCAGCGTCGTCGCCTTCCCGACGAAGACGAGGCTCGCTCGCGGATTCATGCCGAGGTTTGCAGCTTTGCGTCCGCCGGGAAGACCCGTCGCATGAAAGTAGAGATGATCGCCTTCGCGAACGGGCGACACCGGCACGCCGTACGGGTTGCCGTCAAGGTCGCACGTCGAGAGGACGGCGTAGTCGGCGGCGTCTGCAACCTCAAGCGCCTGTTCGGCCGTGAGGGCGCGGGCCTGGCGTCGAAGCGGAAAGTCCTTGGTTGATGTTGGAACAGTCTGCGCCGTCTGCACGGCGCTTTGCTCTTGGGGCATCGTTTTCTCCATTTCGAGTGCGTGCGCTCGATGGGTTTTTCAGACCTCCGGCGCTGCTGGAAGCTGAGTTCAACTTAGCACCCGTTTTTCTGAAGCGGATGAGGAAAAGCACAGAATCACCTTGCGGCTAGGCTTCTTCTCGGCGGTTTGTCTCAGCCTTGAGAATGAGCGTCAGTCCCGCAAGAATCGCGAGAAAGCCGAAGCAGCCCGCAGCAGAGAAGGGTTCGCCCGCGACGGTGACGGCCAGCACAAAGGCGGTGGCAGGCTCGATGAGCGTTGCGGCGACGCCCGTGGCGGCAGAGATCCGCTGCAGGCCTGTGGTGAAGAGAAGATACGCGGCGCCGGTGACGATGAATCCGAGATAGAGAACGATGAGCGCATCGTCAGGGGTGACGCGGGGAATGCCTTCGATCGCGAAGGCGGCCGCTGCTGTCACGATGAGCGCTGCCGCAAAGGTATAAGCGCTCGCGGCAAGAGGGCTGCTTGCTTCGACGAGCGGCTTTGAGAAGATCGCATAGAGCGCGTAGCTCAGCCCAGCGCCGAGGCAGAGCGCGAAGCCGCCGGTGCTTGCAGCAAGGCCAAAGGGTGCTGCCGATGCGGCGTTCTGCGAGACTGCCATGGCGGCGAGTCCTGCGGCCGCTGCGGCGACGCCCGCGCACCAGAGCGCTCGGGGCAGGCGGCGCAGCTGCAGGCTTTGAATGAGGCCGGCCCAGATAGGTGCGCTTCCGATGACGAGCGAAGTGCCGACGGCAATTCCCGCCGCCTTCACGCCGGCGAAGAAGAGGAGGTTGTAGCAGCCGATGGCCAATCCGGAAAGAAGCGAGAGCCTGAGAACGTTCGCTGCGCTGCCTCGAGCTACGCCGTCGGTTTGCTGCGCTTCCGCAGCATGCCCACGGCGCAGCCGCTGCGCGCCGAGAAGCGCGGCGAAGAAGAGTGCCGCGACGGCAATCCGAAGCGCGCCGAGCCACACCGGCGGCAGGCCACCGGTAATGAACGTCTGAGCCGTGCCCGTCGTGCCCCAGAGGATGGCGGCCGAGGCGGCGAGAAGCGTGCCGAAGGCGCGACGGCGGGCGGATGCGGCGCAGGAGGAAGGGGGTGAAGCAGGCATTCGAGGGAGAATCAGACTAAATATCTTCAAGTGAAGAATCTTATCGCGAAGATGAAGTTGGTGCCATACTTTCACTATTCAATGCCGGCGATGCGCTTGGATTTGCTCAGCGGACTGCCGGCGCAGCGTTTTTGGGAGTTTGATCATGACGGACGCATTCAAGGAGCCGGTTTCAGAGGCTGAGCTTGTCGCCGAGCGCGAAGAGATCCATCAATGGCCGGAGCCCGGCTGGTCGGAGTTCGTTTCGAGCGCCCGCGCCGTCGAGCGCTTGTCGTCGCTCGGCTTTGAAGTGCGCTGCGGGCGCGAGGTGATGAATGAAAAGTTCATCCGCGGCGCCGTGAAGAAGCAGGTTGCTGAAGCGCTCGAAGACGCCAAGAAGAAAGGCGTTTCGCCGGCTGTTCTCGATCGGCTCGACGGCGTCACGGGCGTCGTGGGCATCTGGAAGACCGGCCGTCCGGGGCCGGTGACGGCCTTTCGCTGCGAGCTCGACTGCGTCTGCGTTTCAGAGACCGCTGATCCTGCCCACCGGCCCAATCAGGGCGGCTATGCGAGCCGCCGTCCGGGCTACATGCATGCCTGCGGCCACGACGGCCATCAGGCCGTGATGCTAGGCATCGCCAAGTGGATTGCCGCCAACGCCGACAAGCTCTGCGGCACGATCAAGCTCTGCTTCGAGCCGGGCGAAGAAGGCTCGCGCGGCGGGCGTCCGATGGCGGAGAGCGGCATTCTTGACGACGTCGACGAGCTCTACTGCATTCATATCGGCTGCGACATTCCGGGCGGCGAAGTCGTGACGGCGCCCGAAAAGTTTCTCTGCACCACCAAGGTCGACTTCAAGTTCCAGGGGAAGCCTTCGCACGCGGGCATGCAGCCGGAAGTGGGCCGCAATGCGCTTCTCGCGGCTGCCACGGCTTCGCTCGGCCTCATGGCGCTTCCGCGCCACGGCGAAGGCATGACGCGCGTCAATGTCGGCGTGCTCCGCGCGGGCGAAGGCCGCAACGTTGTGCCCTCGACCGCTGAAATGCAGGTCGAAGTCCGCGGCGAGAACGAAAAGATCAATCGAGCCATGTTCGAAGAGGCGCTTGAGCGCGTGGCGGGCGCGGCGGCGATGTACGGCGTTCAGGCGTCCCACGAGGTCATGGGCGAGGCTGTGGACTTCATTCCCGATGCGGATCTGCAGGCGATTGCCGCCGAAGCGGCGAAGAATGCGCCTTACGTCGACAAGGTTTCGCCGACGATGAACTTCAACGGCAGCGACGACGCGACGATCCTCATCAAGCGCGTGCAGGCGCACGGCGGCAAGGGCGCCTACATCGTCGTCGGCTCCAAGCTCGACGCGGGCCATCATCAGGCGGGCTTCGACTTTGAAGAAAAGCGGCTCTGGACGATCTTCTCCATCTATCGTTCGCTTCTCATCCATCACAATGCGGTGCAGGCCGCAGCATAGAGACGGGCGGTCCGGCGCTTGCTTTCGCACGCCGGACTGTTGCTTGCCGCTTGATCGGGCGGCATTCAGGAAGCGGCTCGGCGTCGGCCAGGCCGAGCGCTTTTGATGGGTCGATTCCCGTTTCGATTCAGCGCTTGAGCGGCGCTTTGCGGCGCCGCTCGTGCTCGTCACCGACCGCTTTGCACGGCAGCAAGTCCGGCAAGGACAAGCACTGAACCGACGAAGAAGCAGGGCTCGAGCGTTTCGTGAAGAACGACGACGCCGAGGATGACGCCGAAGAGCGGGCTCAAAAAGAGGAGCACGCCGAGTCGAGCGACTAGATAGCGGCGAAGCATCGCGCACCAGACGATGTAGCTTGCGATGGAGACGCCGAAGGTTTGGAAGGCGAGGCTCGTCCAAGCTGTAGCAGTCGGCTCGAAATGCGTTTGGCCGAGAAGCGCTGCGGCAGGCAGGATGATGATGCCGCCGACGAAAAGCTGCCAGAAGAGCATTTGCGACGGCGGCGCTTCTGCAAAGCGGGTCGTTCTCAACGCGATGGTGCAAAGCCCCCAGCTCATGCCTGCCATCAGGCCGAACAAGTCGCCGAGCCACCACAAATTGCCGTGCGGCAGGCCTGCCGAGAGCACCGGATAGAGAAAGGCGACGGCAATGCCGATGAAGGCCATGGCGAGCCCCGCCCATTGGCGCCTGCCGAGCCGCTCTTCGGCAATGGTCGCTGAAATGCCGATTGCGGCGAAAAGCGGCGCCGTGTACAAGAGCACCGATGCATGCGCGGCCATCGTCAGTCGGAGCGCTAGCGCGAGAAAGAAGAATTCGCCGGCAAAGGCGCCGCCGACTTTGATGATGTCAATGGCGCGCACGCGGATCCAGGACTCTTGGAGCCAGCAGCGGTTCAGGCCGTAGAGCACGACGGCGGCGACAAGCGAACGGAGCCCGACCTGCAGGAGCGAGTCCACATCCGGAATGGCGAGTTTGATGGCAATTTGCTGTACGGCCCAGACGAAGCTCAGGATGGTGCAGATGACGACGGCAGAAGCATCGACAGGGCGGCGAATGTTGGGGGCGGTCATTTGAGGTGTGCGGAAAGCAAGCGCCGTGGCGTTCGAGGCTCGCCGACGCTTGGGAGATCTGCCCAAAACAAAAGCGGGCAGGGCGAGAAGGATAACGATGATCGGGTCGGTTTGCTTCTGCATTTCTGCGGTTCGGCGCTGGCGATCAATCCGCCCGCCGCGCCGCTGCAGCGGCAGAACGCATCGAAACGCCGGGCTCGCCTTGCGCGAGTGTTCGCGAATCGGCAAGATACGGGGCATCGAATAAGTTCTGGCCGTCTTCCGGCGGCTGATAGGAAGGATCCAAATGACCGAACCCTTGCAGATTACGGATATTGTGGTGGGCGACGGCCCCGAAGCGAAGAAGGGCATGCGCATTCGCGTGCACTACACCGGCAAGCTTGCCGACGGAACTGTTTTTGACTCCAGTGTGACGCGCGGCGAGCCCTTCGAATTCAACCTCGGCGCGGGTCAGGTGATTCGCGGCTGGGATGAAGGCTTCGCGGGCATGAAGGTGGGCGGCAAGCGCAAGCTCGTCATCGCCCCGGAATACGGCTACGGCGAGTACGGTGCGGGCGGCGTCATTCCGCCCAATGCGACGCTTGAATTTGAGGTGGAGCTTCTCGGCGTTGAGGAAATTCCGCAGCCCGGCGAGCTTGAGATCGAAGAGGTTGAAGTCGGTACGGGCGAAGAGGCACGTCCCGGCATGAATGTGAGCGTGCACTATACGGGCAAGCTCACGGACGGCTCGATCTTTGATTCGTCCATTCCGCGCGGCGAGCCCATTGAGTTCCCGCTCGGCGCCGGCATGGTGATTGCCGGCTGGGAGCAGGGCATCGCCGGGATGAAGGTGGGCGGCAAGCGCAAGCTCACGATTCCCTACAACCTGGCTTACGGCGCTCGCGGCTATCCGGGCGTGATTCCCCCGTATGCAACGCTCGTCTTTGACGTGGAGCTCGTGAAGGTCGCGAAATAATCTTCTTGACCGCACGCTCCCGTGCGTTGCTGGGAGACAGCAGATCTGTGCCGTCTGACTTTTTTGAGGTTCTGAACGAGTTGTTCAGGACCTCAATTTTTTGCGCGGTTCTCTCATGACGGAAGACAGCGGTGCTGTGGTCAATGTCCGTATTGTTTACGGCTGTGCGACAGAGACGGCCTCAGGAGGAAGTAGACGCAATGCGTGTTTCGTAGCAGGCTGCCTGCGTCATAAAACGGCTCTGAGAGGGAATATAGTTGTCGGAATTCGATTTTTCGCCTTCCTCATTTGCACAAAATGACCGCTACGACCAACCCGCAGGATCAGGAAAGCCGCATAGCCGCTAAACAATTTTTTAGCTTCCTTAAAGAGTTCACGGCTCTTCGAAGCAAGGTCAAGACTCGGTACCAGGATGCCGGGCAGGCAATGGATCTAAACCCGATACGCGAGGCGAATCTGCCCGGTGTATTTGTGAGCATGACGGGCGACGATCTGATTCTGAGCGTCGAGCGGCCGGATCTGCCGGCTTGTCCGTCGCCTACCGAGCCGCTGGTCGATTGGGTGACGGATGGCTGGCAGGATCCGAAAAGCGAGGCGAAGCATCAAGCCTTTCAATTCGTCGACTATTCCAAGGAAGAATGGGAGGCATTGCCGCCGGAAGAGCAACGCATCGACGCTGACGGGAAGGCGGTGAAAAAGAAGGAAAATTTTGAAGACGACGAGTTGCGCCTCGAGGCCTGGCGGACGTGGGTGTCGAATCGACAGGCCTGGCAGCAAACATATTTCCGCTACAGTCAAGCCCATCACCTTTACACACGACTCTATGAGTGGAAGTCGACGCTGGATCGAGAAGGCTTTCAAAAAGGATGCTTTCTTTGCAATGGCTTCGTGCGGTCTGCAGACGGCGAAGTCGAATATCCGGTGTTGCTGCAGCGCGTGCAGCTTGAGATGGATGCGGTGACCGGCGCGAAGCCCGTCATGCGCGTGCAATTGACCGAGGATGTCGTCACGCAAGTCGCCAGCGAAGTGCTGCGCCATGCTGACGACGACTTCGCGCTCGAAGCGGTTCCGGCCTTGCGCAAAACGCTCGAGGAAACGGGGATTGATCTTTTAGATGGCGAGCGGCTTAAAGAGCTGCTGTCCGGATTGGCCGCGAGCCTTTCGACCTCTTGCGCTTGGCAGGATGCCTACGACGAGCACGGCTACAACGAGGCGACGCGCTTTCTCTTTTTCCCGCGGCCGATTCTCTTCCTGACGGAGCTCCCCAACGGCGTCAAGGATGCCGTCGACAAAATCCAAGCGCAGATCGACGAGGGAGCCAGCCTGCCTTCGCCAATGCGTCATCTCCTTTGCGGTTATGCCGACGGCGAACGGATAGGCAACGCAGATCCAGAAGAGGACGACAGTCCGGAAGCCCGCATTGCGCGCATGGGCGGAGAATCGTCGGACGTGCTTCTAGCCTTGCCGGCCAATCAGGATCAGCTCGACATCGCTCGCAAGGTCGCTCGAGCTGATGCGGTTCTCGTGCAAGGTCCTCCGGGAACTGGCAAGACGCATACCATTGCGAATCTGCTCGGTAGCATGCTGGCGCAGGGGCAGCGCGTACTGGTGACGAGCGCAACTGACAAGGCGCTTTCGGTGCTGCGCGACAAGCTGCCCCCAGAAATTCAGCCCCTTTGCGTGACGCTGCTTGATACACAGACTAGTTCTGCGGCGCAGGATCTTCGCCGGGCAGTCGACGGCATTTGTTCGACCATTGAACGCCCCGATTTTGGGGCTATGGCGCTGCGCCAGCGCAATCAATTTCAGACTGAGGCTCGCCGGCGCATCATGCAGGATCTAGCAGACGTGCGGCATAAGCTCTACGCCGTGCGCGACGCTGAATGCAGAACGGTGTCTTTCCTGGGGCAGGAGCACTCGCTCTCCGAGTGGGCGCATTGGCTCAAAGAGAAGGAGTCGGCATGCAAGGATGTGCTGCCCGATGCCGTCTCGGAAGAAACGCTCGGGCTCGAGCGCAGCGAGCTTGAGGCGCTCTATCGCACGAACGGCGAGCTCACGGCGTCCGACGAGGCTGAATTGGAGCGCTGGCTGCCTGATCCGGCGAGTCTGCCGGCGGTGGATGCCGTCAGGAATTGGATCGCGGACAAAAAGGATTTCGACGAAGCGCTCGAACAGTCGTCGGTCAATGCCTCGACGGACCGCCATGGCGTGACGTTCTCTGTGGGCGGCGCCGAGCTGCGCGTCTCTCATGAGGGACTTAAGCATTTTGATTTGGCCGCAGAAGCCTCCAAAGGCGCTTGTCCCGAGTGGGTTCGGCTGGCGCAGATCGACGGCATGACGTCGTCTGAATACGGCCAGACGCCTTGGAAGAAGTTTGCCGAGCAGGCGAAAGGCTTCGTCAAAGCCGCTGTCGAACGAAGCCAGACGGCCGATCGTCCCGACGTTGTTCTGGCTGAGGACGCTGATGCCAAGGAAGTCAAGGAGGCGGCAGATTGGTTCATTGCCAATGCGCCCGACGGCACGGTGCCGCTCAAGATGCGCCTTTTCCACCGAGCTGAAGCTGCGCGGCTTCGAGGCATCATGGCGAAAGTCGCCGTCAACGGCCAAGCGCCGGCCGACAGCAGCGCTTTCAAAGCGGTGGTCGATCACATTTCCTGGCAGCGCCTCTGTGCGGAGATGGCTCAGGCTTGGGACGAACGCATCGGCGCAGCCGGCGGTCGGGCATTCGCCTCACTGGGCGAACGCCCCGAGATTGAAATGCCCAAGTTCATCAAGCGGCTTGAGGAGGCGCTGACTTGGTGGGCAGATGCTGGCAAGCCCGTTCTCGATATGCTCAAGGAGATGGGCGTCGATGTCCAAAAATTTTTCGGCGTCGACGAGCTTTCGGCAAATGAGTGCTGGCGCGATGCGGTGTGGGAGAAGACGCAAAGCGTGCTTCTGCCTGTTGCTTCGCATTTGTCGATGCTCGAACAAGAACGGAGTCTCAATGAACACAGGGACGCACTTGTGCTCCCCCTTACGCCGCCCGACGGCAGCCTGCCGTCGCAGGCTGTCGAGGCGCTTGCGGCGAATGTGCTTAAGAACGCAGACGGATACGCTGAGGCGCTCGCTGAGCTCGTCCGCTTGCGCGCACTTCTGCCGGTGAAGGCGCGTCGAGACGAGCTGCTTAAGCAGCTTGCTCTTCATGCGCCGGCGTGGGCGCAGGCGATCCGCTCGAGAAGGGAAGGCTGGACGCAGCCTGGCGTGCCGGCACAAGTCTGGAGCGCGCTTCACTGGCGTAGCGTCGCCGATATGGTGCGCGTCTTCTACAAAGACGATTACGACGCATTGCAGCGTAAATCCGTTGAACTGGCCTCAAAATTCCGGCAAGCGAGCGCTGAGCTGGCCGCAACGCGGGCTTGGCTGCATCTGGCTGAACGTCTGGACGCACAGCCTAATTTGGTTCAAAACCTGACCGGTTGGATGAGCTTGGTGACCAAGATCGGCAAGGGCACGGGCAAGCGTGCTGCTCGACTGCAGAATGAAGCGCGCCGTCAGGCCAAGCAGTGCCAGTCAGCGGTGCCGGTCTGGGTGATGACGACGCAGCGCGCGCTGACGACGCTTAATCCGAAGGAGCGCTTTGACGTCATCATCGTTGATGAGGCTAGTCAATCAGATTTGACGTCGCTCGCCGTGCTCTATATGGGCAAGCGCATTGTGGTGGTCGGCGACGATCAGCAGGTCAGCCCGATGGGCATCGGGATGAAGACCGAAGATGTGGCAAAGCTGCAGAGCATGTATTTGGTGAGCGCTAATATCTGCAACGCGAATATTTATGACGAGAAGGCTTCGCTCTACGACATTGTCAAGACGATCAGCATGCCGGTGATGCTGCGCGAACACTTCCGCTGCGCGAAGGAAATCATCGAGTTTTCGAATCATCTTTCATACGACGGCAAGATCATTCCGCTGCGCGACATGTCCAATGTTCCGATTCGGCCGCACCTGGTGTCGTACCGAGTGAACGGTTGGCGCGACGAAAAAGACATGAACCGTGCCGAGGCCGCTGCCATCGTGGCGCTTGTCAGAAGCTGCATCGAGCAGCCGGAGTACGCCGGCAAAACTTTCGGCGTCATTTCCATGTTCTCCGGCCAGAATCAAGGTCAGGTGGCTCTTATCGAAAGCCTCCTCAAAGCGGCGATTCCGGCTAAGGAGTACGAAGCCAGACGCCTTTCGGTCGGCATCTCCGCCAACTTTCAGGGCGACGAGCGCGATGTGATCTTCCTGTCGCTCGTGCAGTCGCGAACCGATCCGGACAAGCTGATGCGCAGGGAAGGCGACGGCGTCGGCAACAGCACGAAGAAGCGCTACAACGTGGCCGTGTCTCGAGCTCGGGATCAGCTTTGGGTGGTTCATTCCTTCGATCCGGATGCCGATGTGGCCGCCGATGATATTCGGCGCAGGCTTCTCAATCATGTTCGTCATCCCGAGGGGGTAGAAGAAGCCATTGAGGCAGTGTCCCACCGCGTCGAGTCGCCCTTTGAGAAGGATGTTTCGCGCGATTTATTGTCCCGCGGCTATCAGATTGAGCCGCAGCATTCTGTAGGCAGCTATCGCTTGGATTTCGTGGTCCGCGATGGCGATCGCGCCGTTGCGCTCGAATGCGATGGGGACCGGTACCACAGCGACTCCAAAAAAATCATCGAAGACATGGAGCGGCAGGCCGTTCTTGAGCGAAGCGGCTGGACATTCGTGCGCATCCGCGGCGGCGAGTACTATCGGCATCCGAAGGAGGCGATGGACCGCGTCTGCGCTGAACTTGCCGAGCATGGCATCAAGCCCAATTTCGGCAAGGAAGAGGACAAAGCGGTTTCATCGGAATTGCTCGACCGCGTTCGTGCTCGGGCGGCAGAGCTGCTGCGCGAGGAGGCGCTTGACGCTTTCGACTTGGATGTTGGCGATGAGTCTTATGGGGTCGCGGGTCCCGCTCCAGCGCCAGCAAAATCGTCTTCAATCACGTTTGTTCAAACAGCAAAAACGCAGAAAGCAGCAGAGGCTCCTCTGGGCCAGGCTGAGGACGCTGTTCCCGAGGCGCCAGTTCAGGAGGCTGGGGATTCGCATGAAGCCGCTGGCCTGAAAGGCATGGAAAAGCCGTCGGAAGCAGACGTTCCAGCGTCACTTCAGCATGCGGCGATTGGCACTGCAGTCGAGGCGGATGCACCGAGCAAGCAGGCTGCACCAGCTGCGGAGCAGGAATCAGCGAACTGTGTGCAAAGCCGGTCGGCTGAGGGTCTTGAGAACAGAGTGGCGGAACCGTCAATTAAGGCGGATGCCGATGCATCGCCTTCAGAAGATCTCAGTACAGTCAACGACTACTACTTTGCGACGCTGGAGCCGGAGCAGAGGCGCCGGATTCTGGAGCAGGATGCCTATATGTTCCAACTCTTCAAAGCGCACGGCTGGAAGGTTTATGACAACCGCTTCGCGCCGACGGGATCGCTTTGGGTCGTGGCCGGAAAGGATGAATTTGAGCCGGTGCGGCAGCGCCTCTATGAACAGTTCGAGCTGTATTTCAAGTACACCCCCAAGCCGGGCCGTACTCGAGGCGGTCAGCCAGGCTGGTGGCTTGCCAACCGTACCGTCAACCGCTGCAAATCTCGCGGCTGAGACGCATCGGGCGCGAGCTGATGAAAGCCGGGCGGCAGCGCCCGGCCGTTTTTCTGCGCGTCCTGAAAAATGATCTTGTCGAGTTCGGCAAGTTCTGCGTTGGCATCTTTCCATTCCTTGCGGAAGGTCGGTTCCTGG
>CAJKSP010000029.1 GCA_905202595.1 uncultured Sutterella sp.
TCGAAGGCTCCGTCAAGGCGCGCAACCATCTCGGCGGCACGGCTCCCGAGCAGGTACTGAAGCAGGTGAAGCGCTGGGAAGCGGTTTTCGCTGAACGCGCCGCCGCCAAAGCTCAGAAAGACGCTCAGGCTGCCGGCTGAAATCTGCTGCGGCTGACTGTGCGATTCGCCTAACTGAATCGGCTGAAAGGGCCGCCTGTGCAAACAGGCGGCCCTTTCTTTTACCATTTCCCCTGCTGACGACGATTTCCCTTCGCTGCGCACTGCATGGCTCGGGCTTTCTGCATCGTCCTTTCTCACCACTTTTACTAGGAAGCTCCCGCCATGGAAGACTTCATCAATACGCTCAACGGCATCATCTGGGCGCCGCCTCTGGTCGGCCTCTGCCTGCTCGCCGGCCTCTTCTTTTCTCTTCGCTCCCGCTTTGTGCAGCTTCGCATGGTGCCCGAAATGTGGCGCCTCATCTTCCAGCGGCGCGAAGGCGAAATCGGCCTTTCGAGCTTTCAGGCGCTGACCATGACGCTCGCCGGCCGCGTCGGCACGGGCAACATCGCCGGCGTCGCCACCGCCATCTGCTACGGCGGCCCAGGCGCGCTTTTCTGGATGTGGGCCGTCGCCTTTTTAGGCGCCTCCTCGGCCTTCGTCGAATCCACGCTCGGCCAGATCTACAAGGAGCGCATTGAAGATCAGTACCGAGGCGGCCCGGCCTTCTACATTGAAAAAGGCCTTCGCTGCAAGCCCTATGCCTGGATCTTCGCGATCGTGACGATCCTCGCTTCCTGCATCTTCTGCCCGGGCGTGCAGAGCAATGCCATTGCTGACGCCTGGTCGGAAGCCTTCGGCATCGACGCCACGATCAGCTCTGCAATCGTCACGTCGATTCTCTGCTTCGTCATCTTCGGCGGCCTCAAGCGCCTTGCGCAGTTCACGAGCATCATCGTGCCCTTCATGGCGCAGGCCTACATCGTCATTGCGCTCATCATCGTCGGCGTCAACTGGCAGCAGATTCCTGATGTCTTCTCGATGATCTTCAGAAGCGCCTTCGGCATGGATTCCGTTCTCGGCGGCATTCTCGGCTCCGCCGTCTCCTGGGGCGTGAAGCGCGGCATTTATTCCAATGAAGCCGGTCAGGGCACGGGCCCGCACGCCTCTTCGGCCGCCGCCGTCTCTCACCCGGCCAAGCAGGGCCTCGTGCAGGCATTCTCGATCTACATCGACACGCTCTTCGTCTGCACGGCCACGGGCTTCATGATTCTGATGACGGGCTGCTACAACATCATCGGCCCTGACGGCACCGTCTATTACGAAGGCATGAAGGGCGTTGAAGCCGGTCCGGTCTACACGCAGTCCGCCATTGATCAGCTGATGCCCGGCCTCGGCGGCCCGTTCATTGCCGTTGCGATCTTCTTCTTTGCCTTCACCACCATTCTCGGCTACTACTACATGGCCGAGACGAACGCCGCCTACATCAACCGCACGATCCGAAAGCCCTTCATCATCGTGATCGTGAAAGCGGTCTTCCTCTGCACCGTCGCCTTCGGCGCCCTCAAGGCTTCAACCTTCATCTGGACCATGGCCGACATTGGCGTGGGCACCATGGCCTGGCTCAACCTCATTGCCATCCTGCTCCTGCAGAAGCCGGCCTTCCAAGCGCTGAAGGACTATGAAATGCAGCGCCGTCTCGGCATCAATCCGGTTTTCCACCCGGAAAAGCTCGGCATCACGAACGCTGATTATTGGCAGAGCGGCCAAGCAGAAGCCAATCTCAATGTGGAATCCAAAGAAGGCGTCGACAACCTCGACGGCCTTGAGCCTAAGAAGCAGTAATTTCTGACGCTACGTCCTTTCTGCTGAAAACAAAGGCCGCTTTCCTTCGAAAGCGGCCTTTGCTGCTTTGAAGTCCGCAGCCAGCGCTTAATAGACCACCGTCACATTCCTGACGGCAGAAATGCTTCTCAGCTGAGGCTGAATGGCCTCCAAGCTTTTGATTTGAGTCGAAGCCAAAATTTCGCCCGCAGCATCCGCGCTGGACACCCGAAGCCGAACGCCAAGGCCGTCCGGCGATGCATTGGCTTTGAGAATCTCCGCCACGTCCTTCAGCGTTTTGCTTCGGCAACCTGACTTGAGCTCAATCAGCATGTAGGAAGCAGCCTGCCGTCGGAATTCATCAATGGTGGTGAATTCTTCGAGCGTCACAGACATCCTCTTCGCATATTCGTCGTAGCGGACCTTGCCCGTCACGCAGGCCACTTCATCCACTTTGATTTCCCGACGATAGCGCTCCCAAGGCTTCGAAAAGCACATCACTTCCACTGCTGTCGTGCCGTCGTCGATCGTCACGACGCCGAAGCGGCCCTTTTTGCCTTGGATCTGCCGAATGCCCGTCACGATGCCTGCGAGCTTCACCGGATCGCGACTCGGCTGCAGAGATGCGAGCGTATTGCTCGTAAAGCGGCGGAGCTCTTCGCGGTACTGATCGAACATATGGCCCGTGAGCCAAAAGCCGAGAATGCTCTTTTCCTCGGCCAGCTTGCGGCGTTCGCTCCACGAGGGCGCGTCCACCCAGCTCACAATCTTCTCCGTCTGCCCCGGCTCCGCAAAAAGACTGTCCTGGCCGGCATTCTGCTTGAGGGACTGCGCGGCGCCCAGCGCCTGACCGATGTTGCCGAACAGCTTGCCGCGGTCCGGATCAATGGAATCAAAGGCGCCTGCCTTGATGAAGCCCTCGAAGAATTTGGCATTGAGGCCCGGCACTCGTGCAGCAAAGTCGAAGATGTCCGTGAAGGGACCGCCCTCTTCGCGCGCTTTGACGAGCTCGTCGACAACGGCGCGGCTGACGCCTTTGATGCCGCCGAGGCCGAAGCGGATATGGTGCTCGTCAGGCACGGAGAAGAACCATTCGCTCTGATTGATGTCGGGCATCAGGAGCGCCACGCCGTTTTCCGCCGCATCGTTGATGAAGAGGCGCATCTTGTCGCCGTCATCCATCACCATGCACAAGTTGGCGGCGATGAACGATGCCGTGTGGTGAACCTTGAGGTAGGCCGTCTGATAGGCGACGTACGAGTAGGCGGCCGCATGCGACTTGTTGAAGCCGTAGCCCGCGAACTTCTCCATCAAGTCGAAGATTTCCGTCGCCACCGATTCGGAGACGCCGCGCTCGCCGGCGCCCTTGATGAAGACGGCGCGCTGCCGCTTCATCTCCTCCACATTCTTCTTGCCCATGGCGCGGCGAAGCAGATCGGCGCCGCCTAGCGAATAGCCGCCGACGACCTGCGCCACGCGCATCACCTGCTCCTGATAGACCATGATGCCGTAGGTCTCGCGGAGCACCGGCTCCATGCGCGGATCGAGATACTCGACCTTCTCGCGGCCGAACTTTCGAGCGATGAAGGAGGGAATGAGGTCCATCGGACCCGGACGATAGAGCGCGTTCAAGGCCACCAGGTCTTCCAGGCGATCGGGCTTGGCCTGCTTGAGGAGCGTGCGCATGCCGTCGGATTCAAACTGGAAGACGGCAACGGTTCTGGCTTCCTGGAAGAGCTTATACGTCGGCTCGTCGTCAATCGGGATGCGGTCAAGCTCAAACTTCTCGCCCGGATGCAGCTTGTCGATGTACTCCACCGCCTTGGCCAGAATGGAAAGCGTCGTCAGGCCCAGGAAGTCGAACTTCACGAGGCCGACATTCTCAACGTCCTTCTTGTCGAACTGGCTGATGGTGTTCTCCAGGCGGCCGTCCGGGTTGTAGAGCGGGCAGAAGTCCGTCAGCTTGCCCGGCGCGATGAGCACGCCGCCGGCATGCATGCCCAGGTTTCTCGTCAGGCCCTCGAGCGGCTTGGCCAAGCGAAGGATTTCCTTATATTCGTCGTCCTTTTCGATGGCTTCCTTGAATTCAGGCACCTCGTTGAGGGCATCGGCGAGCGTGATGTTCTTGCCGGGCTGCTGCGGGATAAGCTTCGAAAGCGCATCCGTCTTCATGTAGGGCACATCCAGCGCGCGGCCGACGTCGCGCACGACGGCCTTCGCGCCGAGCGTGCCGAACGTTGCAATCTGACTCACGGCGTCCACGCCGTAGGTCTGCTTCACGTACTCAATCGTGCGGTCGCGGTTGAACTGGCAGAAGTCGACGTCGAAGTCAGGCATCGACACGCGCTCCGGATTGAGGAAGCGTTCGAAAAGGAGGTCGAACTTCAGCGGATCCAAGTCCGTAATGCCCAGAGAATACGCAACAAGCGAGCCGGCGCCGGAGCCGCGTCCCGGTCCCACCGGAATGCCGTTTCGCTTCGACCAGTTGATGAAGTCCTGCACGATAAGGAAGTAGCCGGGGAACTTCATCCCTTTGATGATGCCGAGCTCGTACTCGAGACGCTTGTCATAGGCCGGCCGCTTTTCCGCCTGCACCTTCGGATCCGGATAGAGAAAGTCGAGGCGGCGCTGCAGGCCTTCCTTGGCGAGCTTGTCGATATAGTCGTCGAGAGACATGCCGTCCGGCGTCGGGAAGAGCGGCAGCTGCGGCTTGGAGAGCACGCCGTCCAGATTGCAGCGCTTGGCAATCTCCACCGTGTTTTCAATCGCGGCTGGAATGTCGGCGAAGAGCTCGCACATCTCCGCTTCGCTCTTCAAGTACTGCTCCGGCGAGAAGAGCCGCGAGCGGCGCGGATCCTGCAGCGTGAAGCCTTCGGCAATGGCGCAGCGGACTTCATGCGCCTCGAAGTCTTCCTTGTTGATGAACTGGATCGGATGCGTCGCGACGACAGGAATCTGATGCTCCACAGCGAGGTTCGCGAGCGACGCCGCAGCGAACTCGTCATGCCGGCGGCCTGCACGCTGAAGCTCCACGTAGAGTCGATCGCCGAAGAGCGCCTTCAGGCGCTCAGCGAGCGCATGCGCTTCCTTGGGCTTCTTGCCGATGATGAGGCGAGCCAGTTCTCCATCCGTGCCGCCAGTAAGGCAGATGAGCCCGCTGCCGCCGCCGTTCTCAAACCAGGCCATGTCTACCTGGCCGCGATAGGCATCGTCATCCGTCAGCCAGGCTTTCGTCAGCAGCACGCAAAGCGAGTGATAGCCCTCGTGATTCATGCAGAGCACGCCGAGCCGCCAGGGCTTCTTCGCATCCGCAGGATTCCGGATTTTGAGGTCGCAGCCCAAAATCGGCTTCAGCCCGGCAGCGAGCGCATGCGTATAGAAGCGCAGGCCGCCGAAGATGTTCATCAGGTCTGAAATGCCGATCGCCACGCCGCCTTGATCGAGCACGGCATGAATGATCGGATCGATGCGAACGATGCCGTCCGTAATCGAATACTCGGAATGAAAGCGGAGATGGACGAATTTAGGTTCCGGCATGAGCAAAAGCGAAAGGAGGAGCGGGCGTCAGGCGCCCCTGTGCAAAAAACGGCGGAAGCGCAGAGCCTCCGCCGCCCTCAGGTTCATGGTTATAGCAAACCGCTACTCGATGACGACTGCTTGAATGGAAGGATCGACGATCTGAACATCTGGCGCAAGCGCCTTGCTCAGCATGAGGCGCTTCAGATCTGCGCTCAGGATCGCGCCTCGAATTTCCGGATGCGCCTTGAGAAAGGCCTGCGCGCGATCCCAGCCCATGCCGAAGAGCGCTGTGCAGAGCGCGTCGGCGCGTCCGCCGTTCTTGTCCACGATCGTGACGGACGAGAGATCCGTCGCGACCGGCCGGCCGGTCTTGGCGCTCAGAATATGGCCGTACGTTTTGCCGTTCTTGGAAAAATTGCGCTCGTAGGCGCCTGACGTAATGACGCTTTCATCCGCGGCGTTCACGACGGCAAAGTAGGCGCCTCGCGCCTGATCGGGACTCTGAAGACCGATGCGCCAGGGCTTGCCAGGCTGCTTTTCGCCGACAGCCACAACGTTGCCGCCGAGGTCAAGCAGTGCATGCGAAGCGCCGTGCGCCTTGAGAAATTCAGCAAGCTTCTGACCGATGAAGCCTTTGGCGATGGCGCCCATATCGATGTTCTGACCTTCGCCGATCTTCATGAACCACTGCCCGTTCTCCTCCGTCACCTCGACGCTCCGGTGATTGACGAGGCGCAGCGCCTTCTGAATGTCAGCGTCGCTCGGCACCGCATCTCCGCCGAAGCCGATCTTCCACAAGTTGACGACCGGTCCGATCGTGGGCTCGAATGCGCTGTCCGTCAAATCGGCAATGGCGAGCGCCTCCTTCGTCATTTCGGCGATTTCCGGCGTTACCGGCACCTTTTCGCCGGAGCGGCGGTTTACCTCGTTGAGCGCCGTTTCCTTATGCACGCTCATCATGTCGTCATAGCGGGCGATCTCTTCATCCACGAGCGACGCTAAATGGCGAGCCGATTCCTGCGTTTCGCTGAAGACTTTTCCGGTAATGATGGTGCCCATGCGAAGGTTCGTCCACTGCGCCTCATATTCCTTGGCAGCGGGCGCGCTGGCTGCAGAAGGCGAAGCCAGCGGTTCGGCGGAAGCGTTTTCTGCACTGCAGGGGCCGCTCAATAGCGCGGCGCAAAGGATGGCGGACGCAGCGGCCGCAAAGCGAAATGACATGCTGACTGAACTGACAGAATCGTTAATGCACAAAAAAGGAGACCCGCTTGCTGTCGGATCTCCTTTTCTTACAGCAGCGCCGAACTGAAAAAGTTCGGCTTATCGGCTGGAATTACTTGGCCTTCGAGAGGGCGTCCTTCACAGCAGCCTTGATGCCTTCGGAGGAGAGCGTAGCGCCGCCGACGCTGTCAACGCCTTCAACGCCGTTCTTCTTGACGATTTCCGGGAGCATCGTGTCGATCGGAGCCTGGATGATCATCTCGGTTTCGCCGTGCTTGACAACCTTGACGTCGGAGATCTTGCCGCCAGCGACGGTGACCTGGACCTGAATCATGGATTCGCGGCCCTTGCCTTCACCCGTGTAGGTGCCGTCCTTGTAGGTAGCAGCCTGAGCGGCGCCAACAGCGAGGAGAGCAGCGGCGGCGGCAACGATGAACTTCTTCATGATGACGATTTTCCTTCTAAGAGAACGCCCGAGCTTTCCGAGAGCCGCCATAGGGCGGCATGCCTCGGGCAAATTGGATGAACCCTGGTCGGCGAAGATGAACTCCCTGAACAGGTTGCTTGCAGGAAGCCGCCGGCTTGGCGCAGAACCGCGTGGGTTCTTGCGCGTGTGATCATAACACAGCCATTTGCGGCGGCCGGTCATCCAAAAGCACTAGAAAGTCAAGAAAAGCAACAGCTTTCTTGACTCTCTCAAGCTACTTCCCCCACGAGTCCCTCAGCCCCACGGAGAGGTTGAAGACAGGGTGCGACGGGGCATGATCCACGCGGTCCGCCACGAAGTAGCCGCAGCGCTCGAACTGGAACTTATCATCGGGCGCCGCCGCAGCCGTGCAAGGCTCGACATAGGCCTGAAGCACCTGCTTGGAGTTGGGCGTCAGATAGTCGAGGAAGCTGCCTTCGCCGGCATCCGGATGCGGCACGTTGAAGAGGCGGTCGTAGATGCGGACCTCGGCCGGCACAGCCGTCTTGGCGTCGAGCCAGTGAATGGTCGCCTTCGTCTTGACGGCATTAGCGCCCTCAGAGCCGGACTTCGTCTCCGGCAGATAGTTCGCATGCACGGCCGTGACGCGGCCGCTTGCGTCCTTCTCGACGGAGGTCGGCACGATCACATAGCCGTAGCGCAGGCGCACCGGCTTGGCAGGAGAGCCGTCCGCCGGAATCGTCAGGCGGCGGAAGCCCTTCGGCGGCACTTCAGCAAAGTCCGTTTCTTCGATCCAGAGCTCGCGCGAGAAGGTGAGCGTGCGCGTGCCCATTTCCGGCTTCTGCGGATGGTTTTCGGCGACGAGCTCTTCGGACTGCCCCTCGGGGTAGTTGTCGATGATGAGCTTCAACGGGTGCAGCACCGACATGCGGCGCTGCGCGCGGGCTTCCAGATCTTCGCGCAGAGAGGCCTCAAGCACGGAGTAGTCGATCCAGCCGCCGGCAGCGCGGGAAACGCCGCAGCGCTCGGCAAAGTGCTGCAGGCTCGCGGGCGTATAGCCGCGGCGGCGCAGGCCGACGATCGTCGGCATGCGGGGATCGTCCCAGCCGTCAACGCGCTTTTCCGTCACGAGCTGGATGAGCTTGCGCTTGCTGAGCACCACGTAGGTAAGGCTCAGGCGATTGAATTCGTACTGATGCGAGAGAAGGAAGAAATTCTTGCGGACAACGTCAGAGAGCGCTGCCTGAAGGAGCGGCGTGAAGTTTTCCGGATGCGCTTCAAGAAGCGAGAAGAACTCGCGGGCGCCCGCATCGCCGACGGCCTGCGGATGCGCTTCGCTCCAGCCGTCGAAAAGCGCCGCCATCTGGAGCTCCGGCTCGCTGCGCCCGAGCTTCGCGCGATGCGCATAAGCCGCTTCCAGGAAGGGCAGCCCGCGTTCGTCCTCTCCCTTGGCAAACGCCGACACGAGCGACTTGGCCTCTTCGTACTGCGGCGTGCGGAGCACCGGCACAATGCGCTCGAGCGCCCAGTCATAGAAGGCGCGCTGGTCTTCGAACTCCAGCGTGCAGATGGAATGCGTGATGTTCTCGAGCGAGTCCTCAATCGGATGCGCAAACGTGTACATCGGATAGATGCACCACTTGTTGCCCGTGGCCTGGTGCTCTGCGAAGCGGATGCGGTAGATCGCCGGATCGCGCAGATTGATGTTGGGGCTCGCCATGTCGATCTTGGCGCGCAGCACCATGGAGCCTTCCGGATGCTTGCCTTCGCGCATCTCGCGGAAGATGCGGAGGTTTTCTTCCGGCGTGCGGCTGCGGTAGGGCGAATCCTTGCCCGGCGTCGTCAGCGTGCCGCGGTTTTCGC
This sequence comes from uncultured Sutterella sp., assembly GCA_905202595.1. GTDB lineage: Bacteria > Pseudomonadota > Gammaproteobacteria > Burkholderiales > Burkholderiaceae_F > Sutterella. Next base: position 8,836 of record CAJKSP010000029.1, read on the forward strand.
GCATCTCGTCCGCGCTCTGCTCGTCCACATAGGCGTAGCCCGTCTTGATGAGGTGCTCGGCAAACGCGTACATGTACTCAAAGTAGGAGCTCGCGTAATAGAGATCCGTCTCGCTGCCGTGCACCCAGTCGAAGCCGAGCCAGCGGACGCTGTCGAGAATGCCGTCGACGTACTCCTGATCTTCCTTCACAGGATTCGTATCGTCGAAGCGCATGTGGCAGTAGCCGCCGTAGTCGCGCGCCAGGCCGAAGTTGAGGCAGATGCTCTTGACGTGGCCGATATGCAGGTAGCCGTTGGGCTCCGGCGGAAAGCGGGTGCGGATGCGGGCTGGGTCGGGGCTTCCGTTCTTGAGCTGTTCCGAATAGGGCGCAGGATGCCCGCACCAGCAGCGGGGAAGATTGGCCCCCGCCGCGAGGTCTTCTTCAATGATGTTTCGGATGAAGTTCGTCGGCCGGCCAGCAGCCGCATCCATGTTGTCGCTCATCGCGTTCTTTTCCAAATTAAATGTCTGTGCGCCGCGCCGAGAGATGTGCGGCCTTGAGGGAGAGAGGCTTTCCTCCCTGAAAATAAAGGCAGATTTTAACAAAGGGACGCGCGCCCCCGCGTCTGAAGCCGAACGGGCTTCAGCCTAAGCAGCGCCGCGTCCCTTCAAGTCCAGCACGATCCGGCTAATCGCCGGCAGCCTTCTTCACGTCAAAGCCCTTGCGGGGCAGGCGCGCAATGAGGCTCGACGTATCAAAGCGGCGGCCGCCCGCCGCCTGAATCTCCGCATAGAAGCGGTCGACAAGCGATGCGACCGGCAGCTCCGAGCCGTTCCGCTTCGCTTCATCCATGGCAATTTTGAGGTCCTTGCGCATCCAGTCGACGGCAAAGCCGAAGTCGAAGCGCCCCTCCACCATGGTTCGGCCGCGATTGGCCATCTGCCAGGACGAGGCGGCGCCGCCCTGAAGCGCCTCGAGCAGGCGCTCCATGTCGAGCCCTGCGTTCATGCCGAAGGCAAGCCCTTCGGCGAGGCCCTGCACGCAGCCCGCTAGGCAGATCTGATTCACCATCTTTGCGAGCTGTCCGCCGCCGACTTCGCCGAAATAAGTGATTTTGGCCGCGTAAGCGGACGCAAGCACAGGCTTAATGATGCTGCAGGCCAGCTCCGGGCCCGAATAAAAGACCGTGAGGCAGCCCTTCTCTGCCCCCGACTGGCCGCCGGAGACCGGCGCATCCACGTAGCTCACGCCCCGCTTCTCCGCTTCGGCGGCCAGCTCGCGCTCAACCGCTGCGCTCACCGTCGTGTGGTCGCAGAACACCGCGCCCGGCGCCATGCCGGCCAGCGCACCGCTCTCCCCCAGAACGACGCTGCGAAGATCGTCGTCATTGCCGACGCAGGCAAAGACGATCTTCGCGCCCTCTGCCGCGTCCTTCGGCGTCGGCGCCGAGCGCCCGCCGAACTCCTCAACCCATTTCTGCGCCTTGGCGGCCGTTCGGTTGTAGACGCAGACATCGAGTCCTGCCCGCTTGAGGTGTCCGGCCATCGGATAGCCCATAACGCCGAGTCCGATGAAGGCGACTTTGATTGGCGCTATGGGCGCATAAGTCTTGCTTTCCATTTGCTTGATTCCTTGCGCATAAAAATGCCGGCTGCGGGCAGGCGCGCTCCTCATCCGTCCCGCCCATGCCGGCATATCAGGAAGCGACTGGCCTCAGCCAGCCGCATCGCATCAGCGGCGCTTTCAGCAGACGCCGCGCTCTCGGTTGGCGGCCATGGCCGTCTTGACGACGCGGCGGGCGAGCGCCGCCGTCGGATCGATCACCATCACGGTCTTTCCGGCCACGAGGAACGCATCGTCCTCATCCAGAATGAGCGGCAGCTCCGTGCAGCCGAGGATGAGGCAGTTGCAGCCGTAAGTCTCTACGAGATACGCCGCAGCGCTCAGCAGATCCTCGCGGCAGACGCCGTCCGTAAAGCCAGCTTTGGCGCCCTGCGGCCCGTAGATCGCCGCCATCACGCGCTTCTGATGCGCCTCGTCGGGCGTGAACATGGGCAGGCCCATGGCCTTCGCCTTGTCGGCGTAAATGCCGGTGCGCACCGTGCCTGTCGTGGCGAGCAGGCCGATGCGGGCGTCGCTGCCGAGCTTGGCCTTGATTTCGTCGAGCGCCGTCTGCTGCATGTTGATGAAGGGAATGCCGATGCGGCGCTCCAGATAGGGCACGAAGGCATGCGCCGTATTGCAGGGCACGATGAGCGCATCGCAGCCATCCTTCTCGAGACGCTCCGCGCAATTGAAGAGCGCAAGCGTCGGATCTTCGCCGCCTTCAAGCAGACAGGCCGTACGATCCGGAATCTGCGGGTTCTGCTCCACAACGACCTTGATGTGCTCCTGGTCGGTCTTTGCCGGCGTCGCCTTGACGATCTTGTCATAGAGATCTACCGTCGCCGCCGGTCCGAGGCCGCCGATCATGCCGATCTTGAACGGCTTGGGAAAGCGCGCCATCGGCGCCGTCACGGCGCGGACCGCCGCATCCTGAAGCACATTCCAGATCTTGAGCCCCTTGGCCGACAGCTCTTCCGCATAAACGGCCATCTGCGTGCAGTTGGGAATGAGAAGCTCTGCGCCGGCTGCCATCAGCGCGCGGCCAGCCGCCAGCATCTTGTCCTCGAAGGCCGGCGTCAGACCCTGGCGGCGAATGCCGGTGGCGGGATTCTGCATCTCTTCAAAATCTGCCAGCGCTTCGGCGCTCGGCTCTACGATGGCAACGGCATCGCCGAGCTCGCGCTGGAAAAATGCCGTCGGCACAGCCGAGCCGAGAAGCCCCACTTTCTTGATGCCGGCAGCAGCAAGATCCGCCAGCCCGGCATAAAGGGGCACAACCGGAATCTGCACTTCCTTCTGCACTTCAGCGAGATACGGCTGAATCTTCACATCAGGAAGAATCGCCTCGTCGCAGCCCGCCGCCTCCATCGCCTGCACGGCCAGAAGCGAGGCGATCTTGCGGTCGGCAAGCGCCACGCGGGGCGTCGGCGCGCCGGCGCTCATTTCGGTGCGCTCTTCGAAAATGTCAACAGCCTGGCTCTTCTCTGCGCCAGCTCCGATGGCATACGCCTTCATCTTCAGCGCCGGCACCGCGTTGAGTCCGAATGCGAGGCCGATCTTGATGGCTTTTTCCATGGTCTAAGTCTCCTCTTGCAGAACGCCAAGCGCTCCGCCTTCGTCATCATGAAGGGGACTTTAGCACCGCCGCTCTCGTCGGCCTTTGCGCCAGCGCCTGTATTGTCCTTAGCCGCCGCAGGCTTCACCCAAGCGTTCGCCCCAATCGTAGAGGCTGCTCAAAATAGCTTCGCTTTCCTCATCCTCATACTGCGGAAGCGCCTGCAGACGGTCAATCTCTTCAAAATACCGGCTCACAGTCATGAAAGGCGGCTCGCCGTCGATCAAGCGGCGCCGGCAGAGATCCTTCCAACGCTCCGCCTCGGCGGACGAAAGCGTTTCAGGCCAGTTGCGGGCACGGTATCGAAAGAGAAGCTCACTGTAGCGCGGATCAGCAAAGGCCAGCCTGCCCGCGGTCGCTTCAGCCGCAAGCGCCTGCGGCGAAAGCGTCCGGATGCGCCGGCAGAGCGCTTTGTCGCCCGGCGTCGGAAAGCCGCCGCCATAGAGAGCGAGATCGGCATCTTCCGCAGCGGGGAAGGCTTCGCCGCTGACGCAATCAAGCACGAGCGGCTGAATCTGCGGAACGATTTCGCGAAAGCGCCGATGGTTCTCCAGCACCGTCTCAAAGCTGATGCCGTAGCGCACGGCGCGCTCTTCGTCGAGCACGCGGATGCTGCCGCAGACAAAGGGCGACGCATTCGCCTTCATGCGCTTGACAGGAAGCGGCTTGACGCCTGCGGCGCGCGCTTCCCGATTGGGGAAAAGGCGGGCTGCAAGCTCTTCGCGGGAAAGCTGCAGAAGCTCTGCAGGATCGTGCATCAGATCCCACATATAGAGCTCCTTGCCTTTGACGGCCAGCGCCGCCACGATTCGCGTGCAGCCGTTGGCGATGCCGTACTTGGGCGTCACCCAGACGACAGGCGCACCCGAGCCGGCCGCCTTGAGGACGGCTTCAGCCGTGCGGTTGCGAAACGCCCAGGCCCAAAGCTTCGGCTCCGCATCGCGGATCAGCTGCGCAAGGCCGATGGTGGCGTTGACGTCGCTCAGCGCATCATGCGCATGCCCATGCGAAATACCGTTGGCCTTCGTGAGGAACTCCAGCTTGAAGCAGGGCCCCTTGCGATCCTTCGCTTTCGGATACTGCGCGGGATCGATCTCTTCCCATTGCGGCCAGCGTATGCCCTTTCCGCGCAGCGCCCACACGGCGCAGACGACCGGAAAGAGATCCCAGCGCGAGCACCCAGCCGCCCAGCTGTGGCTGTATGGATCAAGAAAATTGCGCCAGAAGAGAAAGCGGGAGACTTCGTCGTCAAAGCCAAGCGTGTTGTAGCCGATGCTGACGGTGCCGGGCTCGTTGAGCGCATCCCAGATGCGGCCGGCGAATTCTGCCTCAGGCAGGCCCTCAGCTTCGCAGCGCTGCGGCGTAATCCCAGTGAGAAGGCAGCTCTCCGGACTCGGCAGGCAGTCCTGAGCCGGCTTGGCATAAAAAGCCTCGCCTTCCTCGATCGGCGCCAAGTCAAGCGTCGTCCGCCGGCCGGCGAACTGCGCCGGCCGATCCGCTCGGCTGTTCACGCCGAAGGTTTCATAGTCGTACCAATAAAAGCTAGTTTCCGCCTGACGGGCCATGGGCTTTGTGCTCCTCTGCTCTCTTATTTTGTGGAAGCGGCGTTCTGACGCATCAGGCCAGAACGACGTCCCACTGCTCCTGACTGTAGCCGCTTTCCACTTCCAGCAGAACGGGCTTGCCGACGGCGCTCTGCAGCAATTCAAGCGCAGGGGACTCGTCTTCCAGCAGCAGATCGACCACCGGCTGGCTGGCCAGAATTCGATATTCCTTCATGTCCACATACTGCTTGGAGAGGCGGACAATCTCGCGCATGATGTCGTAGCAGACGGTGCGGGCGGTCTTGACCTCGCCTCTGCCGCCGCAGATCGGACAGGGCTCGCAGAGCATGTGTGCCAAGGATTCGCGCGTGCGCTTTCGCGTCATCGCGACCAGCCCCAAGTCCGTGAAGCCGCTCACCGTCATGCGCGTGCGGTCCGTCGATACGGCGCGGCGCAGTTCGGCGAGCACCGCCTCGCGGTGCTCGGGCTTCGTCATATCAATGAAGTCGACGATGATGATGCCGCCCAAATTGCGAAGGCGCAGCTGCCGCGCAATCGTCTGCGCCGCCTCCAGATTAGTCTTGAAGACCGTATCGCTGAAGTCGCGCTTGCCGACATAGGCGCCCGTATTGACGTCGATCGTCGTCATGGCTTCCGTCTGATCGAAGACCAGATAGCCGCCGCTTTTAAGATTCACGCGGCGGCCGAGCGCGCGCTCGATTTCTTCATCAACGCCGAAGAGCTCAAAAAGCGGGCGATCGCCGCGGCTCATCTTGAGCTTGCCGCTCGCGCTCGGCACGAAGCGCTCCGCAAAAGCCTTGAGCGCTTCGAAGTCCTTTTCGCGATCGACCTCGATGCTCGCCGTCTCCTGATGGACCATGTCGCGAAGCACGCGCTGCTCGAGCGAGAGATCCTGATAAAGCAGCGTCGGCTTCAGCGACTCGCCGGCGCGCCGGCGGATATCGGCCCAAAGGCGCTTCAGATAGGCCATGTCGTTTTGGAACTCTTCATCCGTTGCGCCTTCTTCAGCGCTCGTACGGATGATGTAGCCGCCCTTTTCATTCTGAGGCTTCATGGCCGCAACGCGCTCGCGAAGCGCCTCCCGAAGCGCTTCGTCCTCAATGCGCTGCGAGACGCCGATGTGCGGATCTTCCGGGAGATACACGAGCTTTCGGCCGGCGAGCGAAATGGTCGTCGTGAGCCTTGCACCCTTTGTGCCGATCGGATCCTTGGACACCTGCACCATCAGGTACTGTCCTTCATGAAGCACCGATTCAATCGGCTTCACTGCCGCAGCGCCCTGTTCATGAAGGTGCGCGGCCGCAATGTCGGCCACATGCAGAAAGGCCGTGCGCTCAAGGCCGATCTCGATGAAGGCGCTCTGCATGCCGGGCAGCACGCGGACGACGCGACCCCAGTAGACGTTGCCGACAAAGCCGCGGGCGCAAGCGCGCTCGATGAAGACGTCCTCAAGAACGCCGTCATCTAAAATGGCGACGCGCGTTTCTCTCGGCGAACAGTTGATCAGTATTTGTTCCACAGCAGCAAGCGGCTCCCGCAAGAACCGCCTTCTCCCCAAGTGATGTTAGGCGGGGTCATTGTATCGGTCCTGTGCCAGCCAGCCACCCTTTCAAGCGGCAGAAGGAGACGCCGAACACGCATTCCTCGCGCACACTGCGCCATTCTTCGTCCAGATTCAGCATGCTTCTCGTCACGGGCGGCGCCGGCTTCATCGGCTCCAACTTCATTCTCCGCTGGTTCAGCGAGCGCCAGGAAGGCATCGTCAACCTTGACGCGCTGACCTATGCCGGCAGCCTCCAGAACCTTCGCGATCTGCCCTCAGATGCTGACTGCCGATTCGTGCACGGCAGCATCTGCAGCCACACGCTTCTTGAAGAGCTCTTCAAGCGCTTCCGGCCGCGAGCCGTCATTCACTTCGCCGCTGAAAGCCATGTCGACCGCTCCATTGCCGGACCGGACGTCTTTGTGACGACAAATGTCCTGGGGACGACTGCACTGCTTGATGCGGCGCGAGACTACTGGATGAAGCTGCCGGCCTCTGAGCAAGCGTCCTTCCGCTTCATCAACATTTCCACCGATGAAGTCTACGGTTCGATGACGCCCGAAAGCGCGCCGGCACTGGAAACGACGCCCTTTGATCCCAGCAGCCCTTATTCCGCCAGCAAGGCGGCGGCCGATCAATTCGGCCGCGCCTATCTCCGAACCTACGGTCTGCCCGTCATCACGATGCGCTGCACCAACAACTACGGTCCGCGGCAGTATCCGGAAAAGCTGACCCCGAACATGATCCTTCGTGCGCTTCATGGAAAGCCGCTGCCTCTGTACGGCTCCGGCCGACAAATCCGCGATTGGATCCATACGGAAGACTTCTGCGCTGCCATTCGGCTGGCGCTGGACAAAGGCGCGCCGGGCGAAATCTACAACGTCGGCGCAGGGAATGAAGTCGCCAACGAAGACTATGTCCGGCAGCTCTGCCGCATTCTCGATCAAGTGCATCCTCGGCCGGACGGCCGCCCGTATGAGGCGCAGATTGTGCATGTTGCAGACCGCCCCGGACACGATGTCCGCTATGCGCTCAACGCCGGCAAAATTCGGCGCGAGCTCGGCTGGCGGCCATCGATCTGCTTTGATGACGGCCTTTTCCAAACGGTCTGCTGGTATGTCAAGCAGGCAGGCTTCTGAGTCGGCTGAACCTCAGCATTCGACGATGTTGACGGCCAGTCCGCCCAAGCTCGTCTCCTTGTACTTGCTCTGCATATCGCGTCCGGTCTCTAACATCGTCCGGATGACCTTGTCGAGGCTGACGTAGTGAGAGCCATTGCCGTTAAGCGCCATGCGCGCCGCATTGATGGCCTCAACCGCCGCAACGGCATTGCGCTCGATGCAGGGAATCTGCACTTGTCCCGCTACAGGATCGCACGTGAGCCCCAGGTTGTGCTCCATGGCAATCTCCGCAGCATTTTCAATCTGATGAATATCGCCGCCAAGCACAGCGCAAAGTCCTGCCGCAGCCATGGAACAGGCAACGCCGACTTCGCCTTGGCAGCCGACTTCGGCGCCTGAAATCGAGGCATTTTCCTTATAGAGAATGCCGATGGCGCCCGCCGTCAGAAGAATTTCCCGCACGCCTGCCTGATGCGGATTCGGCGTATGCCGCAGGTAGTATTCAATGACGGCCGGAATCACGCCTGACGCGCCGTTCGTCGGCGCAGTCACCACGCGGCCGCCGGCTGCATTTTCTTCGCTGGCAGCAATCGCATAGGCATTCACCCAGTCGAGCACAACCAGCGGATCGCGTTCAGCTGAACGCGTCTTGAGCTCTTCGGCCAGCCGCTTGGCTCGACGAGCCACTGCAAACGGTCCGGGCAACGGAGCTTCCTGGCGGAAGCCGCGAGACACCGCATCGTGCATGACGCGCCAGATGGCGTCGAGCTTGGCCTCCACCTCTTCGCGAGGCATGACGGCCGATTCATTGCGCATCATGAGCTCTGCAATGGAGATGTGCGCGTCTTCCGCCATGGCCAAAAGATCTCGAGCGGTTTTATAGGGATAGGGACGCAAAGCGCCGCCTTCCGCCGCCGCAGGCACGACAGGCTTTTCAGGATCGTCCTCTCGGCCGGCGACGATGAAGCCGCCGCCGACAGAGTAGTAGCGGCGCTCATAGAGCGTGTCACCCTCGGCATCGAGCGCCGCAAACGTCATGGCATTCGTATGGAATGCAGGCACCTTCTGCGCATGGAAAAGAATGTCTGCAGCAGGATCAAAGCTGACTTCATGCTCGCCAGCCAGGCAAAGCCGCTTCTCTGCCTTGACCTGTGCCATGGCTTCATGAAGCTTGTCAGGATCAAAGGTTTCCGGCGCTTCGCCCATAAGGCCGAGCTGCACAGCCGTATCGGTTCCGTGGCCTCGGCCTGTGGCTGCAAGGCTCCCCATCAGTTCGACGCGCACGCTGGCCGTCTGCTCCAGAAGGCCCTTCGTTCGGAGCTGCTTGACAAAGGCGCTGCCCGCCCGCATGGGGCCGACCGTATGAGAGGAAGAAGGGCCGATGCCGACCCGAAACATGTCGAAGACGCTGACAGCCATGATGCGGTTGCCTCAGAGGTCAATCGAGTCCTCGTGCGGACTCGAACTGAAGATTGTAAAGATGCTCGTACAAGCCGTGCTTGGCCAGCAGTTCCTGATGCGTGCCGATTTCCTTCATTTCGCCGTTCTTCATCACAACGATGCGGTCCGCGTCAATGATGGTGGACAAGCGGTGCGCCACGACGAAAGCCGTGCGACCTTTCAAGAGCGTATCGATCGATTTCTGGATATGGCGTTCGCTTTCCGTATCGAGCGCGCTGGTCGCCTCGTCAAGCAGAATGATCGGCGCATTCTTCAGAAAAGCTCTCGCAATGGAAATGCGCTGCCGCTGGCCGCCTGAAAGCTGACTTCCGTTGGCACCCACCGGCGTATCAAAGCCCTGCGGCAGCGCTTTAATGAAGTCCGTCAGCGCAGCCGCCTCTGCCGCCGCCTCGATCTGCTCACGCGTCACGGAATCCTGACAGCCGTAGGCAATGTTAGCGGCAATAGTGTCGTCAAAAATCACCACTTCCTGACTCACCAGGCCGATGTGCTTGCGCAGGCTTTTAAGCGTCAGCTCGCTCTGCGCGACGCCGTCGAAATAAATTTCGCCGGATGTCGGCGCCCAGAAGCGCGGAATCAAGTTGATGAGCGTCGACTTGCCGGATCCGGAAGAGCCGACAAGTGCAATGATTTCTCCGGGCTTCACGTCAAGCGTGAAGTCCTTGACGGCCGGTTCGTCTTTTTCTGGATAAGAGAAGGACACGTGCTCAAAGCGGACAGCGCCGGCGCACTGGACAAGCTTAGTGCTGCCCGGATCCTCTTCAATCGGCTCGTCAATGGTTTTGAAGAGGCTTTCTGCCGCAGCCGTCATGGCTGCCGTCGAGCCGTTGAGCGTCGACAGATGCCGAATGGGCGGCATCAGCAGCAGAAGCGCCGTCAGAAACGTTGTGAATTCGCCGATCGTAACGAGTCCCGTCTGAGCCTGGCTGAGTGCAAACACCACCACCACGGAAACGCCGCTCATGGCAATGAGCTGCGTAAGCGGCGTCGCAGCGGCAGAAACGCGCTGCTGGCGCAGCAGCAAGCTCTTCAGATGTTCATTGACCTTTCGGAAGCGTTCCGCTTCAAAGGCATAGCCGTCGTAGATCTTCACGACGCGCTCGCCGTGATACGTCTCCTGAATGGCGCCGATGAGCTTGCCGAAGGTCGTCTGCGTCTGCTGCGTCAGACTCTTGATGCGCTTGTTGACCCAGCGGAGAACCAGTGCGAGCAGCGGCGCGACGACAAAAGTGACGAGCGTCAGGAGCCAGTTGTGATAGAGAAGAACGGCTATCAAGCAGACGATTTGAATGGAATCGCGGATGATAGTCGTCATGACCTTGGCCGCTTCGCTGAGCGCTGCAGAGGCCTCATTGATGAATTTAGCCTGCACTTCCGCGCATCGATGAGACAGATAGCGTTCATCGCTCCAATGCAGAATGCGCTCGAAAAGAAGCGTGCGGACCTGAATGAGCACATTCTGAGAAACGCGGACCAGCAGGAAAGAGCTTAGATACTGCGACCCGCCGTGCAGAATTGAAACCCCAATCAGCGCAACAGGCGCCAGCACCGCAACGATGGAATCCTGCTGATAAAAGCTCATGTCCGTGAGCTTGCCCAATAGAAGCGCGATAAGCGATGAAGCGCCGCCGCCAGCCGCCATGGCCGCCGCCGCACCGATCAGGTACCACTTGTACGGCGGCAAATACTTGAACAGGCGCATCAGCTGCGGATTGCCGAGAACAGGGAGCTTTTCAAGCATGAATGAAGGCTTTCCTAGGGTTGTCTTGGCCCCTCATCTTATAGGCTTTTCCTCGATAGAATCGAGGAAAGTGTTTGACATTCTTTCCCTCCTTCTTGCCACAAAAGGATTCTCTCGATGCCTACCGTCCTTTGCCGCCTCCCCAATCACGTCGGCGACTGCTGCATGACGCTGCCAGCCTTGCGCCTCCTGGAGGCAAGCGGCTTTACGCCCGTTCTCACCGGCAAGCGCTGGGCGGAAGATTTGATGGCCGGCATGGGCTGGCGCTTTGATCCCATTGAGGGGCACGTGACGGAGGATTTGTCTCGCATTCGCCGGCTGGCCGGCTTCCAAGGCCAGCATCCGCTCGGCCTCCTCTTCCCCAACTCTTTCAGCTCCGCGCTGCTTTACCGCATCGGCGGCATCCGCAGCGCCGGCTATCCGACAGACGGCCGGTCATTGCTTCTCGATCAAAAAGTGCCGGAGCCGCCTAAAGACATCCATGAGGTGGAGCGCTTCTTCAGACTGGCTGAAGGCGCGGTCAAAGGATGGGGAAAAACGCCGGCATTCAACAATCCGCCGCCCAGCCTCGGCCTGAAGCTCTTGAAGCGTCATGAAGCTGCCGCACGCAATCTCATTGAAGAGCACGGCATTCCCAAGCGCTTTGCTCTGCTCGCGCCGATTGCACGAGGCCTGCACCACGGCAAGGAAAAGCACTGGAAGCATTTCAATGAGCTCTGCCAGCCGCTTCGCAGCAAAGGCATTGAGCCGATCGTCTTCCCCTCGCCAGATGAAGAAGCGGACGCTCGAGCGGCCTGCCCGGACGCCAAGTTCTGCCCGCCCACTACGCTCGGCAACTACGCTGCGCTCGCCCGGCTGGCTTCCATTGTCATTGCCAATGATTCCGGCATCAGCCATATCGCTGCGGCTGTCGACGCCCCGCAAATTACGCTCATTGGCGTCACGGATCCGGCCCGCACGCGTCCTTGGAACGCCAAGGCCAAAGTGCTCGGCAGTCCTGAAAAGGGCTGGCCCACTGTCGATGATGTGCTTCAGACGCTCGACAAAATGCTCTGATTGAACCCGGCCTTTGATTCAGCTTCTTATGTCTCAAGATCGCATTCACTTAGTGCTGAGCTGCGACGACAACTTCGCGCAGCATGCCGGCGTGCTGATGCAGTCGCTGCTGCGCACTGCGGCACACCCGAACCGATTGGTCTTTCACCTGATCGACGGCGGCATTCAGCCCGACAATCTTCAAAAAATACAAGCCATCGTCAGCAGCTGGAGCGCACAGCTGGATCTGCTGCACATTGATCAACAGCGCTTCTCTCACCTTTTTTTATCTCACCAATATTCGCTGGCGACGTATTACCGGCTCATCATCGGCGAACTGCTTCCTGCCGAAATCAGCCGCTGCATCTATCTAGACTGCGACATGGTGGCGCTCTCGGACATTGAAGAGCTCTGGAAAACGGATTTGCAAGGCTGCCCTCTCGGCGCTGTCATCGATCACGGACTGATGGTGTCAGCGAAGAACTTTCAAGAGAAGCAGCGAGATTTAGGACTGTCGGACAAAGATCTCTATTTCAACGCCGGCCTTCTGCTTTTAGACGTCGCGCAGTGGCGGCAATTGGGCTTGGATTCCACAGCGCTCAGCCTGGCTTCAAGCCGCGCCTTCCGCAGCCATGATCAAGACGTGTTGAATCTCCTTTTCAAGGGGAATTGGACGGTTCTTCATACAAAGTGGAACTGCATGCCGGCTGTCTATGGATTCAGCTTCAGGCTTTTCCGGCAGATGAATCGATTCCCAGATGTTGCCGAAGCGCGCCGGCATCCTGCCATCATTCATTATGCCGGCCGCTACAAACCTTGGGAGTTTGACGAAAGTCCAGCTTTTAATAGTGGCTACTATTTAAATCTAAAAGAAACGCCTTTCTTCAAAGACTTTACTCCTACCCGAAGTCCGCAAAATCGCAACAAGACTCTTCGTAGTGAATTATTCCGCATCAATTTTGGAAATTTCCTTTATCAATTTTTATAAATATGAGTTGCTCCGTAGTTATTGTTGCAAAAAATGAAGAACGCAACCTTCAGGATTGCATAGAAAGTTGCAAGGCATTTGCTGATGAGGTTGTGGTTGTAGATGATTACAGCACAGATTCAACGGTCCAAGTAGCGCAAACATGTGGTGCAAAAGTCTTTCAGCGCTCGATGGATGGAAATTGGGGAGCACAGCAAACTTTCGCCATTCAATCTGCCACTCAAGATTGGGTTTTTCTCATTGACGCTGATGAACGATGCCTTCCTGAGACTGCAAAAGAAATTGCCGCTATTGTTAGAACACAACCTAACAAAGCTTATCGAGTTCGCCGCCTAAACCATTTTCGCCAGAAAATGGTGAGGCATGGCTCGTTGTCTCCTGACTGGGTCATTCGACTTTTGCCTCGAATTGGAACTAGTGTAGAAGGCTTTGTACACCCAAAAATTCAATTTGCTTGTCCCTTATCTGATTTGCAAGGCTGTCTGCTACATTTCACGTACCAAACTTGGACGCAGCTGGAAGGCAAGATGCAGAAATATGCCCGTCTGGCTGCGATGAAATATCACGAAGAGGGCAAGAAAAGCCATTTCGTCCTGGATGTCACGCTGCGGCCGCTCTTTTCCTTTTTCAAGATGTATGTGCTGAAGCTGGGCTTCTTAGACGGCGCCTTAGGCTTCGCTCTGGCGCTTAACTACGCCGACTACACGCTCTCCAAATATTTCCAGCTTCACGAGCTGGAGTCTTCCGACTAATTTTTGCTGACGCCAAGCATTTCCTCTGCAAGCCGCTGCGTTCGATCGGTGCGGCTTCCAGAAAGCATGCGCGAAATTTCTAAAATGCGCGCCTGCCCGCTTAGCGCTTGAATGCGGCTGAATGTTTCTCCGTCGCGAGAAAACTTTTCAATGCGCAGATGCGCGCTGCCGGCCGCAGCAACTTGAGGCAGATGCGTAATGCAGATGACCTGACGATGGCTGGCGAGCATCTTCAGCAACTCGCCTACGCGCAGCGCTGTCGAGCCGCCAATGCCGGCATCCACTTCGTCAAACACCAGCGTCTGAACTGGAGAAAACTGCGTTGTGACAACAGAAATGGCCAGACTGACGCGAGAGAGCTCGCCGCCGGACGCCACCTTGCTGAGCGGCCTCAGCTCTGCGCCAAGGTGCCCGGCAAAAAGGAAATTGCAGGCTTCAAGCCCTGTCGGCGAGGGATCCGTAGATTCAAGGCAGACTGAAAAGTGGCTGTCCTTCAACGCCAGTTCGCCGAATTGCTTCGTGACGGCGTTCTCCAAGCGCGCAGCTGCTGCCTTGCGAGAGGCGCTCAGTGCTTCTGCCTCTTGCCTGAAGGCGGCCTCGGACTGACGAACTCGCTCTTCGAGCTGCGGGATGGCATTGCCCGCCTGCAGCGCATGAATCTTCTCCTGCATGGCCGTCCACTCGGCATGAAGCGCTTCCGGCTGCACATGAAAGCGATTGGCCAAGCGGAAGTAATCAGAAACACGCTTGTCCAGCTTTTCAAAGCGCTCTTCGTCCAGATCGATCATATCCAGATACCCGCTCAGTTCCCGACTGGCGTCTTCAACCAAATCAATCGCTGTGGCTAGCGACGACATCATGTCGCTCAAACGGCTGTCAAATTGAGATGCTGATTCAATCTGATGGTACGCTTCGCCCAATGCATCTGCCGCCGCGCTTTCTCCTTCAGTCAGCGACTCGCGGGCTCGCTGAAGCTTCTCTTCAAGCGCCGCGCGGTGCGAGAGCCGCCGATGCTCCGCATCCAGCCTTTCCCATTCGCCGGCAGCAGGATTGAGCGCCTGCAGCTCGGCCGCCTTCCAAGACAGCTCCTCGAGCTTGGCCGCAACGAGCGCTGAATCCGCTTTCACCTGATCCAGCATCCGCTTGTCGCGCCGCCACGCTGCATAAGTCTGAGCCGTCCTCTTCAGCAGCTCGCCGTGCCCAGCGTACGCATCGAGAAGATGAAGCTGCAGCTTAGGGCGTGCGAGAGACAGAAAGGCATTCTGACTGTGGATGTCGACCAGCAGTTCGCCGAGCGCCTTCAGCTGCGCTACGGTAGCCGGCATGCCGTTGATCCAAGCGCGGGATCGGCCCTGAGCATCAATCGATCGGCGAAGAAGGAGCAAGTCGTCTTCGCCGTTCTGCAAATCCTGCTTCGCGAGCCATGCTGAAGCTTCGGATGTCGGCGAGAATGTGCCGAAAAGATCCGCTTTAGCCTTTCCCGTCCGCACAACGCCCGCGTCGCCGCGCCCGCCGAGCAAAAGCTTCAGAGCATCGATCAATATGGACTTGCCTGCACCGGTTTCGCCCGTCATCACAGTGAAGCCGACAGGAAAGCTGATCTCCAGTTCGTCAACCAGGACGAAATTCTTGAGGCTGAGCGAGAGCAGCATCTTCTGACCTTTGACGCGTCAAGAAAGCGCAGAGTCCTTCTTGTCGCCGCCGGCTGGCATGAAATTCCACTTGAGCTTCCTGCGAAGCAGCTCGAAGTAGTCGTACTCCATCGGATGGAGAATTTCTATGCAAAGATCCGAAACGTGAATGCGCAGCACATCTCCTGGCATCACGTCAAAAAACTCCTGCATGTCGAAGTAGGCTACGGCGTCTCGAGCCGCAACAAGCTTGATGTCGATCGTTGCGTCCTCAGGCAGCACGATGGGACGGTTGGAAAGCGTATGCGGCGCCACCGGCACCAGCGTAACGCCTTGCAGAGACGGATGCAGAATCGGACCGCCGGCCGCAAGCGCATAAGCCGTCGAGCCTGTCGGCGTTGCACAGATGATGCCGTCCGCCGACTGCCGGGACATCGGCTGTCCATTGACATAAATGGCAAACTCGACCATGCCGCCGGCCTTGCCGTGGCTGAGGCCCAAGTCGTTGACGGCTTCTTTGGCATAAATCTCCGTGCCGGAACGGATGATCGACCCGACTAGAAGATGACGCCGATCTCGCTGATGCTTGCCAGACAATACTGCCGGCAGCATCCGAGGCATCTGATCAAGCGGAATGTCTGTAATGAAGCCGAGCCGGCCGGCATTGACGCCGACAAGCGGCTGCGAAAAGCGGGCTGTATCTCTTGCAACGCCGAGCATCGTGCCGTCGCCGCCCAGCACAACGCCGATTTGACAGAGCCGCGCAAGCTCCTCTCGCGGATGGCCCGGCCCTTTCAGTCCGTCAAGCGCCTGAGATGCACGTTCATCAAGCAGATAGCTGAAGCCCGCTTTCTCAAGCACGCTGATGAGCTGTGAAAGCGGTTCGCGCAGCGATTCTGTCGGCTTGGTATAGATGGCAATCTTCATCGAAGCCTCTGTGCGGCTTTATGATCTGCACCCCAACTTGCTTTGGGCGCAAAGTCAAAAAAGCCCCGTCAACCGGGGCTTTTTTGCATGACAAAACTTTATTAGTTCTCGGCAGCCCCGACAGCCACAGCGTGGAAGCCGGCATCCACATACATGATGTCGCCGGTAATGCCGCTCGCCATATCCGAGAGCAGGAAGGCCGCCGTATTGCCGACTTCCTGAATCGTCACGGTACGGCCCAGAGGCGCAGAGCACTCCATGATGTGAAGGAGCTTGGAGAAGTCCTGAATGCCAGACGCCGCCAGCGTCTTGATCGGACCGGCAGAAATGGCGTTGGCGCGAATGCCCTTGGGCCCCAGGGAAGCCGCCAGATAGCGGGTCGAAGCTTCAAGCGCAGCCTTGGCAAGACCCATCGTGTTGTAGTTGGGAACAACGCGCTCGCTGCCGAGATAGGTGAGCGTCAGAATCGACGCCGCACGACCTTCCATCAGCGGCAGGCAGGCCTTGGCGAGAGCCGGGAAGGAATACGCCGACACATCCAGCGCGACGCGGAACGCTTCGCGGGAAATGCCGTTGAGGAAGTCGCCGGAAATGGCTTCGCGAGGCGCAAAGCCGATCGAATGCACAAAGCCGTCGAGCCCGCCCCACGTGTTCTTGAGGACTTCAACCACCTGGTTGATCTGCTCGTCGCTGCTGACGTCCATGGGCAGACAGATGTCGCTGCCGAAATCCTTGGCAAAAGCCGCCACGCGATCCTTGAAGCGATCGCCGACATAGGTGAAAGCAAGCTCAGCGCCCTCGCGATGGCATGCTTCAGCAATGCCGTAGGCAATGGAGCGGTTGGAAATCACGCCCGTGATGAGCAGCTTCTTGCCGGTGAGAATACCCATGGTTTTCCTCTAATATTTCTTCATGCGCGCAGTCTTCGCGCACTGTTTCTGTGTTCTTGCCATAAGAAGGCCGGCCAGACCGCCCTTCATCATGGAGCCAATTGTAGGCAATTCAGGGAAACGGTTCGACACGCATTCGGACTAAGGCAGGCGGAGCACCTGTCCGACGCGAATGGCGCTGCCCCGCATGCCGTTGACCGCCCTGAGCTTGGCAACCGTCGTGCCGAAGCGGCGGGCAATGCTTGAAAGCGTATCGCCGGAATGCACCGCATACGTTCTGACATTCTGGCTGGGCTCTGCGTCAGGCACAGCATCTGCCACGCGCGCGGCCGTTGCAGGAATGACCAAGCGCTGTCCAACCTTCAGGCGGCTGCTTCTCAGGCCGTTTGCTGAACGGAGCTTCGCAACGGTCGTACCGTAGCGCTCGCTGATTTCCGAAAGCGTATCGCCTGACTTCACGATATGCGTGCCGGAGCGAGGAGATGGCTTGCCGGTCTGAACGGACCGGCTGCTGTCCGACGAGGGAATTTCGAGACGATCGCCGATGCTGAGGTTGTTGGACGTCAGACGATTGGCGCGCTTGAGCATGACGACGGAAACATCGTAGCGATCTGCGATTTCCGAAAGCGTATCGCCCTTCTTCACGGTATAGATGCGCGTATCCGGCGTCTGCGACGCTCCCATCTTGGGAATGCGAAGGCGCTGTCCCGGCCGAATGACGTTCCCACGGATGCGATTCGTCATGCGCAGCGACGCCACCGACACGCCGTAGCGCGAGGCAATGGTGCCGAGCGTGTCGCCCGACTTGACTCGATAGATGACGTGCTGACCTTGATTCTGCGCCACCGGCACAATCGGCGCGCGCTCGACATTCGGCACCGTCAGCACTAGGCGCTGTCCAATGCGAAGCCAATCGGAGCGCAGGCGATTGGCTGAAATGATCGACTTGGCGGTGATGTGCCAGCGGCGCGCAATGCCGGAAATCGTATCGCCGCTGCGGACGCGGTATGTCACGCGGCGCCACGTCGTCAAAGGCGAAAGCCTCAGTCTGGCGTCAGCTTCTTCGGCCGAAATATCCACCTGATCGTCACCGTCCGCCAGCACCAGAAGCGTCGAATTGGCTAGCACGCGGCGCCCCTTTGGAATGCCGTTGACTTCACGCAGGCGGCTCTCGGTCATGCCGACTCGCGCAGCGACAGCTGCTAGCGTTTCGCCTTCCTTCAGGCGATAGGTCGACCAGCGCGACAGCGGCTGACCGCTGTCCATCCAGCTTGCCAGGTTGTCGAGAAAAAAGTCCACGCGATCCGCTGGCAGCAGCATCACGTTGTTATGGGCCGCCACAATCACCGGAAGCTTGTAGCTTGGATTCAGCGCTCGAAACTCTTCGAGCGGCATGCCTGCAAGCT
Source organism: uncultured Sutterella sp. (assembly GCA_905202595.1). GTDB lineage: Bacteria > Pseudomonadota > Gammaproteobacteria > Burkholderiales > Burkholderiaceae_F > Sutterella. Next base: position 27,097 of record CAJKSP010000029.1, read on the forward strand.
CCGCCGCCGTTTTGAGGTCGATGTCTCTCGGCTTCGTGATCCGAACAAAAAAAGGTTCGTTGCCGACGTCAGGCAGCGTCAAGCCGTATTTGCCGGGCTCCGCCACAATCCGCTTGATGGCTTCGAGCTTCGGGACATAGTTCGCAGTTTCCCGAGGCATTCTCAAATGAGCATAGTCTGTCGGCTGCTTGCGGCGCTTAGCCAGCGAGATCGCGCGCTGCACGCTGCCTTCGCCCCAGTTGTAGGCGGCAAGCGCCAGCTGCCAGTCATTGAAAATGCCGTGCAGATATTCGAAATAGTCCAGCGCGGCACGCGTGCTTTCAAGCGGATCTCGGCGATCGTCGCGCCAGAGATTCTGAGCCAGCTCGTAGTCCTTGCCCGTCGCAGGCATGAACTGCCACAGACCAGCGGCTTTTGCTCGAGAAAGCGCTTCAGGCTGAAAGGCGCTTTCGACGAAGGGCAGCAGCGCGAGTTCGGTAGGCATATGGCGCGCCTCGACTTCCTCCACAATGTTGTAAAGGTACAGGCTCGCGCGATCCATCATGCGCTTGAGATAATCGGGCCGGCTGCTGTAGTACTCAATCCATCGGTTTACCGCCGGCGAATTCAAATTCGGTACGCCGTAGCCGCGACGAATTCGATCCCACACATCTTCTGCCGGCTGAACCTCGGCAGCCGCAGCGGCAGCACCGTCGGCTCCTTCCGCCGCCGAAGCATTTCCTTCGACTTCCGGCGCCGCATAGACGGCAGAAACTGCAAGCGCCATAGCGGCAAAGGCAAAAAATCTCAGGCGGGAATGAACCATAACGTTGGAAAATGCGGCAAACCACAAAACATTGAAGGATGAATAATCCGGTAATGTTACTGCGCAGAGTCCGACGGCCCGGAATCTTGCTGAAATATTCGTTTCGCAAGCGAAACGAAATGTTTCCTCGACGTCCTGCCCCGTCGAATGTTCACCTGACGGCACACGATGCCTTTTGCCATGTCTGCTCCCTGCCGCTTAGGCTTTGAAGAATTTCTTGACACGCCGCCCGGTCAGCTCCTGCTGTCTTGGGAACGCGCTCAGTACGCCGAGCTCGTAGAGGATGCATTCGGCGGTGTTGCGCTGCAGGTTGGCTGTCCTTGGCTGCCGACGCTTGCCAACAACCGCATCCGCTCCAGATGGCTGGCTTCTCCAGATCTTGAAGAGGGCAAAGCTCAAGCTGATCATCAAGAACTTGGCTTCATCGAAGCCCAGCCGGAAGCGCTCCCTGTTGCCAATGACAGCATCGACCTGCTGACGCTGCCTCATGTGCTCGATTTTTCTTCCGAACCGCAGCAGGCGCTTCGCGAAGCAGTCCGCATTCTGCAGCCTGAAGGCCGGCTGATCCTCACCGTTTTCAATCCGCTCGGCCTTTGGTGGCTTCGCCAGCATGCCGTTGCCGTCGGCATCAGGCCCTATCTGCCCACTGCGCTCTCCCCCATCTCCATTTCGAGGCTACGGGATTGGCTGACGCTTCTTGGCCTTGAAATTGATCGAGGTCGCTTCGGCATTTATGCACCCGCTTTTGCCTCAGCCAAGCGGCTCGCGTCCTGGCGCTGGATCGACAAAGCCGGAGATCGATGGGCGCCGCAGCTCTCCAACCTGATCCTCCTTTCTGCCGTCAAGCATTCGCCTGGCGCTTCTATGATCTGCTTCCCTGAACGGAAAAAACAAGCCTTGCCGGTCGCCGGCAGTTCCGTTCCAGCAGCATCATCCTCGCTTTCTCACAAAACCAACAAGCTATGACTCATCAACTCGAAATCTGGACTGACGGCGCCTGCAAGAAGAATCCCGGCGTCGGCGGCTGGGGAGCGTATCTCGTCTGGGGCGAACACAAGCTGGAACTCTATGGCGGAAGCCTGCTCACCACCAACAACCAGATGGAGCTCACTGCCGTCATCTCCGCTCTTTCTGCGCTGAAGCGTCCCTGCACGCTGACGCTTCACACCGACAGCTCTTATGTCAAGGACGGCATTACCAAATGGATCCACAACTGGAAGAAAAACGGTTGGAGAACGGCGGACAAGAAGCCTGTCAAGAATGCTGACCTTTGGATTCGTCTGGATGAATTGACCAGCCTTCATCAGATTGAATGGCGCTGGGTCAAAGGACACAACGGCGACCCCGGCAACGAAAAGGCTGACGAGCTGGCCAATTGGGGTGTCGAAGTTGCGCTCGGCAAGCGGAAAGCGCACGCAATAGGTTGATAGATCCCTCTTTTATGGGATCTTTACCCTAAAACCCTTGCTTTCTTTTGGTCTTCAGGTAAAATGAAGAACTTGACAACGCGCGGTTAGCTCAGCGGTAGAGCACTGCCTTCACACGGCAGGGGTCACTGGTTCGATCCCAGTACCGCGCACCAAATTCCAAAGGCCTGTAGCATTGCTACAGGCCTTTTTTCGTATCGCATGCAACCGTAAACGGTTTCCATGCATTCGCGCATCCTTTAGCCGACCATGAGAATTGCCATCGTTTCCCTGCGCTACTTCGGAGATTGTCTGCTGGCCGCTGCGCTGGCCAAGCCGCTCAAAGAGCAGTGCCCTGACGCAGAAATTGCAGTTTTAACCTTTGAGAGAAACGCATCGATTGTCAATGGCATTCCTTATGTCGACAAAGTCCTGACCATGCCAAACAAAGCTTCATTGCCTTTGTTAGTCAAGACGCTGTGGAAGATTAAAAATCGCTTCGACTGGGCCATTGACACGACTCACAGCACAAGAAGCTTAATTTGCTCTTATTTTTCGGCAAAAAATAATATTTCCTTTGCCTACAGCAACAGCTCCAAGTCTTTTTGGAAGCACTTGCTGATTACTAAAGAGGTCTCCAGAGGAAGCTGCCCTCATATCCTCGATCAATTTTCGAATCTGCTTTCGCCGCTCCTGTCCGCAAAGCCGGCCTTATATCCGCTTTATCCCTTCCAGGAGCCCCCAGAAGAAATCTCCAGCCTGCTGGCAGAGAAGCCTTATGTTGTGCTTCACTTATCCTCCCAATTTGAGGACAAAGACTGGAACATTGAATATTGGGCGGCTTTGTCTCAACTCATTGCGCAGAGATCTGATCACGCCATCGTTTTTACTGGCGGAGCATCTCAAAAAGAACAGGAAAAGATCAAGCGTGTCTGCCAATCAGCCGGCCTGCCGTCACGCCGAGCCATCAATTTGGCAGGCAAGCTCACATTCGGCCAAACAGCTGCCGTCATTCAGCATGCCTCTGCATACGTAGGCATCGATACAGCGACTTCGCATTTAGCTGCTGCAACCGGTACGCCCACGATCGTTTTATTTGGCCGTACGCCGCCTTCGGTCTGGGGGCCTGCGCCGAAGACCGGCGGCCGACAATGGAACAATCATTTGGCTTATCAAAAATCTGGCAACGTTGTTATTCTTAAGAATCCTACGTATGTAAATTGCCAGAGTTGTTCATCTGGTCACATCAATTCTTGTCCCAAATCGAACAATGCTCTTTATGCCGAATGCTTACAAAGTTTGCCTGCCACCTTAGTTTGGGAATGCTTAATTAAATTCTTAATAAAATGATCCCTAAATCATTTCACCTTATTCGCCTCGGTTCAAAGGCACCTTCAGCCCTTGAAAATCGCTGCCTAGAGCAACTAACACAATATACATCTCTAGGTTGGAATGTTAAAATTTGGCATGAAGCCGACCTTCAAGATTGCTTTAAGAATAAATATTTTTATGAAGCTTTAAAGCTAAGGTCTTATGCCTTTGCGGCTGACTATGCAAGATTTTACATATTAAATAAATACGGCGGCGTATATATCGATACAGACGTTGAGGTGGTAAAGGATTTTAGTCCATTATTGCACTATTCTTGTTTCTGCGCGTCTGAAAATATCAAAAACTTACGAATTAATGCCGCCGTTTTTGGATGTGAAGCTCACCATCCTTTTTGCCAACTTATTCTTAACGATTTTAATTCAAGATCGCCTTATAAGTTCAAACCAATTCCGGACATATTAACCACGATCTACATCAACAATCGGTCTTTACTAGAATCCGTCCACATACTGCCCAGCGAAGCTTTTTATCCTTATAACCCTTTTGATTCTGAGCGCCCTACAAAACAGTTGATGCTCCGCGACATAACGGAATGCACCTTCTCCATTCATCACTGGAATTTTTCTTGGAAAACGCCCACACCCAAATTACTCAAACTCAGAAGAAAAATTCTGAATTTATTCTATAAATTCACTCATTAGCATCGCATAAACAGCACCTTCTAAGCCCTTCATGTTTTTCTTTCATGAAGGGCTTATTATTCAAAACGTGAACGTTTTTTTTTTTTTGCGACGTTAATCTTTTATTTAGCACCATCTAAACAAACGATTGTCCCTTACTTATTCTTTTCT
>CAJKSP010000030.1 GCA_905202595.1 uncultured Sutterella sp.
AGAAATTTTATATAACGATAACCCAAACCTCTTACTTCTAAACATTCTTGAGAAATTAAAAAAAATAGTCACAAAAAACGCGCCAATTGAAGATGGCGCGTTTTTTAATTATCAAAATTTTTATTATTTAAATTGCTTGATATATTCAAGCGCCGACTCTGCTGCGATGCGGCCGGAGTTCACAGCGAAGCCAACCGTCGAACCAGCCATCAGCAGGTCGTACGAGTCACCGTACATGCCGCCGACATCATTGCCGACAGCCCAGAGGCCCGGAATCGGATCTTCCTGTTGCGTGACGACCTGGAAGTGTTCGTTGGCCTTGATGCCGCCAAGCGTGCCGAGCGTCGACGCCACAGACTTGATGGCATAGAAGGGCCCCGTCTTCACTTCGCGCAGGAACGCCGGATCCTTGGCGAATTCGGCATCATGACGCACAGCGCAGAAGCCGTTGTAGGCTTCAACCGTCGCCTTGAGCTTCGCCGGATCCATGCCGGTAATCTTAGCCAACTCATCGAGCGTATCTGCCTTGAAAGCCCAGCCAGCCTTCGCTGCGTCATCCCACTCCTTGTAGAAATCCGTCAGCTTCGTGCCGACCGGCACCATGACGCCGACGCCGAGGTCGATGCCGTCTTCCTTCGTCATGTGGTCAAGCGTCTTCTGGTCGTACACGACATACATCGTGCCGCCGATGCGTTCGAGCGCATTGCCTGCAAACGGCCACTCGAGCATGATCTTTTCGTCGCAGAAGCGCTCTCCCTTCGGGGTGAGCCAAAGATGCGGCTGCTTGGCTGTCGCCGCCACCTGATTCGTCGTGCCGACGCCGCGCGGACCCGGACGGTAGGACGCCTGCACTTCCGTGCCTTCATGGCCGCCGCCGACAGCCCACGCCATGCGGATGCCGTCGCCCGTCTTGCCCGTCTGCGCAAGGCCGTCGGCATCCGGGAAGCGCAGGAACTTCTCGCGCATTTCCTTATTGGCGAAGAAGCCGCCGGTTGCAATGATCGTCGCCTTGGAGCGGATGGTGATCTTGTCGCCGGCCTTGTTCGTCGCCTCTACGCCGACCACGCGGCCTTTGTCGTCCGTAATGAGCTTTTCGCCCCAGGTCTGCGTCAGAAGCAGCTGGCCCGCATCCTTGTACTTGCGCTGGAAGAGATTGATCCAGCCGGCGCCGCGACCTTCATAGATGTGCCAGGTATAGAGGCCGTTCGGATAGTTCGAGAAGAGCTTCTCAAACTTCACGCCGTTCTTCATCATCCAGTCGATCGTGTCGGCGGACTTGTCCACGAATGCACGGACCATGCGCGCATTGCCGCGCCAATGGCCGTAGTTCATGATCATCGTGAAGGCCTGGTCCTTCGTCAGACCGTAGTTCCAATCGCGCTGCATCTTGCTTTCAACGGCAAAGATGCCTTCGCTGAACTGACCGGTGCCGCCAGGGAACGCCGCCTTTTCAAGCGTAATTACCTTTGCGCCTTTCTCGGCGGCAGCCCAAGCGGCCGCCGTGCCGGAAGCGCCGGCACCAATCACCACGACATCTGTCGTGTAGGTCTTGTCTTCTGCCCAAGCGGGGGTCATGGCTGCAGCAACAGCCGCAGCTGCGAGTGTAAGACCGATGCCCTTCACGGACTTGCTGTTCTTCATCGTCGTTTCTCCTGCCGTCGCCGGCGCACTTTCGCTCATGCTCATCGCTTGATTCGAGCGAGCAGCGCCGTTCGACGCCTGACAGACTGTTTCATGAGCGCCTGGCATGCCGCGGCATCCAGACGGACCTAAGCCGTACGTTCGGCAGATCCGCCTGCATTGACCGGTCCTGCCGCACGCACGAAAGCGATTCTCGCGAGGCCGCCAAACGGCGTCTGTAGCTGCGGCTACAGATTGGGGAAAATCCGCAGTCGCCATGAAAATTTCCAGATTGTCCTTTGATTGAAAAGCGCTTCTGCTTGGCATGTCCTGGATGCAGGTCATAATGAAAGCCTGCAGCCACTGCTGCGTCTTTTGTTCATTTCTGCTGCCTACGCAGCCCCGCCATGTCCGATGATCCCGACTATCGCTGCGGCGATGCTCTGAAGCCGACGCTCCGCACTCCTCTCTCCGCCAATCAAGACCTCACCTGCATGCTTCGCATCGGCGTGCCCGGCGACTACCGGCCTTTTGCCATCGCACAGACGCCGCTCGAAGATGCTGAGGACAACGCGCTTTGGGAGCAGTCCCTTCAGGGACTCGACATTGACCTCGGCCGAGCACTCGCTTCTGCTGCAGGGCTTCAATGCACCTTCATTCGAACGACCTGGCCGACGCTTTCATCCGATTTGGCCAGCAATCGCTTTGACGCCGCTGCCGGCGGCTTGACGCTCACTGAAGCCCGCCGCGCCGACGGATTCTTTCTGCCGGGCTATGCGCCGTTTCGCAAAACCGCTCTCGTCCGCTCCTCAATGAAGCTGCGCTTTCCAACGCCGGCCGACATGGATGCGCCCGACGTGCGCGTGATCGTCAACCCCGGCGGCACCAACGAAAAATGGGTGACCTCTCACTTCCATTGTGCGCACGTCGCGGTCGTTGACGACAACGCCTCCATTCCTGGCCGAATCGCTACCGGAGAGGGCGACATCATGATTACGGATGCCTTTGAAGCGCGCTGGTACGCTCAAAACATTCCAGGTCTGACAGTGCTTTTTGACGACCAGGCTGACGCCGCCTTGCTTCTTGATGCTGAAAAAGAAAGCAAGCGGCCAGCTGATGCGGCAGATGATGAAGGCACCCGCCTGGCTTCCCTTGGATCCCTGTCGGTGCTTTCTCCGCTGGAGTGGAAGGCTTTTCTGATCTCGAAACGATCTCCGGCACTCTATATGCGGCTTCTTTCAGCCTGGCGCACCCTGGAAGCTGACGGGACTCTCACCCAAATCGCCATGCGCTGGCTTGCCCCGCAGCGCTGAACATCATCTGCAGTGCGATCGGCAGCGCTTTTTTCTTTTTGCGAGGCATCAATATGTTCGCATTGCGGCTTCAGACTTTTTGCAAAAATAAAAGAAGCAGAAAAATCAGAGAATAATTCTCGTTTTCGCAAAACATACAAGTTTTACTTAAGAGAATCTGCTTGCATTCGCTGAGGGACCGCACGCGTCTGCACAGCATCGCCGCTCAACACCAACACTGCATGCTTAAATGAAGAGGCCGCTGGAATCTTTTGACGCGACAGCCGAATGCTCTCCATTGCCATTGATGCATAAAGCGATTGCCGCGGCCGAGAAGACAAACAGCAGACTGGACTAGGCAGACGGCTCCAACGCTTTGAAAGCGTGCCGCAAGCGCGCTTCTTCTGGAGCCGGCTCCCTCTCATCCCCCTACTTGAACGAAAGAGGAATTTCTTCATGCAGCGTCGCACCTTCATGAGTGCCATCGGCCTGGTGGCACTAAGTAGTGCCAGTTATTTTCCGATGACCGCCGCCGCAGCGGCCTTGAAGGGCGAAGGCGGCCGGCCGGTTCGCATCGTCGTTCCCTATCCGCCGGGAGGCCCGCTTGACGTTTCGGCTCGCGCAATCGCTGACGCTGTGGCGCCCAAGCTTGGCACGACCGTCGTCGAAAACCGCCCGGGTGCCGGCGGCAATGTCGGCATGAGCTATGTCGCCAAAGCCGATCCTGACGGCTACACCCTGGTCATGGGTGCTGTCGCCACGCTGGCCATCAATCCCTGGCTCTTCAAGAAGCTCCCTTATGATCCGGAAGGCGACTTCCGTCCGGTGACGCTTGTCGCGACGGCACCGAACGTCATGGTCATTACGCCGGAATTCTCGAAGCGCACCGGCGTCAAATCCGTCAAGGATCTTGTCGCCTACGCCAAGGCCAATCCGGGCAAGCTCAACTACGCTTCCGGCGGCAACGGCTCCGCCGGTCACATGGCAGGCGAGCTTCTGAAGAAGCGCGAAGGCATCGACATGGTTCACATTCCGTTCGCCGGCGCTTCGCCTGCACTGCTTTCGGTGCTCTCCGGCCAGACGGACCTCATTGTCGACAACTTGGCGAACTGCTCCGCCAACATCAAGGCCGGCAAGCTCATTCCCCTTGCCGTGACGACGAAGGAGCGCACGCCTCTTCTGCCTGATGCGCCGACGATGGCTGAAGCGGGCGTGCCCGACTTCGACATCTATACGTGGTTTGGCCTCGTTGTGCCGTCGAAGACGCCTGATGACGTTGTGAAGCAGCTTTACGATGCCATCGCGCCGATGCTTGCCTCGCCTGAAACGAAGAAGAAGTTCGCCGCCTTCGGCGCTGAAGCCAAGCCGATGACGCCGAACGAATTCAAGGCTTTTGCTGCAACTGAAAAGGCGAAGTACAAGGAGCTCGTCGAAATTTCCGGCGCTCGCGTCGACTGACGAACGCCAGGCAGAGCGGCTCGCTTTTGCCTGACTGCCCTACTTGTCTTCAAGCCTGCCTCATCCCCCGCAGGCGCTGCTAAAGCGCCTGCGGGCTTGTTGTCTCTTGGGACAGCTCAATGAAACGGCCGCAGAGAACGAATCTCTTCTGCCAAAGGGCTTAAATTTAACGCCTTCGTTTACATGCTTTTACGGCACAGCCGTCCGTAATTAACCCCCATGCTCAAAAATCAAAAAGATTTCGCTGCCGGACTCATGTATGTGGCCTTCGGCGGCGGCGCTCTGGCGACGCTCGGCTCCAACGAGCTCGGCACGCTGGCCAGAATGGGCCCTGGCTACTTCCCTGCCATCATCGGCACATGCCTTGCCGTCGTCGGCCTGATTCTCATGCTGCGCGCCGTTTTTTGCGCGCCAGTGTCGCCGGAAGACGGACGTCTTCATTTTGGAAAGCCGTTCTCCGCCCTCCTCATTCTCGGCAGCGCCGCTTTCTATGCGCTGACCCTGCTGAAGCTCGGCTTCGTTCTTTCCATCGGCATCATGGTTTTTGTGAGCTCGCTTGCACACCCAGCTTTCAAGCTGCGAGACGCTCTCATTTCTGCCGTCTTCCTCACGGCGCTGACCGGCGCCCTCTTCGTCGGCGGCCTCGGCCTCATCGTGCCTCTCTGGCCGACTTTCCTCTAAGGCGCTGACATGGATCTCCTTCAACATTTGCTAATCGGCTTTGAAGCGGCCGTTTCTTTCCAAAATCTTCTCTACTGCTTCCTCGGCGTCGTGCTCGGCACAGTCGTCGGCATTCTTCCCGGCATGGGTCCCGTTGCGACGGTTGCCATGCTCCTGCCGATCACCTACGCTCTCGACCCCTCGACCGCGCTCATCATGCTGGCCGGCATCTATTACGGCGCCCAGTACGGCGGATCGACGACAGCCATTCTCGTCAACATCCCTGGCGAAGCCGCCGCAGTCGTGACCTGCCTTGACGGCAACCAGATGGCCAAGCATGGACGCGCAGGCGCTGCGCTTGGCATTGCCGCCATCGGCAGCTTCATTGCTGGCTGCTTTGCAACGATGCTGATCGCCGCCTTTGCGGCGCCCCTGACGCAAGTGGCCTTCCACTTTGGCCCACGGGAATACTTCAGCCTCATGGTGCTCGGCCTTGTCGGCGCCATCGTGCTGGCATCAGGCTCGCTCCTCAAAGCGCTCGGCATGATCTTCCTCGGCATCCTCTTCGGATGCGTCGGCATGGATGTGAACTCCGGCGCGCTCCGCTACGTCTTTGGCGTTGACGAGCTGATGGACGGCATCGATTTCGTCGCGCTCTCCATGGGCGTCTACGGCTTTGCAGAAATCATTCGCAATATTGAAGTCTGCGGCGCCAGCGAACCGATGCCCGCAACGATCGGCCGCGTTCTGCCGACGAAGGAAGAACTCAAAGCCAGCGCTGGCCCGATCGCTCGCGGCACGGTGCTTGGCTCGCTTTTAGGCATTCTTCCTGGAGGCGGCGCTCTGCTTTCCTCATTTGCCGCCTATACGGTTGAGAAAAAGCTGGCGGGCAGCAAAGCCAATCCGCCTTTCGGCAAGGGCAACATCAAAGGCGTCGCTGCGCCGGAATCCGCTAACAACGGCGGCGCGCAGACGTCCTTCATTCCGATGCTGACGCTTGGCATTCCTTCCAATGCCGTTATGGCGCTCATGATCGGCGCCCTGATGCTTCACGACATCGCGCCGGGACCTCAGGTCATGACGTCGAACCCTTCGCTCTTTTGGGGCCTCATCGTTTCGATGTGGATCGGCAATGTCTTCCTGGTGATCCTCAACATTCCGCTCATCAACATCTGGGTGAAGCTGCTGCGCGTGCCTTATCGGCTTCTCTATCCGGCCATCCTCTGCTTCTGCGCGATCGGCGTCTATTCGATCAACAACAATCCGTTCGACATCTGGATGACCATCATCTTCGGCATCTTCGGATACTTCGCCAGCAAATTCGGCTGTGAAGGTGCACCGCTCATCCTCGGCTTCATCCTTGGGCCGATGCTGGAAGAAAACCTGCGCAGAGCACTGCTGCTTTCGCGCGGCAGCCTGATGACCTTTGTCGAAGGCCCCATTTCCTGCACGCTGTTAGTACTGTCGGCCATTCTTCTGTTGATTGTGATTTTCCCGTCAGTAAGAAAGGGAAGAGAAACAGCTTTTACAGAAGATTAAGTTTCTTTATTAATTTATATTTGCAGGAGAGCCTTCATGGCTCTCTTTTTTTATTAAATCTTTCAAAAATTCCTCAACAGCCTTAGCTAGCATTTCTGGATTCAGATCAGAAATCGGGGTTACTTTATCTAAAGGAATTGGAAAGTCAAACGTATGTGGTTTATCGCAACTAAAGATGCATGAATTAGTCGCTAAAGGGCTCCACACTTCCTTCATTGGATATTGAGGAAAATAGTCTCTATCATTTCCACAAAAAACGGCAAAGGTTGGAATATCAAAAGCTGACCCCAAATGAACAATAGAAGTATCTGGTGACACTATTGCATTAGCTCGTTGAATTATCTTAGCAGCTGAAGCAAAATTCATCTGAGGCATATTGATAACATTTGGAATATTAATTTTTTTCTTAGAATATAAAATTATTTTTATACCATTCAGTCTACTTATCGCTTTCAGTACAGCAAGCACCTGCTTATCAGACATACATCTATCATTATCACGCGCCAACGAATTAAAATAAACAACAAAATCTTCTCGATGAAAATCTCTCAACAATTCTACAGCTTCTTTTTGAATTTCATCTCCCCTTGGAAAAGCATAGAAAGGCATTATTGGAAACTCATCACCGCCAACAATTTGCGAATATATTTTCCCCATTCTCTTTGATATATGAGTGCACGTTGAAATGTCACAATACTCTTGAAATAAATGATATCGACTAGATACATCCCCACACGTGATAGCATATGTAGATAACTGCTTTAATAATGCAGCCCTTTCTGGCCAATAATTAATATTCACATACGTCAGATCAAAAATAAGATCATAACCCTCTTTATTTAATGCAATTAAATTTTTTGTTATATCAAAAACGGAATAAAAATACGGAATAGCTTTATATCGCGTTACGGCATCCCCTAGAGTACCAACACTAACGTATATTCCCTTATAAAATAATTTTCTCGCCAACCCTACAATATATAAAAAATCCCCAACCCCAAGTAAGCAATCCACCAGAAGAACCTTTTTTATCCGTTTAGGACGACACAAACCCTTCATGCCCTGTGCATCATACTTAGCTCCCAATTTCACTTTGCGAGCTTTGATACGATATCTGTTGTACAATTTAACATACACTCTTATTTGGTTGAAGAATTCAATGTATTTCATAAATCACCCATACAAAACTTAGTTAAAGTCACAACAAGGAATTTTACAACAGGCCAATAAACACCCCCGTCAAATTTATTAAAAATACTCTCCATTATGAAAAAAACCGTCTGTCTGATTCATATCGATAAAATCATAAATCGTATAGGAGGCGCCGAAAAAGTTTTGGCAGATATGGCTAATGCTCTAGCTGCAAGAAACTTTAACGTGCATGTCTTGTGTTACGACACAGAAGAGGGAAAACCATTTTATACATTTAATAAGAACGTCCACCTTCATCTTTGCATAGACACTCAAGGAAAATTCATTCAAAATCTTTTCAAACTTGCATGTCTTCCTTTACCCACCACAACAAGAAGAAGATGTCGCTTCGCATTGAAGATGCAAAGAATTTCTTGTTTTTTTAAACCTCTTCTTATGAAAATTCTTCCTGATGTAGTAATTGCATTCAGCCCCGATTTAATTTATCTACTTAACAAAATTATCAAAATACAACAACCCGTTGTAAGCATGCTACATAGCGACCCTAGGTTTTTTATATCGAATAAAAATTTCCCATTTTATAAAAATTGCTTTATTAGCGATAAGGATATCATACAAGTCCTCGTACCCGCCTTCATTCCTTTGATTCAAGCACAAATTCCCAACATCAGAATACTCGAAATTCCAAACTACATACAATTGGGGCCAAACATCACCTTATCCAACTATAAATCTCACTCAATCATCAACACTTCTAGAATATCCCAAGAAAAGAGACATGAATTATTGATAGACGCCTTTGCTAAGATATCAAGAAAATATCCTGATTGGACATTAGATCTATGGGGACCAACAGACATTGATCCCCGATACACAGCAAAATTGATGAAGAAAATCCAAGAACTAGGGCTTATTAACAAAGTCATCTTTCATGGAGAAACGAAAGACATTCATTCTAAACTTTCTCAAGCGTCCATTTTCTGTTTCCCATCTGCTTTCGAAGGATTCAGTTTAGCATTACTAGAAGCCCTTGCTCATGGTTTACCTGTCATAGCCTGCAAAGATTGTTTATCAGTGGTTAGTATTTTACACAATAATATTGAAGCTTTTTTTACTGAGCCATCCCCTGATGCCCTATCAAAAGCTCTTGAAACATTAATGTCTGATTCATCTTTGCGTCACTCAATGGGGCAAAAAAGTCTTACATTGAGTTCTAAATTCAGTGATACCATTATCTGGGATCGTTGGGAACGACTCATTCAATCTTTATGAGTTTCCTTTCTACTTAAAGAATTTCTACCAATTCCCAAAATCTTTGCGGCTTGACTTTTATTTCCTGCACATAAGCTTAATGACGTGGAAATAATCGACGATTCTACACATCTTAAGATTTTACTAAAGATATTTGTCTCACCATCCTCGATCATTGCTTTTGTTTCTGCGGCCACAACCTGAGCCATTGCATCTCTACCATGCTTTTCTGAAGAAAACTCTTCAGATTTACAGTAAAGCGCTTTAGGAATATCATCCACATTAATGATTTGACCAGGTAGCATTACCAGAAACCATTGAACAAGATTTTCAAGCTCTCTAACATTTCCGGGAAACGAATATTTTATCAATGCAGACAACGCCAAATCTGATATATTTTTAGACTCCACCCCCAATTCAGCCGCTTTAGTTCGAAGAAAATATTCAACCAGCAGCGGAATATCTTCTTTTCTTTCTCTCAGTGGCGGAAGATTCAAATGAATAACATTCAGTCTATAATATAAATCTTCTCTAAATGTTCCTTCGTCAACTCGTTTTTTTAAATTCTTATTAGTTGCCGCAATAATGCGAACATCCGCCTTTATGGGTTTTTTCCCCGCAATTCTATAAAAGAATCCATTGCTGAGAACGCGCAACAATCGCGTTTGCAGATCCATTGGCATATCGCCGATTTCATCCAAAAATAGCGTTCCACCTTTTGCCTGCTCGAAACGCCCCTGATACGCAGCAACAGCCCCTGTAAAAGCGCCTTTCTCATGCCCAAATAACTCGCTTTCGAGAAGCTCTTTGGGAATAGCAGCAACATTGATCGCCACAAATGGAGCATCACTTCTAGGACTATGCTTCCAAATTGTTCGAGCAACAATCTCCTTGCCTGTCCCGGACTCTCCAGTCAACAATACGGTAGCCGTACTGCGAGAGAGACGACCAATCGCTCGGAAGATATCCTGCATAGCAGGAGCCTGACCAATCAGCGGGATATCTTCCGCTGATTGGTCTTCTTTTTGTTTTTCCTCTTTGGTGTCTACTACACCCTGTGTCTGACTTTCTGCAATTGCTCTTTTGATTAAAGCGACTGCTTTAGCAACGTCAAACGGCTTCGTCAGATATTCAAAGGCACCTTGTTGAAAGGATGAAACTGCGCTATCCAAATCAGTGAAGGCCGTCATGACGATGACGGGAATATTGGGCGCTAACCCTTTGATTAACGGCAGTAAATCCAACCCAGATGTGCCGGGCATGCGTATGTCGGTCACCAGCGCCTGCGGCAGCTCTTGCGGAGCACTGCTCTTCAGCGCCTTCAGCAGCTCATCCCCGTTTTCAAAAGTTTGAGACTGAATGCCCTCGCGGCTCAGCGCCTTGCTCAGCACCCAGCGAATGGAGCGGTCATCGTCTGCAATCCATACACAGCCTGCATTGGAGGCTTCAGCTTCAGCCATAGTTTTCTGCTCCAAAGATTCTTCCTTTTATTGTGCAAACGGCAGCAAAACGGTAAAGTCCGTCCGCCCTGGACTGCTTTCTACGTCAATTCGTCCGCCTGCATCTTCTACAAACGCTTTGGCGATGGAGAGGCCAAGCCCTGTTCCTTCCGGCCGCCCAGTGACCAGAGGGAAGAAAATGCGCTCCTTCAGGGCTGGAGGAATGCCAGGGCCATTGTCAATGACGTCGACGCGAAGCGCAGAACGAGCTCTCGACGAACACAAGATGGCATCGCGTTCGATTCTTGTCTTCAGCGTAATTGAGGCATCGCTTTGATTGCGCATGGCCTCTGCCGCATTCCGAGCGAGATTGAGAAAGACCTGCGTCATCCGGCCTCTGTCCGCCTGAAGCAAAGGCATGGAGATGTCGAAATCCCGCCGTATCTTCAGGCGGTCCGGAAACTCGAGCTTCAGCAGCTGAGCAACCCTTTCGAGCACTTCATGAATATTGAGAGGCTCGACAGTCTTGGCCGTGCGGTAGGGCGCAAGCAGCTGATCGACCAAATCCTTCAGCCGCTTCGCTTCAGAGAGGATGATCTCAAGACATTCCTTGTCATCTTCCGTCGTCAAGCCAGCTTCAAGAAGCTGTGCCGCCCCCTGAATGCCGCCAAGCGGATTCTTGATCTCGTGTGCAAGATTGCGAAGGATTTCGCTATTGGCCTTCTGCAGACTGGCTTCTGCCGCAGCGCGGTCGAATCGCAGCGCCTCTTCCAAATCAGTGATCTCTATGACGAGACGAGGCTCATCAGTCTGAGTCTGGCCGCCTTGGTGCGGAATGACCGTCAGGGCAGCCTTCACTCGAAGGGGCGGCTGAAGCGGACGCTCCAGCGATGTAAGCGCTGTAAAAATCATGCCGGCGTTGGCGACACGAAGCCCGGCAGACTGAATCTTGGCTGGAAGCCAAGCACTCGCTTCCGGAAGAAAGGATGCAATCGGCTGGCCGCGAAGCGTCTTGTTGGCTTGTCCGAGCAACGCCTCTCCCGACGCATTGACTCGACGAATCCGACCGCTGGCATCAATCTCCACCACAGCAGTCGAAAGCCAGCCGAACGGATCCTCATCGAACGGTGTTTTAGTCTCCTTCGCCGCCATGTCTGATTGCTCCCCGATACGAAATCGGGGACGATGCAGCCACCGTCCCCGATGAGAGCGTCTGACGCCTGTCAGCCGCTTTCCTGCGCTTCAAATGAAGCGCCCCGACTTTGCTCTTGCTTTAGAGCGAATAGTAAAGATCAAAGTCGAGTGCTGTCACGGCCATCTCCGCACGCAGCACATCCTTGCGCTTTTCAGCAATGTACGCATCCAGGAAGTCGTCGGAGAAAACGCCGCCGCGCTTGAGGAATTCGCGGTCCGCTGCAAGGGAGTCCAGCGCCACTTCAAGATTCGGCGCTACGGTCGGAATGAGCGCGTTTTCTTCCGGCGGCAGATCGTAGAGATTCTTGTCCGCGGCTTCACCCGGATGAATCTTGTTCTGGATGCCGTCCAGACCGGCCATCAAGAGCGCAGCGAAGCCCAGATAGGAATTGCAGAGCGGATCCGGGAAGCGCACTTCAATGCGGCGGGCCTTCGGATTCGTCACATACGGAATGCGGATTGAGGCCGAACGGTTGCGGGCGGAGTAGGCGAGCTTCACCGGCGCTTCAAAGCCCGGAACCAGACGCTTGTAAGAGTTGATGCCCGGGTTCGTGATGGCATTGAGCGCGCGGGCGTGCTTGATGACGCCGCCGATGTAGTACAGCGCCATGTCGGAGAGGCCGCCGTAGCCGTTGCCGGAGAAGAGGTTCTGGCCTTCCTTCCAGATCGACTGATGCACGTGCATGCCCGAGCCGTTGTCGCCCTCGATCGGCTTCGGCATGAAGGTCGCCGTCTTGCCGTAGGCAGCCGCCACATTCCAGACGGTGTACTTCACGATCTGCGTCCAGTCGGCGCGCTGCACGAGCGTGGAGAAGCGCGTGCCGATTTCGCACTGGCCGGCGCCGCCCACCTCGTGATGGTGAATTTCAACGGGAACGCCCTGCTGCCCGATGAGCGTGCACATTTCTGCACGGATGTCGGCGAGCGAATCGACCGGCGGAACCGGGAAGTAGCCGCCCTTCATGCGATTGCGGTGGCCGAGGTTGCCGCCTTCCATCGTCAGACCGCTGGACCAGGGGGCCTCTTCGCTGCCGACGCGGAAGAAGCTCGAGCCCGGCTTGTGATCCCATTCAACGGAATCGAAGATGAAGAATTCAGGCTCCGGACCGAAGAAGGCGGCGTCGCCGATGCCCGTGCTCTTCAGATAGGCTTCCGCACGGCGCGCAATGGAGCGCGGATCGCGATCGTAGCCCTTGCCTGTCGTCGGCTCGAGAACGTCGCAGGTCAGCACGAGCGTATTTTCTTCACGGAACGGGTCCATGCGAGCCGTTTCCGGATCCGGCTGCAGCAGCATGTCGGAAGACTCGATGCCGCGCCAGCCGATGAAGGACGAGCCGTCAAAGGGCTGGCCCAACTCGAAAGTATCCTCGGTCAGATGATCGGCGGGGATTGTCAGGTGCATTTCCTTGCCGAGCATATCCGTAAGGCGCAGGTCGACGTATTTGACGTCATTGTCTTTGACCATCTGCAGAACGTCAGCGGGCGTCGTCATGACTTTTTTCTCCTTAAGCGGCGATGCAGAAGCGGGCGCCGCCGCTTCTGCAGCGGCGCCGACGCTCAGCGCATCAAATTATGGTTCGTCACGCCTTCTTCAACGCCGAAAGACGATGGCGGAAAAAGGCAAAAAGAGCATCAGCGGCGCAACTTCATGCGCTGGTTCTGCCTTCAGGCAGAAAGCGGCTTGCATAAAGGCCTGCGCCAGCTTGCTCGCCATTATGCACTTGACGATCTGAAGCCTGCACCTCCGCCTTCGCTGCTCGTCTTGAGAAGCGCCGTTGGCATGATCAGCGCAGGCCTTCACTACAAAAACGCTTCCTGCACGTCCGAGAGAAAGCGAAGACCGAGAGGCGTTGTTCGCAGAACCGACGCATCTGGATCCAGCAGCTTCTCGCGGCGAAGCGCAGCGAGCGTTGGTTCGATCCGCTCAAGCGGCAAGCCGGTCCGCTCCTCAAAGAGCGCCGCAGGGACGCCATCGACCAGACGCAGCGCGTTGAGCATGAATTCGAACGGCAGCGCATCCTCTTCAACATCTGCTGCTTCAGACGCGCCATTTCCGCATTTCTGCACAGCTTCCAAATAGCGGGCCGGCGACGCAAAGCGCGCTTCCCGATGCACGCCGCTTGCCGACGTGGCCTTGCCGTGAGCGCCGGCGCCAGCGGCGAAATAATCGCCGAACGTCCAGTAGTTGAGATTGTGACGGCAGCACCGCCCAGGCTTGGCGTATCCCGAGACCTCGTAGCGCTCGAAGCCTGCTGCCGCCAGCCGCTCGGCGACCATGTCGCCCATGTCCGCCGTGGCATCTGCATCGGGCAGTCCTTCCGGCATGCGCTTGGCAAAAGCGGTGCCGGGCTCAATCGTGAGCTGATAACACGAAAGATGCGTTGCGCCGGATGACGCCGCCTCATCGAGCTCTGCCGCGAGAGACGCCATGGTTTCGCCGGGCAACGCAAACATGAGGTCGAGATTGAAGTTCTCAAAAACCTTCGACGCCTGCGCGATGGCGCGGCGAGCGTCAGCCGCAGAATGGATGCGCCCGATGCGCTGCAGCCGATCGTCGGAAAGGCTCTGCACGCCGAGCGACAGGCGATTCACGCCTGCCAGACGGAAGTCCTGAAACTTCTTCTCATCCGTCGTGCCCGGATTGGCTTCGAGCGTAATTTCGCAGTCTGGCGCAAGCGGATACAGCGCGGCGGCGCCTTCAATCAGCCTCGCCACGCCCGCGCCGGACATCAGGCTCGGCGTGCCGCCGCCGATGAAGATCGAAATCACTTGGCGGCCGGCCGCATAAGGCGCCCATGAGGCCAGATCGCGCAGGAGCGCGTCGACATAGCGAGGCTCGAGCGCTTCCAGATCCGCTGGCCGGCGGTGCGAATTGAAGTCGCAGTACGGACACTTCCTCACGCACCACGGCCAATGAATGTAAAGCGAGAGCGGAATGCGGCTCGGGTCGATCATGCCGTCCAGCCCCAGCGTTCGGCAAGCAGCGCCCGCATCGCCTGAAGCGCTTTGCCGCGATGGCTGCGCTTGTTCTTCTCTTCCGCCGAAAGCTCTGCCGCCGTCATGCCGGCATCCGGCAGATAGAAGTACGGATCGTAGCCGAAGCCGCCTTCGCCGGCAGGATGGTCCTGAATCTCGCCGAGCCAGGCGCCGTCGGCAATCAGCGGCTCCGGATCGTCGGGAGATCGCACGGCAACGAGCACGCAGACGTAATGCGCGCAACGATTGGCTTCTCCCTGAAGCTTCTCAACAAGCAGGCGGTTGTTCGCCTCGTCGTCGCCGTGAGCGCCGGCAAAGCGCGACGAATGCACGCCCGGCGCACCGCCGAGCGCATCCACGCACAGGCCGGAATCGTCGGCCATGGCCGGGAGCCCCGTTGCCCGAGCGGCATTCCTGGCCTTGGCCAGGCAGTTCTCTACAAACGTCATGTAGGGCTCGTCGCAGGGCTCGACGCCCAGCTCGCCCTGACTCACGATGCGAATGCCAAGCGCATCAAACATCGCCTGAAATTCGCGAATCTTGCCCTTGTTGCCGGAGGCCAGAACCAGCGTTCTCGCTGCTTTGGCCGGCTCTTTCTGCTGCATCATTTTTGCTGCTCCACTCTCATGCACCCTTTGCCCGAAAGGGCTGAAATGCGCCTATACCGTCACTCGGCGGCAAGCGACGCCGCCTGTTTTTCGAGCAGCTCGCCGCAGCCTTTCTTTGCCAGCGCCAAAAGCGCAGCAAGCGCTTCATCGCTGAAGGGCTCGCCCTCTGCCGTCCCCTGAATCTCGACGAACCGGCCGTCGCCCGTCATGACGACATTCATGTCCGTGTCGGAGGTGCTGTCTTCCTCATAGTTGAAGTCGAGCACCGGCGTGCCGTTGCTGACGCCCACAGACACGGCGCAGACCTGCGTACGGACGGGATCCTCGCCAATCATGCCTCGGCTGAGCATCCAGTTCACGGCATCTCGCAGCGCAATCCAGGCACCGGTAATGGAGGCGCAGCGCGTGCCGCCGTCAGCCTGCAGCACATCGCAGTCGATGTGAATCGTATGTTCGCCGAGCTTGCTGCGGTCCACCGCCGCGCGAAGGCTCCGGCCGATGAGGCGCTGGATTTCCTGCGTGCGGCCGCTCTGCTTGCCTTTGGCCGCCTCGCGGTCAGTGCGTATTCCAGTCGAGCGCGGCAGAAGGCCGTACTCCGCCGTCACCCAGCCTTCGCCTCGACCGCGGAGCCAGGGCGGAACGCCCTCTTCAACGCTCGCCGTGCAGAGCACCTTCGTGTCGCCTTCGCAGAAGAGAACGCTACCCTCCGCGTACTTGGTATAGCGGCGGTAAATGGCGATCGGACGTAACTCATTGGCACAACGGCCATCTGGGCGACTTATCAGTGGATTTATATCAGTCATGATTTCATGAAATTATTGCAAACTGTAGAAAGCCTTTCAGCATACTGCTTGAATTTATCTGAATTTACAATACGACCATTTTTCGTTTCCACCTTATGATATGACTCCGACAAATAAACAACGTTAAGCAAATCTTCCAACCCAGGATATCTTCTACTATCTCGAGACTTGGTAATTAAAATTACAGGAGTCCCTAGTGCTAAACAAGGAAGCGCACAATGAATGCGACCTGTAATTACAAGTTCTGCATTTGCATATATTTGAAGCAATCGCCTTGCCTCTTCAAAGCGTTGCTTATGCGTCGTCAACGGTGAGTATGCATGCGTTTCAAATACAATTAAATCAGAATTACTGCATGTATCTTTAATAGCTCTGCCCACCAATTTCCTTACCATTCGTCTTTTCAACAAATGAGACAATGGAAAAATACCATCCGAAATATATGGCACATCCGTACACACAACTCCGCTACGCTGACTTGTATTTGAAAAGTTCTCTCTCTTTAATGTTGTAGTCAAACAAGACGAAAAATAAGAATCAATCCCAAAAGATTTCAGAAAACTCAACGTGGAAAGATCTCGACATCCAATTGGAGCAAATTTCTTCCACGACATCAAAACTGGCAGAATCGCCTGACCATCAGACTGGTTGTTAATATGAATAGACACTAGTAAAGGAGTAAATAACGAAGGAATAATATGGCATGTATTTTCAATGCTATACCAGCCATTAATAATCCCTTTAGCCTGACCGAAATTAGTTGCCTCCCCTAAATTGTCCCGATCTACATAACCATCAACTCTCTCATAAAATTGCAACGCCGCCAACGTTTGAATATAATCGCCGACATTGATAGATTTAAGCGGAACATCTCTCTTATATTCATAAACAAGAGCTATTTTTTTTTCAGACGACATTTGCCTGTTTCTCGCAAAAAAGTATGAATAAAAGTATATCAAGCATGACGGGCTACGCCTCTGCCGACGGCACCACGCCGGCCGGCAACGTGACCGTCGAATGCCGTTCGGTCAATTCGCGCTTTCTCGATCTCACGCTTCGTCTCGACGAATCGGTTCGCTTTGCAGAGCCTGCAGTGCGGCAGATGCTCCAGAAGCGCCTGGCACGCGGCAAGGTTGAAGTGCGCATCTCGCTCAAGGCGGGCGAAGACGCGCTGCCCTCTGCTGTGAACGCCGAAGCGCTGAAGCGCCTCCTTGCTCTTCAGACCGCCGTGCAGGACATTGCCGTCAATGCGCAGAGCCTCTCCGTTTCCGAGATCCTCTCCATGCCCGGCATCGCGCAGACGTCTCATCCGGATCGAGATGCCGTCACGGCCGCCCTGCTTCAAATCGTCGAGCGCGCCTTGGATGCGCTTGCTGCCGCCCGCGCCCGCGAAGGCGCTGCGCTCGCGAAGGTGATCCTCGGCTACTGCGACACGATGGCCGCGACGGTGAGCGAAGTGCGCGGCGCCATCCCCAAGATCGTCGAGCAGATCCGCTCGAAGCTCGAAGAGCGCCTTGAGAGCGCGCTGGCGCAGGCGCTCACGGAGAAGAGCACGCTTACGAAGGAGGAAGTGAGCGAGCGCATCCGCCAGGAGGTGACGCTCTATGCCATGCGCCTTGACGTGGCCGAAGAAATGAACCGCCTCGAGACGCATATCGCTGAAGTCCGCCGGCTCCTGACCGCGGGCGGCGCCATCGGCCGCAAGCTCGACTTCATGGCGCAGGAAATGAACCGCGAAGCCAATACGCTCGGCTCCAAGGCGGCGGCAATCGAAATGACGAATGCATCCCTTGCGCTCAAGATCACCATCGATCAGATGCGCGAGCAAATTCAAAACCTCGAATGATCAAGGAGGCCGACAAGTCATGACCGCAGCGACTGCGTCCGTTTCGCCCAAGCATCCGGGCCGCCTTTTCCTCGTGACGGCGCCCTCCGGCGCCGGCAAGTCTTCGCTTGTGAATGCGCTTCTCAAGCGCCAGCCGACGATCAAGCTCTCCATTTCCTTTACGACGCGCGATCCGCGCCCGGGCGAAGTGAACGGCCGGGAATACCACTTCGTGTCCGTCGAGGACTTTGAAGCCATGAAGGCGCGCGACGAATTTCTCGAATCGGCGCTTGTCCACGGCAACTACTACGGCACGCACCGGCCTTGGATCGAAAGCGAAATGGCCAAGGGCCACGACGTGCTCCTCGAAATCGACTGGCAGGGCGCCCGGCAGGTGAGAAGCCGCTTTCCCGGCACTGTCGGCGTCTTCATCCTGCCGCCCACCATCGAGGCGCTCGAATGGCGGCTCAAGCATCGCGGCACGGATTCTCCGCAGACCATCACGCGCCGGCTGCTCGGCGCCGGCGCCGAGATCGCGCATGCTCCGGAATTCGAGTACGTTATAATTAATGAAGATTTCGACAAGGCCCTCCTGCAGCTCGAAGCGATCGTCACAGCAAGCCGCCTCACGTATGACCAGCAGGCGCTTCGCCATCGCAGTCAGTTCACCGCGCTCGGCGTTCCCGTCTGACGACCTCTTCTGCAAGAAGGCCTTTGTTTTTCACTCCCGTTACGACGAAACTTAGATAGAGATGGCTCGCATTACCGTTGAAGACTGCCTGAAGAAGATCCCGAACCGCTTCCAGATGGTGCTTGTCGCCGCCTTCCGCGCTCGTCAGATCACCCAAGGCCACAAGCCGATGGTTGACGCGAAGGACAAGCCTACTGTCATCGCTCTGCGTGAAATTGCAGAAGGCAAAGTGGGCACTGAGCTTCTGAAGCAGGTTCACTAAATCTTCTGCCGCATTGACAGAAGAAACGGAACGGCCGAGCCAGCTGTGCTTAAAGAAGGCGCAGCGGACGGCCGTTTTGCTTATGGGCCTCTCTTGAAACCGCTTCTCCGAAGCCGCATGCCGGCACAGCCGCCGCGGCATTCGGCTCTGCTTTGAGGACACTTTATGGCCGTCGATTCCGCCCCGCTTTTCCCGGACGACATGTACGCCACCAAAGAAGACGGCGTCGCCCCCATGCCTGCAGCGCCGCGCAAAACCATTGCGCCGTTCAGCTTCGCGAAGAATACGCGCCGCGCGCCGCTGCCGATTCCGCCCGTGCCGGAGAAGCTCCCGGACGCCGACCTGCCGCTCTTCTCCGCCAAAGCGCCTGACATCGTCGTCACGGCTCAGGGCCTCATCGACCGCTGCAAGCAATACCTCTCGGAGTATGACGTCGAGCGCATCCGCGAAGCCTACCGCTACGCCGACAATGCGCACCTCGGACAGTTCCGCAAGTCGGGCGAACCCTACATCACGCATCCGATCGCTGTCGCATCGATTCTGGCCTCTTGGAAGATGGATGCGCAGACGATCGAAGCCGGCCTCATGCACGACGTGCTCGAGGACACCGGCACCAGCAAGCGGGAAATGGCAGAAAAGTTCGGCATTGAAGTAGCGGAGCTCGTCGACGGCGTCTCCAAGCTCGACAAGCTGCGCTTTTCCTCCAATGAAATCGCGCAGGCTGAAAGCTTTCGCAAAATGCTGCTCGCGATGTCTCGCGACGTGCGCGTCATCCTTGTGAAGCTTGCCGACCGCGTGCACAACATGCGCACGCTCGGCGTCATGCGCCCGCAGAAGCGCGCCCGCATCGCGAAGGAAACGCTCGACATCTATGTGCCGATTGCGCACCGCCTCGGCCTCAACAACGTCTTCCGCGAGCTTCAGGAACTGAGCTTTGCGAACCGCTATCCCTTCCGCTACCAAGTCCTCTATTCCAACATCGTCAAGAAGCGCAACAACCGCCGCGCCATTCTCGAGCGCATTCTGAATGAGACGCGCGCCGCGCTGCTGAAGGCGGGACTTCCCTGCCGCATTCTCGGGCGCGACAAGACGATCTACGGCATCTACAACAAAATGCGCGAGAAGCATCAGTCCTTCTCTGATGCGCTCGACATCTACGGCTTTCGCGTGATCGTCCGCTCGAAGGACGACTGCTATCTCACGCTTGGGGCGCTGCACCAGCTTTACAAGCCTGTGCATGCGCGCTTCAAGGACTTCATCGCCATCCCGAAGGCCAACGGCTACCAGAGCCTGCACACCACCGTCATCGGCCCAGACGGCACGCCTGTTGAATACCAGATCCGCACCGAACAGATGCACCGCGTGGACGAAAACGGCATTCTCGTGCACTGGCTCTACAACACCGATGAGGACACCTCCGACCTGCAGTCCCGCACGACGGCGTGGCTGCAGAATTTGCTCGAAATTCAGCGCACAAGCTCGGACAGCACGGAATTCCTCGAGAACATCAAAGTCGACCTCTTCCCGAACCGCATCTACGTCTTTACGCCGCGCGGCAAGATCCTCTCGCTGCCGAAGGGCTCGACGCCCATCGACTTCGCCTATGAAATTCACACCGACATCGGCAACCACACGCAGTCAGTGCGCGTGAACGGCGAAGCGAAGCCGCTCTCCGAACCGCTGAAAAACGGCGATCTGGTGCAGGTGATGACGGATCCGGCAGCGCATCCGAGTCCGCAGTGGCTGAGCTGGGTGCATTCCGGCAAGGCGCGCGCAGAAATCCGCCAGTACCTGCGCACCTGCCAGTTCGATGAATCGACGAAGATGGGCCGCCTCGCGCTTGAAGCGATTGCCAATGAGCAGCATGTCGACCTCATTTCCCTGCCCGGCGCCATCATGCAGCAGCTGCTGAAAGACTTCGGCGCCGACAGCGTGGCTTCGCTCTACGCCATGATCGGCCTCGGCAAGGCGCTGCCTGCCGCCGTCTTCCACCGGATGATGGTGCTCATGCAAAAGGAAGGCAAGGCGGACAGCAACGCGGCGCTTCCTGCCGTCATCATCAACGGCAACGAAGGCATTGCGCAGCACCTCGCCACCTGCTGCCATCCGATTCCAGGCGACAAAATCTGCGGCTACAACCGCCCCGGCATCGGCCTCACCGTGCACCGCGCCGACTGCCCGCATGCCGGACGCGGCAAGCAGGCGGACCCGAACCGCTGGATGGATCTGGAATGGGGCGCAACAAAGCCGGATGCGCACTTTGCCGTGCCGCTCGAAGTGAAGGTGAAGGAAGCGTACGCCGGCCTGGCCACGGTCGCGACGGCCGTTTCAGAGGCTAAGTCGAGCATCACGGCCGTGACGCTTGACGAGCACAGCGGCGAGCAGTTCGTACGCGTGACCGTGCTCGTCCGAGACAAGAACCACCTCATCCACGTCGTGCGCACCATCCGCCAGAACGATGCCGTGCTGAAAGTGAAGCGCGTGCTTGAAGAAGCGGCGGCTCGGCCCGCGAAGAACGGCGCGAAAGCGGGCGCCGCTGACAAAGCGGAAAGCGGCGCTCAAGCCTGATCCTAATCCGGCTCCCGCCTAATGGAAAGGGGGCTCCGCGCTAGCGGAGCCCCCTTTCTTTCTACCGCATCCAGCCTCTGCAGAGAGACCCGCCGAAAACCGCCTTTTATGGAATCGGCTGTTCGTTCGTGTACGTAACTTCAAGGATTTCAAGCGTATCCACGCCGGCAGGATGCATGCTCGTCGCGGGCGTCGGCAGCTGAACCTCGTCGCCTTCGTGATGCTTCAGAAAAACGCGCGCAATCGGGCTCACCCAGCTCACGTCGCCGTGCGAGGCGTCTGCTTCATCAATGCCCACGATGCGGATCTTGTGCTCGTTGCCATGCTGATCTGCATACAGCACCGTGGCGCCGAAGAATACTTGATCGGTTTCAGGACGCTCTTCAGGATCCACAACCTCTGCAGATTCGATGCGCTTATTGAGAAAGCGAATCCGGCGGTCAATTTCGCGCAGACGCTTCTTGCCGTAGAGATAGTCGCCGTTTTCACTGCGGTCGCCATTGCTCGCAGCCCAGGCAACGACGTTGACGACATCGGGACGCTCGACATTGACGAGATGCTCGCGCTCATCAAGAAGCCGCCGATAGCACGCCGGCGTCATGTAGTTCTTCGTATTGGGCGGCAGCTTGGGAAGCTTCACCTCGTCGTCGTCATCTTCTGCTGACATCTTTTCTCTCCACTGGAGAATGGACTTCGCGCGGAAAGGCGCTGCAGGAGGCCAGCCTTGCCGGACCTCCTCAGTCTGAACCGAACGCATTCTACGTCCGGCCGAATGCGGAGGCGCAGCCGACCGAACAGAGTTCTTCATCTGACAAGCGGCTGGCGCCAAAGACGGCCGGCATCCGCGTTTCAGGCTCTTCCAGGCGCAAAGCGGACTATGCCTGCGCATAAAACAAAACCGGGATGCCTTTCGACATCCCGGTTGAATTCGGTGGTGGAGAGGAGGAGGATCGAACTCCCGACCTCTGCATTGCGAACGCAGCGCTCTCCCAGCTGAGCTACCCCCCCGCCGTAGGGAATGAATTATGCACTGCTTCTTCAGATTCCGCAAGGAAAGAATCTAACACATACCACATTTGCGTTATTTCACGCACGCTAGGTCCGCTATTCATACCCGATATTCCATCCTTTCATAAGTCGATCCGCTATAAGATAGCTACTTAAATTTACAGTTTACTCAACAAATTACATGTCGACGCACACGCCATCATCGCTACAGCCCCTGTCCTCCCGTCGATCAATCGCTGGAGGACGCCTGATTTCCGGCCTGGCAGCCTTTCTCGTCATGATGGCGCTGGCAACGCTGCTCCGCGTTGTCTTCTTCTGGCACTACCGCAGCAGCGAAGACGCCTGGCTCGACGTCATGCCGGCCCTCAAAGTCGGCGCCGAATTTGATGCGAAATGGCTGGCAATTGCGCTCCTTCCTGCCGCGATCTTCTGGCTGGCATCGCTTCGCTGGGCGCGATGCTTTCGGACGGCCGCAGGACTTGCCGTGCTGGGCGCGCTGGGATTCTTTGTGCTGGCGCTCATCAACTTCGGTTTCTACGGGTTCTACGGCACCCCCATCTCCATACAGATCTTCGGCCTGATGCAGGACGACACCTGGGCCATTCTCACCACCATCATCAAAGACTGGCCGATCTTCACGTACCTTGCCGCACTGGCCGTCATCATCGCGCTGCCCTTTGCCGCAGCGCGTCCCTTCGCCGCTCTGGAGGTCCGCCGTTGCCCGTCCGCGCTCTTGTGGATCATTGTTCCCTGCCTCATCGTGCTCTACGCCGTGACGCTGCGCGGCGGCATCGGCACATTTCCCCTGCGACGGGAGCATTTGGCCGTCTCGCCGTCGTCCTTCATCAACGACTGCGCCTTCAACGGCGCCTTTGCGCTCTATGACGCCGCCAACGAGCGCAAGCGGCAATTCGTCTCCACGGACGTCATGACCGGCGTCAAGGACCTGGACTTCTCGTCGCCCGCAGAAGCCGAAGCGCTCCTGCCCGTGCGGCACGCAGGCCCCTTCAGCGGCGCGGCCAAAGGACGGCACGTCATCATCTCGATCATGGAATCGATGGGACGCGACCAAGTGGATGCGTATGAAGCAGGCATCAATGATTCGCTCGGCCGACTGGCTCAGGCGAGAGCTAGCGGCATCTTCTTTCATCAGGGCATTGCTGTTTCCAACGGAACCTTCACGTCGCTAGAAGGCATTCTCTTTGACACGCCCTTCAGTCCTCTGACGCAAAGCCAATACGGCTTGAAGCCCTTTGCCTTTTCGAAAATTCTGGACTTCAAGCGTGCAGGCTACCGCACCGTCTTCCTCACGTCCTGCGAAGAAACCTGGCGCAACATCAATCTGCGCTTTCCCATTCAGGGCTTCGACGAAATCATCGGCGCCAAAGCGCTCTTGAAGCGCTATCCGCAGGCAGAAGAAGGACCATGGGGCATTGCTGACGAATGGCTCTTCAAATATGCAGAGCGGCTGCTCGAGCAGGCAGAGCAAAAGCACGAAAAGCTGTTTGTGCTGACGCTCTCTTCGACGAATCATCCGCCGCACAAAGTGCCTGACGGCTATGCGCCCGGCCCTGTTGACTCGAGCCGGCTCCCGGCCGACATCGATCGCGACGACAAAAAAGACCTGAACGTCATGATTCAGACGCATCAGTATGCGGCCGACCAGCTCGGCAGCTTTATCGAAGCGCTTGACAAGACGGGACTCCGGGAAAAAGTAGTCGTAGCGGCAACGGGCGACCACAACACCCGATTTAAGTATGAGGGCGACGACAACTTGCATCGCCGCAATGGCGTGCCGGTCTTTTTCTGGCTCCCACCGTCGCTTCATGTCGATGCAGCCTTCGCCCGCACGTCCTGGGCATCGCACCGCGACATCTTCCCGACCGTCAAGAGCCTTGTCCTCGGCAAAACGCCGGCGCCCTATGAAGGCCGAGACCTTTTCAACCCTTCCGAGCGCGACGCCATTCCGGCAACAAGCTTTGTCGGCATCGGCCGCTATGGCTTCTCCATCAGCCAACACGGAGCCGTCGGCTTGGGAGAGGACGGCGAGCTGACGTGCTACCGCTGGACGTCGCCAGAGCGCATGGACGCATTGGCATCCGCCGCCTGCAATGGCGAACTCCTCCGCGAAGGCAACCTGGCGCGCGCCAGCGCGCAGCGGATGACTACACCATTCGATCAGCGCTGCCGAAAATCGCTCTTTGACCTGCAGAGCCGGCCAGACGGCCGCTAAGGCCTGATTCGAGACGCAGGCGGCTAAGATTCTGACAAGGAGGCTCCAGCGTCTTCTCCTCTGCGCTGTCCTCATGCGTCATAATCATTTTCTCCATGAAGAAAATCGACTTTCACTACAACGTCCCGAATCGGCTCCGCTATGCCTGCCTCGTCGCCCGCACCGTTCTGCGGCGCGGGCTTTCGCTCGCCATTTGGAGTTCGGATGAACGCCGTCTGCGAGAGCTCGACAGCCTTCTTTGGCGCTTTGACGATCTGGCCTTTCTGCCGCATGTGCGCGCGGATTCAAAGCTCGCACCCGACACGCCGATCCTCTGGTCGAGCGATCTCGCTGCGCTGCACGGCGACGTGCTGCTCCTGCTTGACGATCATCTGCCGCAGGACTGGGAAGCGAATTTCGGACGATTTGAACGCATCATTGATGTGGTGAGCACCGTGCCTGAAGAGCTTCGCCTTTCGCGGGAGCGCTATCGCGCCTACCGCAAGGCCGGCGTGGAGCTTGCCGCCTACGACCGCCGCCGCTAGCGAAAAGCAAGCGCCGCCGACATTTCTTTGCCTTTGACTGGATGTCCAAAATGGAACGCCAAGAACCCGTGATTGACGCGTCGGCGCTGACGCTTAAGAACCGCGTAAAGCTCACATGGCGGGAAGTGAGAGGCCTGACCGCTGAAAGCGCGCCGGCGCCTCGCGCCGCCGCCCCGACCGAGCCCGCCTTCAGCGCTGCGCCTGAGAAGCCTGCGCCCTTTGCCGCTGAAGAGAGCGCCGCATCAAATTCCCCTCTTTCGGCCGAGGAGCGCAAAGCCATTGCAGAGCGCCTTGCGCCGCTCGTTGAAGACGCCGTGCGGCTCGCCATGCGCGACGTCATTGATGCGGCGCTCGCCAACGCCATGTCCCGCGTGAAGGGCGACATCGAGCGCTCGCTCAGCACAGTCGTCTCCCGCGCTGTAGCGTCTCAGCTTACAGCGCTTGATCTTTCCGACATCGTGCGCCGCCCCTAACGCTCCTCGCCGACGCCGCCTGCGCATGCGCGTGAGACAATAACCGAATCCTTTTTATGCGTGTCCTCGTTCAGTGCGAAGGACGGCCCCGCCGTCCCGCCGCGCCGACGAGGCCATTTATCTTTTTCCCTCTGAGATTCAAGATGACGGAACAATCGAACGGCGAACTTGCCAAAAGCTTCGACCCGAAGGAAATCGAAGCGCGCTGGTATCCGATTTGGGAGTCGCGCGGCTACTTCCGCGCGGGGCTCGACCCCAAGAAGCCCAGCTTTGCCATTCAGCTGCCCCCGCCCAACATCACGGGCATTCTGCACATGGGCCACGCCTTCAACCAGACGGTGATGGATACGCTCACGCGCTATCACCGCATGGCGGGCTACAACACGCTGTGGCTTCCAGGCACGGACCACGCCGGCATCGCCACGCAGATCGTGGTGGAGCGCCAGCTTGAAGGTCAGGGCACCAGCCGCCGCGAGCTCGGCCGCGAAGGCTTTGTGAACAAAGTCTGGGAGTGGCAGAAGTACTCCGGCGGCTCCATCCTGCAGCAGATGCGCCGCCTGGGCGACAGCGTCGACTGGGAGCGCCTCTACTTCACGATGGACGACAAGCTCTCCAAGGTGGTGAAGGAATGCTTCGTGCGCCTCTATGAAGAGGGCCTCATCTACCGCGGCAACCGTCTCGTCAACTGGGACCCGAAGCTGCAGAGCGCCGTTTCCGACCTTGAAGTGGAAAGCGTCGAGCAGGACGGCTTCCTCTGGGAAATCCGCTATCCGGGCGCCGACGGCTCGGAAGGCGTCGTCGTGGCGACGACCCGTCCTGAAACCCTTTTCGGCGACCAGGCTGTGGCCGTTCATCCGGAAGACGAGCGTTACCAGAAGCTCGTCGGCCAGCAGCTCGTGCTGCCGCTCACCGGCCGCACCATTCCCGTCATCGCCGACGAATACGTCGACCGCGAATTCGGCTCCGGCTGCGTGAAGATCACGCCTGCGCACGACTTCAACGACTTTGAAGTCGGCCGCCGCCACAATCTGGCGCTTCTCAATGTGCTCACCAAGACGGCGCACATGAACGAGAACGTGCCGGAGAAGTACCGCGGCATGGACCGCTACGAATGCCGCGAGGCCGTGGTGGAGGATCTGCGCGCCGCCGGCCTTCTCGTCGGCATCAGGCCTATCAAGCACATGGTGCCGCGCGTGCCGCGCACGGGCGAAATCGTCGAGCCGTACCTCTCCGAGCAGTGGTTCCTCTCCATGACGAAGCCTGCGCCTGAAGGCACGCTCTACCCGGGCAAGTCCATCGCGCAGGTGGGCCTTGAAGCGGTGGAATCCGGCGAAGTGAACATCTTCCCGGCCGAATGGCGCGGCGTCTACCGCCAGTGGCTCGAAAACATTCAGGACTGGTGCCTCTCGCGCCAGCTTTGGTGGGGTCATCAGATTCCGGCCTGGTACGACGAAGCCGGCCATGTCTACGTGGCTCGCTCCGAAGAAGAGGCGCAGAAGCAGGCCGGCGAAGGCGTGAAGCTCACGCGCGACGAGGACGTGCTCGATACGTGGTTCTCCTCGGCGCTCGTGCCGTTCTCGACGCTCGGCTGGCCTGACGCCCAGGGCGACGACAAGACGGCCTACGACCTCTATCTCCCGAGCGACGTTCTCGTCACGGGCTACGACATCCTCTTCTTCTGGGTGGCGCGCATGGTGATGATGACCCGCCACTTCACCGGCCGCATCCCGTTCAAGAACGTCTATATCCACGGCCTCGTCCGCGACGCCGAAGGCCACAAGATGTCCAAGAGCGAAGGCAACACGCTCGACCCGCTCGACATCATTCAGGGCATCGGCCTCGAAGACCTCGTCAAGAAGAACACCCGCGGCCTGCGCCAGCCTGAAAAGGCGCCGATCGTTGAAGCGAAGCTGCGCAAGACCTATCCGCAGGGCATCGCCGCGCACGGCGCCGATGCGCTCCGCTTCACGATGGCGGCTTATGCCACGCTCGGCCGCAACATCAACTTCGACCTCAAGCGCGCCGAAGGCTACCGCAACTTCTGCACGAAGCTTTGGAACGCCACGCGCTTCGTGCTGATGAACGTCGACGGCAAGGACTGCGGCGTGGGCGCCGATGCCGGCAAGCCCATGCGCTTCTCCTATGTCGACCGCTGGATCATGAGCGCCTTCGAGCGCACGGTTGACGAAGTCATCCGCGCCTACAAGGATTACCGCCTCGACAATGCGGCCAACGCCATCTATTCCTTCGTCTGGAACGAGTACTGCGACTGGTACGTGGAGCTTGCCAAGGTGCAGCTCAAGGGCGACGAGGAAGCCTGCCGCGCTACGCGCCATACGCTCGTCGCGCTGCTTGAAGCCGTGCTGCGCCTTGCGCATCCGATCATCCCCTTCATCACGGAAGAGCTCTGGCAGAAGGTCTCCGTCGCCGCCGGCGTGCGCCGCCCCGACGAAGAGACGTCGATCATGATCCAGTCCTACCCGGTCTATCGTCCTGAAGCGATCGACGAGGTGGCCTGCCAGCGCATGCAGCTCACGAAGGATGCGATTGATGCGATCCGCAACCTCAAGAGCGAGATGAAGCTCGCGCTGAATCAGAAGCTGCCGCTCCTCATTTCGGGCCCGACCGATGCCTGCACGGCCATTGCGCCGTATCTGCAGTCGCTCTCCCGCCTGGAGTCCGTCACGCACGTTGAGGATCTCGCAGCCGCCGCGCAGGGCTCTGTCGCGCCGACGGCCATCGTCGGCCCGCTCAAGCTCATGCTCAAGGTTGAAATCGACCTCAAGGCCGAGCGCGACCGCCTCTCGAAGGAGATCGCGAAGACCGCGGCCGAAGTGAAGAAGTGCGAAGCCAAGCTTGCCAACGAGCGCTTTGTCTCGAAGGCGCCGGTCGCCGTGGTCGACGTGGAGCGCAAGCGCCTCGCCGATCATCAGGCGCATCTGGCCAAGCTGGAGGAGCAGCTCTCGAAGCTTCCTCTGGCCTAATGACGCCTGAAGCGCCGTCTGCTCAAGCAGGCAGCGCGCTTTGAAGCCCAGCCGCCGGCTCTCATCAGCCGGCGGCTTTCTTTTTGCGCCGCGCAGGAAAAGGCTTCAGGCGACTAAGGTGAAGTGTGTAGAATGAATTCAAATCAGGTTCCTTTTCACGCTCGCTTCTGACAAGCGCATAAGAACCGCCGGACGCCGTAGGGTCTTTCGCCGCGGCCAGACGCAGCGGACCAGCTCACATGAAGGAGAAGAAGAAATGACTACCGTCGATACCATCGTGAAGGCCATCGAAGCGCGTCGTTCGCTGGATTTCGCCTACCACGGCTTCAAGCGCGTCGTATCGCCCTATGCCTGCGGCCTTAACGGCTCCAATGAGCTCAAGATGCTGGCCATGCAAACCGACGGCGGCAGTACCTCCGGCGTGACGCACAAGCTTCGCTTCTTCTCGGTGGCAGATATTCAGGCGCCGGTTGAATCTGATGCCGCCTACGAACCGGCGGACGCCGCGGCCATTGAACCGAGCCTCAAGGAATTCATGAAGTTCTACGCCAAGTGCTGATGCAGCCTTGAAAAGGCGCGAGCCGCTTGGCGCAGAGAACGCACCAAAGAACGCAAAAGCCCGCTTGATGAACTGTCTTATCCAAGACAACTCGTCAAGCGGGCTTTTTGCAGACGCCGGATCTGACCGGCAGCGTCTACGCATTGCGCATGGCCTGCCCGGCAGGAATCGAACCCGCGACCATCCGCTTAGAAGGCGGATGCTCTATCCAACTGAGCTACGGGCAGACAAAAAATTGGTCGGGGTGAAGAGATTCGAACTCCCGACATCCTGCTCCCAAAGCAGGCGCGCTACCAGACTGCGCTACACCCCGAAGAGAATTGATTATAAGAAAGACCTTCGCAACCCGCAAATCTGCGGCCCATTCTCTTTTCGTTCATTCGTTCCGAGTCCTCGACGCCGCGAGTCTTTTTAGAGAAGCCCAAGCGCTTCAACGCCGCGCCAAGCCTGACATTTCAACCCCCTCGGCAGCCTGCGACGCCTGCAGAAAACACGTAGAATGGCGGCTCTTCCATCATCACCCTTTCTCTCTTGAGGCAAACAGGCATCATGAGCCAAGCACAAGACAATTCGAACGATCCTCTGCACGCGAAGAAGAAGGCCTGGTCGGGCCGCTTCTCCGAACCTGTC
>CAJKSP010000031.1 GCA_905202595.1 uncultured Sutterella sp.
CAAGCTCCGAAAATTGGGATGGACATGCCTGGGGGACATCTACAAATAGGATGTCTCCTGAGGTTATTGATAACCGCCCACTGCGGATCCGCACGGTGGGTGGTGTGGAAGGGGCTGAGGACCAAAAGTCCTCACCCCTATCCGATTCCTGTCGTTTTTGGGGGTTAAAAGCGCGCTTCGCCGAGCACTGCGCGCACCGTGTCGTCGACGCTTGTGACGTCGACGGTGCGGTCGGCGAGCGAAGCATAGATCGGCGCGCGCTCTTCATAGAGAGCGGCGACGCCGCGCGCCTGCGCAATCGGACGGTCGCGCGTCGAAAGGCGGGAGAGCGGGCGCCTCAGCCAGATGAAGCTGCCGTTGAGTCCGAGAAGCATGCGGTTGCAGGGCCTGAGGCACGAGCCGCCGCCCGTCGAGATGACGAGGCCCCGCTCGCGGGCAAGCTCGAGGATGGCGCGGGTTTCCTGCTCGCGGAAGAACGCTTCGCCGTCTTCCTGATAAATGCGCAGCTTGGGCTTGCCGACGCGCTTCGCCACGAGTTCGTCTACGTCGACGAAGCGGCGCATGAGCTTGTGGGCAAGGATTTTGCCGATCGTCGTCTTGCCGCAGCCGGGCATGCCGATGAGAATGAGGCTTCTGGCTTCAAGTTCGGCGTCGGCAGCAATGCCGCGCGCAATGCTCTCGCGCATCGGGCGGCCGAGCAGCGCTTCGACGGCCTCTTTGGCCCAGCGGATTCGAAGCGAAAAGCCGGAGTAGGCCGGGAGTCCGAGCTGCTGAGCGTCCCAAAGCAGACGCGGCCGAATCGGCTCGCCGGCGACGTCGCAGACGCCCTTCAGAGCGCGGAAATGCGACAGCAGCGGCAGCGGCGTCGCCATCGGCATCGGGAAGCGGCCGGCAGAGCTGGCATTGACGGCAACGACGGCATCGGGAAAGGCGCTCGCGGCGCGCGACGCTTCGAGGCACGCTTCCGCTGCATCGGCGAGGCCGGAGGGGCCGGCGCCGCACAAGCCTTGAATCTTCGGCACCTGTTCGCCGCCGACGGAGCAGAGAGCTTCGGCGTCGGCATAGGCCGGGCAGCCGGTGGACGCCTGCCTGGGGGAGCCAGCCGGCGGATGCGGCATGGCGCGAAGCTTCACTTCGTGCACATCCAGATCCGCGAGCGTCATCGCGGCTCGGGCGAGCGCCGCGCAGCAGGGATTGGCGTCGTCCGTAAAGAGGAGCGCAGCCTTCGAGCCGTCTTGGGCTACTTCTGCCGTCATGGCCCGCAGCGCGCCTTCGAGAATCGAGGCGCCGAGATGCTCTGCATGCAGGCCGCCTGCCGAATCCCGCAGCGCCAGGTCGGTCAGGCCGGCCGCTTTTGCTTCCCGAGAGAAGCAGACGCGCTCGCCGTTGCAGGCGCGCCGAATGAGCGCCGTCATGGCTTCTCGCTGGAGCGCCGGATGGAAGAGGGCGCCGCACCAAGTGCGGTCGCAGAGGAACGCGTCAAGGGCTGCCGCCGCTTCGCCGGGCAAGGCTGCGTCGACTTCAAGGCGCTCCAGACCAGCGAGGCCGAACTTCGCGAGCAGTGCGGGCATTGCAGGCGCACGACGCTCCGAGCCGCTCTTCGGCACGAGAAGGCAGAAGCGCGGATCGTCGCACCGGCAGGCAGCCGGAGCGGCGTTCGAAGGGGAGTCGCTGAAGGTCGGCGTCATGAAGAAGGCAGAAGATTCTGTCGCAGCGGAAGCAAAAAAAGAACTATACCGCGGCAGCAGAAGAGGCCGTCGGAGCGTCCCCGGCTGACGAGGCGCTCGTGAAGGACGCGGGGGCATCCTGCGCCTCTTCCGCCAGGGCGCGAATGGCCGGCCGGTCGGGCTTCTGCGTGGCTCTGAGCGGGATGGCGCCGACATAGGCGACGGCATGCGGCTTTTCGAATCGGCTGAGCGCCTTCTTCATCGCGTCCCAGTCGACGTCCTCCGGCGTGCCTGCGATCACGAGCACGACCTCCTCGCCGAAGGTGCGGCTGCGGCGCGAGCTGATGGCGAAGGGCTTTTTGATGATGCCTTTGAGCTTGGCTTCCACGGTCTCGATCTGCACTTTGACGGCGCCGGTGTTGATGACGTTGTCAAGGCGCCCGATGATGCGGAAGCTGCCGTCGGCTTCCAGCGCGGCGGCGTCGTTCGTCACGAGCGCGCCGTCCGCGACGGCCGGCGCGCAGATGACGAGCGTTCCTTTGGGCGAGATGGAGAGCGCGACGCCCGGAAGCGGCCGGTAGGCCGCTTCCGCTTCAGGCCCGTTGAGGCGGCGCAGCGCAATGTGCGAGAGCGTCTCCGTCATGCCGTAGGAGGAATAGACCTCGCCCTCGGCGCTTTGAAGCGCGGCAAGGAGCTCGTCGTCAACAGCGCCGCCGCCGATGATGACCCGCCGGCAGGCGAGGAGCATTTTGGCCGTGTCGGGATTGCCGAGCGCCTTCGCGGCCTGCATCGGCGTCACGCAGGCGAAGTCGACAGGACGGCCGAGCGCGGCAAAGGGATTGGCCGCCGGGGGCGTCGGCACGAGATCGAGCCCGCAGGCAAGCGAGCGGACGACGACCATTTTGCCCGCAATGTAGTCGAGCGGCATCGCGAGCAGATTTTCATCGTCCTCCTGAAGCCTCAGAAACGAGATGGTTGCGCGCGCGCTTGCGAGCATGCGGGTCTTCTGCGCAGCAAAGGCCTTCGGCCGGCCTGTGGAGCCCGATGTAAAGACCCGAACGGCAGGCGCATCCGACAGGAAGTCTTCCAGGAAGCGCGCCAGCGCCGCGTCGAAGCTTTCCGGACCCGCCGCTGCGGCGGCTTCGCGGTGAAAGGGCGACGGCTCGCCCGACCGAGGGCTCGCGTAATAATCGAGCGGACGCTCGACGCCGCGAACCATCAGCGCATCTCTGCCAGGAATATGGAACATGTCAGATCGGCTGAGCCGCTCAGGGATTCGACGGGCGCTTGTTGTAGGCAAAGTCCGGCGTGCGCTTTTCGAGGAAGGCGCGGCCGCCTTCCTGCGCTTCGTCCGTCATGTAGTAGAGCATCGTCGCATCGCCGGCGAGCTCCTGAATGCCGGCCTGGCCGTCGAGCTCGGCGTTGAGGCCCGCCTTGATCATGCGGATGGCGAGCGCGCTGTGCTTCATGATGGTCTTGGCCCAGTCGACGGCTTCGTCCTCGAGATTCTCGAAGGGCACGACTTTATTCACGAGCCCCATGTCGAGCGCTTCCTGGGCGGAGTACTGGCGGCAGAGGAACCAGATTTCGCGCGCCTTCTTCTGGCCGACGACGCGCGCGAGGTAGGAGGCGCCGAAGCCCGCATCGAAGGAGCCGACCTTGGGGCCGGTCTGGCCGAAGACGGCATTGTCGCTCGCGATGGAGAGGTCGCAGACGACCTGCAGTACGTGGCCGCCGCCGATTGCATAGCCGTTCACCATGGCGATGACGGGCTTGGGGATCGAGCGGATCTGCTTCTGAACGTCAAGAATGTTGAGGCGGGGCGTGCCGTATTCGTCGATGTAGCCGCCTAAGCCCTTGACGTGCATGTCGCCGCCCGAGCAGAAGGCCTTGTCGCCGTAGCCCGTGAGAAGCACCACGCGGATCGCGGGATTCTGGCGCGCAATGGCGAAGGCGTCCGTCAGCTCGTTCACGGTCGTCGGCCGGAAGGCGTTGCGCCAGCGGGGGCGGTCGATCGTGATCTTGGCAATGCCTTCATAGAACTCGAAGCGGATGTCTTCATAGTCCTTGATCGGCTTCCATTCGCGGCCGTGGGTCGGCGGGCACGGCTGAATCTGCTTGTCTTCCTGCATCGGGTACTCCAAAGTTCAGGCGAACGGCAGCCGGTGCGCCTGCGGCCGTTCGGTTGAGGGCGGCTTTCCATAAAAAAATACGAAAGCGCTGCCACGTGAAAGCGCATCATACAGAGTCTGCAGGATCATTCAGCCGGCACGGAGCGCTCTTCCGCGCCGGCCGCTGCCGTCAATCCCGTCTTGGGAAGGCATTCTGCGGCAGATCCACGCCCCACAAGGGGTGATGAATGTCTATGCCGCTTAAGCTGAACCGCTTGCGCAGCTCTTCTCCGCATTGGCTGGAGCGGCCCCACATGGCAATCATTTTGGTGCCCATGGTCTGCCGCATGATTTCGTCGACGCGATGGGCAATCTGCTGAAG
This sequence comes from uncultured Sutterella sp., assembly GCA_905202595.1. Classification (GTDB taxonomy): domain Bacteria; phylum Pseudomonadota; class Gammaproteobacteria; order Burkholderiales; family Burkholderiaceae_F; genus Sutterella. Next base: position 4,161 of record CAJKSP010000031.1, read on the forward strand.
CAGATAGAGAATGCCGTCCGGCGTTCTCTGCTTGGTCCAGATCTGATCCCATCTGACGTACTGGCCGAAATAGCGCTGGAACGTATCGATCGCATAGATGGTCGGAACGCGAGGATTCGCAATTCGGAGCTCTTTCGGCGTTGTCTTGCTCTTCAGGGACTTTTCCAGTTCCTTCATGACGAAATGCTGGCAGATGATGGTCTTGGCAAAGACGGAGTCGAGGACACCGTCCTTGAGCGTGCCTGTCTCTTCATCAATGCAGAGATCGCAGAAGCGCTGAAAGGCGATTTCCTTGCCGCAGGCGCATTCTCGGGGATGGCCGTTCCATGCGAGCCAAGCGGAGGACAGATCCGTCTTGTCGAAGACCTTCGACGCGGGATGCTCAGCTTCCCAGTTCTTCTTTTCGCTGTATTTCCGCAGGCTGAGCTCGTTTTTATAAAGCCCTCGCGCCCGTTCGTAGAACCAATGGTCGCCGTCAGGCGTTTTGATGGTCTCGATGAGCTTCATCAGGTCGATCTGGAACGGCTCCTTGGCGGCGAGATCGCTCGCCTTGACTGCAGTTTGAGAATTGGCCGCCTGCGATATCAGTCCTCGGAGATTCTTGCTTTCTGTGTCGGAAAGGGTCGGAGCGGGCACGACGATCTTCATGGGAACATTGAGCAGCTTCAGTCGCTGTTCAGCCGCAGGCATGTTCGCTCGGGTCGTGTTGTAGAGAGACTGATAAATGTTGACGGTCGTCTGGCCGCCGTTGATGATCTGCATGCCTTCAATGGAGACGATTCGGCCCGGATTCTTGGCCGACATGACCACTTTGCCTGCAGATACGACCAAGCCGTTGTTGTAGGCGAGAAAGCGGAAGGGCTTATTCTTGATCGTTTCCTTGACCTGCTTGTTCACCTTGTTGTTGCCTAAATAGGCGCGCACGTTTTCCTGAATGATGGATGTTCCGTGCTTATGGTAGAGCTTGGCCAGAATGTCTCCGCGGATGACCGTCAGGTAGCAGTCGTAGTCTTGCTGGGAGGCCTCTCCGGCAAGGCGCGCAATGCAGGGGAGGCCAGGCTCGGCGAACTTCTGCGTGATGCCGAAGTCTTCTTCGGAGCGGAAGAAGTCGAGATCCAGAATTTCTACGATGAAGTCGCTGTTCTGGCTGAGGATGGTCTTTTTGCCTGGAGCGTTCCAGAAGGCGCTAGTGATGATCCAGATGCGCCAGGAAGAAATGCCATAGCGCTGCTGAGCATCCGCAATGGCGCTGACCGTCTGCTTCGCGGGGTGTGCATCAGGGACGGCGTTCAGCATGCCGGAGGAGAGGGCATTGCAGAATCGGTAGGCGCTGCTGTAGAGCGCGTCCAGCTTCATCTGCTCAAGGGGCTCCGCTTTCAGGCGGACAGTCGAATCGACGATGAAGAGGTCGACGGAGGCGGTTTTGGCCGCATTGTCGTCCGCAAGGCTTTCAAGCTTGAGGTTGAGCGCATCGACGAAAGCCGAAGCATTCCCGATGCGGCTTGCGGCAAAGAGGCCGGATTCTTCGCTCGGCGTAAAGAGCGCTCGATAATCCAGCTTCTCCAGCGCGATGTTGAGGAGATTTTCGCTTCTTGAAGTTTCTGGACTCGCTTCCTGCTGTGCGCTGAGATCTTCGTTCAGCGCGTCGAGAGCGTCTTGGCGGGCCTGATTGATTTGTTCTTGATTTTCTGACATGGAATGACTTGAAGCGGTTTTTAAGAAAGCAGCTTCCAGGCGCAGGAAGCTGAATGCCTTCGGGAGAAGGAAAGGTCTCAGGCAAGCTCGTCTTCGACATCGTCCGGCTCTTGTTCGGCGCCGGCTTGTCGAAGGTCTTCCCAGACCTGTTCCGAGTCGAGAAGAGCGTTTGGCGCAACAGGCGCTCCCGATGCATCAAGCAGCTCGATCTCATATTTGGCGCTGATGATGCCAGGAATGCTTCCCGGAGTCAGGCGCGGAAGCGCCGTCGCCTCGAACAGCCGGAGATCTGTCAGCTTGAATCGGTGAGTGCACTGCTCGCGCTGCTCGTCGGAGAATCCGGCAGTCAGAAGATTCGAACGGAATTCCAGCTTTTGAATGTCGGACGGCAGGAGGCCTTCCGCAGCATCGGCAATTTCGGCGAGCGTTTTGAAAGGCGGGATGTCGTCGGGCTCTTGACTGTCAGCTGCCTCTGACGAGGCTTTTTCCAGCGTTATGGCGGCAAGATAGAGCTTTTGAATGCCGGTCGTGTCGAGCTGCTCGAGAGAGTCGATTTTGGCGCGAAGCGGCCGAGCTTCAGTGGAAGTCTTCACTTCTACGAAAGTGCTGCCGCAGAAGGTGAAGTCTTTGGCATTGCCGCGAGGGCCGGTCCAAAACTCCTGGACGGACGGGATCAAAACGCCGTGCTTCAGGCAGGCGGTCAGAAAAAGAATTTCTCCGGCTAGCCCCAGTTCCTGAGCATCTGTAAAGCTGCGGCTTCGATCCTGCATGAACTGCCGCCAAGCCTGAAGCCGCTTGACGACAAGGGCGCACCGTTGGGCAGGCACATGGCCGGCCAGTCCGTCAGCCAGCTCCAGCAAGTCGAGAACCAGCATGGCAAAGAGGTCTTCGTCATACTGAGCGGCCGCAGAAATGCCGAGAAGCGTGGCGCGCTTGGATTCGTCATAGGACGTCGAGACGAAGAAGCCCTTTGTCGACTTGAGCTTGATTTTATGTCGTCCGGGAAATTCGAAGCAGATGCTTTCGCCGCCAGGCTGTTCGCAATAGATGTCGATTCCGCGAAGCATGGCAATGTGCGCGCCTTGGTGAGCCAGCGACACTTGCCACTGCTTCTTCAGGTCTGCGCGTCTGAGTCGCAGACGGGGCGAAGGCTTGTCTGTTTCTTGGCTGATGATGGTCTTGTTCTCTGTCATGATGGCTGTCTCTTGATTGATTGGCTGTCAGTCGGCTTTCGCTTTGGCGGTGGCGTTGATCAAGCCGTTGGAGAGCAGGCTCCCCGGCAGCCACATTGCGTAGGCAATGAGCGGGTACATTTGCTTGCCGCGTGCAGCGATCTCATCGCGCGCTGCTTTTGCGAGCTCTTTCGAGCCGAGCGCATAGAGGCGCAGAAAGCCTTCGCAGGGGTGCCCGTCGGTTGGATCAGACTGCTCCGCAAGCTCTCTCACTTTCGCGAAGAATTCGCGCTGCTTGGCTTCAGCTCCCACGGCAGCCTGGGCTGCTTCGAAAAGCTTTTGCCGGACGCCGATGAATTGATCGCCGCCGGACTGCAAAATGCTGAGCTGGCAGGTCAAAGTGCCTTTGTCCACGTTGAGGCTGTTGCGTTCAACAAGCTTTCGCCCGAACGGCTCCTTGAATCCAAGGCTTTTGTCAAGCGTTCCCTCTGGAATCCAGACATTCCAATGGGTCAGGCGGCCATTTTGTCTTTCGTGTTCAATGAATTCGCACAGGCGCTTCAGCAGGGAATTGTCGGTGCCGGTTCCTGACGGGGTCGTATAGCTTCCGAAGAAATCCAGAACGGTCGAGACATCCACGTTTCTCCAGAGTCTGCCCGACGGTTTTTCTGCGTGAGGCTGCCATGACGGCCTGTCTTCTTCGTTTTTCCGCTTTCTGGAGTCATAGACGGGATCGTCTTTGGACAGTTCTTTGAAGAAGGCTTGTGCGGCCATGAAGTTGGCTCTGACGGCTTCAGGCTTGAGCGAAAGGTTGCGTTCATCCAGAGGCTGGCCGGCAAAGTTCGTCAAGCATTCCTTCGCGGTTTTCATTTTGTTGCGGGCGGTCACAAGAATGCCTGGGTGCGTCTGCACGACAACTGCATAGTCTTTGGGGGACCGAAGCTGATCGTTCATGCGCTGCACTTGGAAGGAGAGGTCGTCCAGCGTGAGGCTGACGCTCCGGAATTTGTCCGCCAGCTCCGGCGTCGTGCAGATGCGGCAGAGGTCGCTGTAGCCGTCTCGATAGCCGAACCAGCGGCCCATCTGCAGAAGCGTATCGGCTGTGCCGGCGCTTCTGACGAAGAGGCTCATGCACAAGTAGGGAATAGTGAGGCCGCGCGAAAGCTTGTTGCCGCCGATCCATACAATCGGCCTGAAACGGCCTGACGAGGCGCTTGTCGGGCCAGCCAATGCTTCGTGGTCAGGCGCTGGCTCGCCATTGACGACTTGAACCGTCAGGCTTTGAATGGTTTCCTCTACCAGGGGAAGCAGCTCTTCAAAGGTGCTCGGGAGCGACCAGTCGCGAACGGTGTCTACATCATTGCGGGCGGCCTGAACTTTTGGGGTTACTTCAAGCTGACGGGAAAAGGCCTTCGCAAAAGGCTTCAGTTCGTCAGCGCGCTCCTGTCCTCCTGCATAGTCGAGCGTAGCTCTGATTTCCTTGATCTGCTCGCTGAACTGCTTGGCAATGTGGCTGTGAATCGTCACGCTTTGAGACGCATGAACGAGCATGCTGCTGACGACAGGCTTGCCCCGAGAAGGGGTCTGGCCTTTCCCTAGCGCCCGCCAAGCCCGAATGGCCGCGGAAACAATAAATTCGGCCAAGCATTTTTTGGCTGGAGCCGGCAGCTTTTTAATCCCTGAATCGATCTTAGGCTTCTTGGTCCTTCTCTGCGGGGAGGTCCTTCTCTGCGGGGACCATCTCCTCGCTACAGTAGACGGGAAGGGCTCATAGAGAATCGCATCCAGAGCATCTTCCGGATCAAAGAACTCATTCGGGCCGAAATAATTTTTCGGCGTTGGAATGAATTCGATGAAGTCGCTGGGGAAAAGGTCCGGACCGAGCCCCTCTGAACGGACGGCTGCGTCAGCAAAGAGATTCGCAAAAGGAGAAGCTGTATAGCCGACGTAGGCGCATCGGGGGAATAGGGCGATGAGCGTTCGGATGGATTTGTTGATTGCGGTTGCTTCTTCGGCTTTTTTTGTGTCGCTGTCTTTGGTTTGTTTGGCAGGCTTGGCTTGTTGGACATGCTCTGCCAGCTCTTCAACAGTGTCTTGAAGCGACAAGGTGTTGAGCGAAGCTTGATCGGCTTCATCGTCGATCAGCAGCATCGGCGCCTTGCGAGGGTCGCTGATGCTGTGCTGGGCCCAAGCTATGACTTTATTGAGCACATGGCTTTCCTTTTTGATGACAAAAAGCCATGGCTGTCCTTCAAACTTGATGCTTGATCCCTGGAAGTCTTCATCGAGATCCGTCGCAGCCTGCGGAGCGCGCGCATTTTTCCAGCTGTGCTTGAGGGCGACGCCGACTCGATAGGACTTCTTAATGCTCTTTGAGGTTCTAGCGCTCTTTGAGGCTCTAGCGCTCTTTGAGGCTCTAGCGCTGGAGGCGGGATCTTTTGCAGTCGTGTCGAAGCCTGTGAAAATTTCGTCCAAGCGCTGCTGAGTCTGCCGACGGAGGTCGTTGTGGATGCCGGAAAGGATGATGAAGACTTTGTAGCCGGCATCTGCAGCTTTGGCAACGAGGGCGGAATAATTGGCAGTTTTTCCTGCTTGAATGGCGCCGATGACAAGACCGTGAATCTGCCAGTCGCACGAAAAATCCCGAGGATCATGCAGATGACTGAGCACTGATTCGCTTTGCGCGTCAATGTTCGAAACGACTGTCGAAGACTGCTTGTCGAGCATGACCTCCTTGGCCAGCGGCCAGTAGTAGCGCTCCTTCAAGCGCTCTTCAGTAAGCCACGATTGCCGCTCTTGCTTGTGAGGCGTGATGACGACAGGAAGCGGCATGGAAAATCGCTCGGTCAGCTGACTGTACAAGTCGTCGAAGGCCGCGGAGCAATACATTTTTAGCTGTGGGTAATCCTTTGTCCAATCATCCCAAAGCTGATGAATGATTTTTGAAATCTCTCCGCCCAGCAGGAATCGGTCAGCCCCAGCTTTTTTGGCAATGGCTTCCGTAGCGGCGTTTTCAAAGCTTTTCCAAAAGCCCCTGGTTGCTTGACTCCATTGGGCTGGGGAGGTGCCTTTAATTTCAGAAGATGTCATCAGTTGCTTCCTTCAATTTCGTCAAGGACGTCGCCCCATGCGCTGAAAGGCGGCGTGGCGCGCAGTTCGTCGACAGCCTCTGCCGGGCTCTCCTTCTTCAGAGCAGCCATGGCGGCGACGAGTTCGGCAAGGCCGACGCGAGCGGTGCTGCTCAGCAGAGCGAAAGGCGCTTTGTCCTGTTGCGAGGGATGCGCGAGAGCAAGGATTTCAAGGATTCCCTTTACAACGCCCGGCTCTTTGGCATTGACGAGCGCCTGCGTTGCCGCTTCTCCCAGGGGGGAGGCAAAATCGACGCAGGTTCCTTCGCCTCGAATTTTCTTCCAGAGAGAGTCCGGCGCAGCCGCCTGTGTCTGCAGGCTGTCCGCAGGGGCTTGTCCATTCAAAGCCTGAGCTGATTTTTGCGCGGCCGCATCGGCGCGAAGCCGCAGAATTTTGATCAGCTCGCTCCATTTGGGCTTGCGCGGAATCGTAATAGTGCTTTTGCGGATGTCGAGCTGCCAGTCCAGATCGTCTTCGCTGTTGAATTCCAGCTTGATTCGCGCAAGGCCGTAGAGCGGATCGCGTCGGATGCCCAAGTGCATCCATCCGGCACAGCAGATGAGCCTTTTGTTCCGGTAGATGAAGAAGCCTTGGAGATCCAGCAGGTCGTCAGGCCCGTACAGAAAGTCGTCAGGATTGGCCGGATCTGGAATGGGAACGACGTAAGGCTGAATGATCACTTTGCCAGCCGAAGCAGGATCGTCCGTCCACTGCTCCTCAGCATAGTTTGCCGGGCTCGAAAAGCTTGAGGTGAAGAATGGATCCCAGGGCTTGACAGAGCGCAGACTCGGACCAAAAAGAATTTGGACTTCCGGCTTGAGCGTCATGGGATCCGCTTCAAGGTATCGGTGAAAGGTCAGGCGCAGATGCTTCTCCAAGCGCTCAAGCGCTTTGAGCCGCACTTTGCGCTGCTCCTGAGGCAGACTGGCCTTCGAAGCGAAGCTTCTGTCGATTTTTTCCCAGAGAACGACTGTGCCGGCGTCCTGCGCTTTGAGGTCGTCAAAGCGGGAGTCTTTTTCGGGTTCGGCCACGCGCTCGATTTCCCATGCATCCTTGCTGGCCAGATCGTCCAGATCCCAAAGAAAGGCGCTGAGGGCCCCGTTTTTCTTTGAGCAGACGATTAGGCGTCGGCATTGAGAAAACGAAGCAGTTTTCAATCCCAACCCAAATCGGCCGAGATCAGTCTTTCGGCGAGCTCTCTTTGGAGATGATGAACCAAAGCGCATAGCTTGAATCAATTCATCTTCAGTCATGCCGCATCCGTCATCTCGAATGGAAAGCCAGCCGTTCGAAGGGTTCTCCGAATAATCAATCCAAATATGCTCGGCATGCGCGGCAATGCTGTTGTCAATGATGTCGGCAACAGCGGCGCCGAGAGAATACCCTAGGCCGCGAAGAGATTCGCTCAGAATCGGCGCGCTTGGCGGAAGATCAATATATTGAGAATTCTCATTCGTCTGAGCCGCAGTCGGCATTGCATCTTCATGCAGAATTGCTTCCGTCTCTTCGGGGGAAAGAGCATTCAAAGGAGCGTCTTCCGGCTCCAAATCGCCATATTCTTCGGGGTTCTGAGGCGGAAGGGAATCTGAGCCCGCGTCTTCGTCTTCATTTAAAACGTCGCCGTCATCAAGAATCAAGGCAGGCGCAGAGTTCTTGCTCGGGTCTGAAGTGAGAGCCTCTTTGCTGGCGATTGAAGATTGCAAACCGGAAGCCGATTCGTTGCTTTCGGCAGAATCAGCGCCTGCTGAATGACTTTCAAGAGATGCGGACGAAGAATGCGGGCGATTGTCGGCGGCGGCAGATTGCGAGCCGGTCCTTGCCGAAGGAGGAAGTTCGCTCCCTGCTTCAGAAGGCGGCTGAATGCTCGGCCGTCTTGGCTTGGGATATGCTGCCGCAAAGGACGACGGATCTGGCAGGCGCCTTCCCGAAGTCAGCCAGGCTATGGCCACCTTCCAGGACTCTGGGAGAAGCACCTCTCGGTCTTCGGCGTTGAGAAGGCGCTGAGCAGTCGAAAGCATCTGCTGCATGCGTTGGCATACCAGCATTTTTGCTTCCTGATTGATGCATTTAATGTCGAGTGCTGTGCCTGTCGGTCCTAAGATCGAACCCATTTTCCATGGATTGGCTCCGATGTCCAGCAGGATTTCGCAGATGCTGGGCAGACCATAGCGGAGGGCAACTCCTAATGGAGTCAATTCATGAATGATTCTTGATTCAAGCAGGCTGGGATGCTTTCTTAAGATGCGAAGCAAGGCGTCTGCATCGCAATTGCCGATGATGGAAGGCAGATCTCGTACACCGGAAAAAACAGTGGTGCGAGACGGGTTCTCATTCCAGTCTAGATTCAAAAGAGAGAAATGAAGGCTTTCGGCTTGCCGCTGGACCGCTGATAGAAATGACTTGTTGTCATTTTTCCAAATTGCATTCACTATAAGCGTTGTCAAGCAAGATCGGCTGGACCGAGAAGCTTGGATCAAGAGAGCATCTGCCTCATCAACGGAAATGCTGGGTTCCTTCAATTCGAGATAAAGCTGCAGTTCTGCAGGATTGTCCTCTTGAATGGCTTTGATCGGATTGATGCAGTTCAGCACGCTTTTTTCAGGAATAAACGGCTTTGCATCGGATTCGCATTTAGTTGGGATGCTTTCATTGGAGGCATTGGGAGACTGTTCTGACAGCCAATTGCCCAGGTCTGAACCGTGCATCCGATAGGCGATTTCTACAGCAGTCTGCCCATGAGAGTCATGCAGCATCGGACTGACGCCAAGCTGAAGAAGCTTTTCGATTCTCGGCTTGTTGTTCTTTGCGGTCAGATGATGGATGGAGGCAACAGAATCGAGCAGAGGCTTCGTGATGAGGCGGTCGCAGTTCAGATCATAAAAATTGCCTGAAGGCACCTTGCAGAAGGCAGCGGTGATTTTCTGCATCAGCTCGGAGGCAAAGATCGGATGCCGCCTGAACTGAATCATGAATCGGATGATGGAAAAGCCTGCAAGGCTTTGCTGGGCATTGGGATCCGCTCCTGCGCGGAAAAGAATGCCGGCTGCTTCGGCTTGGCCGTTCATAATCGCGGTCAGCAGAGCAGTGTAGCCCCAGGCATCGCGGGCATCAGCAGAAACGCCTTTTTGGAGAAGAAGACGCATGCGGTCTGCGTCGCCAAGTGCGGCGGCCAAAGTGAGTCCTTGGCATTCCGGCCATGGCTCTTCCTGCTTGAGGCCGCCAAGCCGCTCCCAGCTTCGCACGGAATCAGCCAGTTCGCAGCTGCCGGCTGCAAGGATCAGGCCGCCGGCGCATTGCCCGAATTTCGACTCGATGAATGGGTTCGCGCCTTCGTCCAAAAGCCTTCCTGCCAGCTCCCAATTGAGCTTTCTGACAGCGGCAAGAAGAAGCGTTACGCCGTTTTCATCAGCATGATCAGGACTGATCTGCTTTTTTTCGACAGCATTCATGACTGCCGAAACAGCTTCTGGCGAATTTTGATTCACCAGTGCGAAGAGTCTGTTTGAGATTGGATTCTGGATCATGCTTTTTTAGCGGTAATCGATTGTCGTCATTGGAAGATTGATGCAGCGTCGGCTCTTCCGAAATGCATCAGGCGCCAAGCGTCGTTGGACGAGAGGCTTCTGCTGGCAGGCGGCTCTGCCTCAGGCAGCAAAGGGCGACGCCCGGCTTGCCGGCGCGAGTCCCAGCGGCGGATTGAGAGGCGCTGCGGCGCGGCTCTTGAGGTCGGACAATGATCGACCGGAAGCGGCCTGATGAAAGAAGATGGAGGCCGCTGTGCGGCAGGCAGGTTTTATTTTTATGTTTTCATCCATGCCGTTCTCTAATGGCGTTGAACTGTATCGGATGCTTTTAATCCTATCAGGCGGTGCGCTGTTTGACGTCGCAATCCGATTTCATCGGCGGCTGAGCTGAGGCTCCCTGAGCGAACGCTGAGGCTGCCTCGACCTCGGTTCGGCCGATGTCCAGCCGAGGCTCTCTGCCAGGACTGCGTATGAAGCCTGCCATAAGCGCAAGAAGCTCGCCGGCAAGCTTGGGACGGCAGGCGCATTCCCAAACGACAAGAATGCGCCACCCGGCGTTCAGCAGCGCTTGGATGCTTTGGCGGTCCCGCTCTTGATTGCGGCGGAGCTTTTCGTTCCAATAATTTGTGTTGGATGAAGGATGCGTTGCTTTTGAGCATCCTTTATGCACATGCCAGAAGCATCCATTGACGAAGACGGCTGTGCGCCATTTGGCCAGCACGATGTCCGGCTTGCCCGGCAGCGATTTGACGTGCAGGCGGTAGCGGAAGCCTGCGGCAAAAAGCAGCTTGCGAACGAAGATTTCCGGCTTGGTGTCGTCCGAACGGATGCGGGACATCACCCGAGAGCGCTCTTCCCGCGAAAAAGTATCCATGACGAAGCAGGGCGAGGATTTATTCGCCTTCGCTCGGCACAATCTCGAGCGAATTCGGATCTACCGATTTGGCCTTGAAGACGCCGACGCTGGGCTCGGCGGCTTCGTAAGGCTCGCCAGCCAGCGTCTTGACGAGAGCTTCAAGGATGATCTGAGCGCCGTCGCAGGGTACGGCCATGCCGATCTGGCGGCGCACGCTCTCTTTGTTGCCATAGAAGACGAAGTCGTCAGGGAAAGTCTGAAGGCGGGCGCGCTCGCGGTTCGTCAGAGCGCGATTTTCCGACCAATGGTAGACATGCGTGCCGCCGCCGCCGGATCCCGTCACCGTGTAGGCGGGCTTTGACGAATCAAGCCTGCGGTAGATCTGCGACAGGCGGGCGCCCTTGACATTGAGCTTCAGATGATCCGGCAGACGTCCGGCTTCTTCTGCCTGCCAGACGTTTTCGCCTTCTCGGATGTACGAGAGGCGTTCGGCGACGATTCGCGACTGGCGCGTCTGCTCCTGATTCGCTGCCGACGGCGGTATGCCTTCGAGCGCTTCCCGGCACGACTTCCATCGTCCGGAGGGCTTGGGCACCTTGAATTCCAGGCCGAGATCGCCGCGCATTCCTATCAGGATGTAGCGGTGCCGTGCCTGCGGAACGCCGTAGTCTTCGAATTTATACAGATTGGCAGTGATCGTATAGCCGTAAAGGCCGGCATTGTTGAGCGCGGCCAGAATGACTTTGAATGCTTTGCCGGCGTTGGCGGAGCTGAGCCCTGATACGTTTTCGGCAAAGAAGAAGAGCGGATTCACCCGGCTGATGTATTGCACGCCGTACGCAAAAAGTCCGCCGAAGTGCCCGTCAAGCCCCTTCGACTCGCCGACAAGCGAAAAGTCGTTGCAGGGGAATCCGTAGAGAAAGCCGTCAACAGGGGGAAGCGAGTCGATGTCGAGCTTTCGGACGTCTTCGCAGATGCACATCGCGTTCGGAGCGTCCCGCAGGACATTTTCTCGATAAGTGCGGCAGGTGTCGGCATCGTAGTCCGTCGACCACACATGTTCGAATGAAAAGCCGTCGAGCTTGGTGCGGTTGAGCGCGACGCCGATGCCGCCGGGGCCGGAGAACATTTCTCCAACTGTCAGTGTGCCGACATGAAGCTGAGGAATGCCTTCGGGAGCTGCGGCGCCGGCTTCGGTCTGCTTGGCGGAGGCTGCGGACTTGCTCTTGAGCTCCGGCTTGCGGTGCTGAATGTATGCGCTGAGGATCTCCTGCGCCCGTTCGTCGACGGACACGCCCTCTGCTTTGCACAAGGAGGAGAAGGTTTCAAGATCGTCGTCTTTCAGTCGGATCGTCAAGGGGGCTTTAGGCATTTTGAGGCTTCAAAGGAAACTATGGCCTCGAATTGTATCTGCGTCCGGCGCCGTGCGCAGCTTTTAGTCGCAGCCGCATGCGCTGACGATGGATTCGGCGGAGGCGAAGATGGCGCCGGACTGAAAGGCGCGCCAAAGCTTCTCTGGCGAAGGGCGATCCGCCAGCGCGGCCAAATCAAGAAGAGCGCTGGCAGTCAGTGCGGAAACTGGCTTTCCGTACTTTTCGGCGCAGGAAGCCAGAGAGCGCGCCAGCGCGCCGGGGCTTCTGCCGAAGCCGCCGGCAATGTAGAGGAAGAACGCGGCCGGCGATGAAGCGTCGATCTCAGTCCAGCAGTTTTTGTAGTAGGCGGCAAGCTTCGCCGTGTCGCCGAGAGGGAAGTCGTAGCGCTGCGTGGCTTTGGTGTCGGCAAAGGCGCTCTCCTTCATGGCGGAGGATTTGATCCAGATGTCCGGATACCCGCCCTCCCGCTTCGCGCGCCGCTGGCCGATCTGGACGGAGCTGTCGAAGCCGAGCTTTCTGAAGAGCGCAGCCGCGGCTTTCTCGAAGACCAGGGACTGCTGGCCGCCGGAGCTTGCCGCTCGCGTGACGACGTCGCGCTCTATGGTTGGAACTCGAGCCTTCAAGGAGTCGATCAGGACGGCGATTTCAGCTTCAGTTTTGCCCCAGCGCCGCGCTTGGGCTTTGATGAAGGCGCCATGATCGAATTCGAAGGGAGCGGCTTCTGCAGCGGCGATGTATTGGCTTTGGAGCATGGCTTGAAAGCCGTTGATTCGGCGCTGGCTCAAGCTGCGGACAGCCTTCGTCTGATCGTAGCGCCCATAGTGCTGCTGCCAGGCGGCTTCGCATCCGCGCTCGATGGGCTTGACCTCATCGCCTTCCGCCATCCATTTGGCGATTTCGGCCTGAACTTCCGGCAGGCCTGTAAGCAGAAAGCGTCCTTTGAAGTCAGGCGATTCGGCGATGATCTGTGCGGCCAGCAGATAGTTCTTGGCCGTATTGGCGATGGTCAGAGCGTCTTCAATGCCTTTTTGGAAGTCGTCCTTCGGGTTGTCTGCATGAAAGCGGCGCGGCGTGCGAAGGTCGTCGACGCTTTCTATGACGGGATCAAGGCCTTCGTCAGCCTCTCGGACCTGGAGAATGAGGCGGACGCACTTTTCGTAATCGCTGAATGTGCGTCCATAGACGACGGGAACGGCGATGTCAGTGCATGTAAGCCAGCCTCCCAGCCGCTTATCCTGCAGAAGGCGGACGAGGAAGACAAAAGGCTTCACCGACATGGCTGGAGAGATGCGCACCATGGGACCGCTGCCGTAGACGGAAGGGTACTGCATCCGAAGAAGCTGACAGCGCAGAACCTTGAGCGGCTGATCGCCGTCCATCAGGAGTTCTCCGGCCCGAGTGGTTCTGTAGCTGCCGCTGGCGTCGCGCCAGAAGAATCCGAGGCAGGCCAGCTGAGCCAGATAGGTGCGCAGGCCGCCGCTGTTGCTGACGCCGGCTTGGTTCTTCTCTGCTTTGACGCCAAGCTCTTGAAGCTGAAGATAAAGCTGATCCTGCACATCCTGAGACACCAGATCTCCAGTGCAGGCAGCGATGAGCTTGCTGATCTGAACAAGCTTCCAAGGCTCAATGCGGCGGATGTTTCTGGGAAACATCCACATGGTCCGAAATGCAGGCTTGACTTGCGCAGGAACGGCGGGCATAAGAAGGCTCTCTTGTCGACTGCTTTATTCTACCGTTGAAGATTCTGACGGCGCCTTCTTCCAGGGGAAGCGGGCGGCAACGGCGGATTCTTCAAAGGATTTTGGAGATCAAGGAGAGGAAATGAAGAATCCTGCAGAAAGCATGACGTATGTCGTCAGGGGAGGCCGATATGTGCGGGATCCCGTATGGGTGATTTATGAAGATGCGGACGGCTTGTGGCGGTATTACTGGAAAAAGGGGCGCACTCCATGCCGATCGACAGGCGACAAGGCTGTGCTCTTCGGAGCCATAGCTTCGGGCTGCCAGGTCCGCTGGGCGAGCATTCACGGCGGTCCGTCCTCGGCGCTGGTTGCCGCCAAGCAGGTTGAAATCGTGCTGGACGGCGTGGATGTAGTGCCCTTTTCATTCTTTCTCAAGGATGACGCAGAGCCGAGCAGCGAAGAGCTTGCGCGCAGAGGCCAGGCTCTTATGGAGAAAATCGAGGCTGTCCGCCAGGATCCCGACAATCCGCTCAATATGCCGCCTGCCGGCGTCAGGCTGCATGAGCTGGCCGGGATGCTTGAGGCGGCGGATGAACCGCGGTGAAGGCCCGAGGCGAATTTCCACGCCCTGCGCTAAGCTCAAGGGCATTCTTCATCGGAATCCCGGCGCATTCTGCGATCCCGGCGGGCATGGCCTTCGGGAGAGCCGGCGATGAAGACTCGCCCAAAAAAGGACAGTCAGAAAAATGACCGAAATTCTTGAAAAAGAACACTGCTTCCCGGAACTTGTCGAATGGTTCGACGAACTCGCTGCGTTCCGGCATGACCTTCATGCAAATCCCGAGCTCGGCTTCGATACGGCGCGCACGTGCGGCAAGATCGTTGAGGCGCTGAAAAGCTTCGGCATCGAAAAGATCGACAGCAACAGCGTCGAGGGTGCCGTCTTTGCGCTGATTGAAGGCAATCGTCCGGGCAAGACGGTGGCGATTCGCGGCGACATTGATGCGCTGCCGATGGATGACGGCAGCAGCAATGCCTGGAAGAGCACGACGCCCGTGCGCTGCCATGCCTGCGGCCATGACGGCCACGCCACGTGGGTGCTCGGCGCGGTGCGCTGGCTCGCTGCGCATCGCGACTTCCCGGGCCGCGTGCTCGCGATCTTCCAGCCTGCTGAAGAGATCGGCCGCGGCGCCAAGGCGGTCTGCGATGCCGGCATTCTCGAAAAGTACAGCGTTGCCGAAATCTACGGCATGCATGACGAAGCGACGCTGCCGAAGGGCGTCATCGGCTGCTGCAAGGGGCCGGCGCAGGCGTCCTGCGACTTCTTCTACGTCAAGATCAAGGGCGTGGGCACGCACGGCGCTCGCCCGCATCTCGGCATCGATCCGATTCCTGCAGGCTGCGAGCTCGTGGGCGCGCTGCAGACGATTGTCTCGCGCAAGGTGAACCCGGTCGAGAAGGCTGTGCTTTCGGTCTGCTCCGTCAATGCCGGCCGCTTCGGCACGGCAAACGTCATTCCGGGCGAATTCGATCTCTGCGGCACGGTCCGCACGTTCAACCAGTCAGTGCGCGAGCAGATTGAAGCGGAGATCCGCCGCATGAGCAAGAGCGTGGCGGAAGCGTCCGGCTGCACGGCTGAAGTTCGCTACGACCGCCTCACGCCTTCGGTCAACAACAGCGCCGACGCGATTGATCACTTTGCGGATTTTGTCCGCCGCCAGTTCGGGGAAGGGCATATCGACATGTCGTTCCCGATGACGATGGGCGGCGAAGACTTTGCGGAGTACCAGTTCAAGGTTCCGGGCTGCATCGTGCGCTTCGGCATCCGCGACGATTCGCATACGGTGTCGATCCACAATCCGACCTTCGACTTCAATGACGAAGCGATTCCGATGGGCTCGACGATTCTCGCGGGCCTCGCCGTTGAGCGTCTGAAGGCGCTGGTCTGAGCGAGGGATGGACGGCTCGATCATTAAGAAGCGTTGAGCCTTGTTTCCGTCTGTTGCTCGGCCCGAATCGGGAGCGGCTCGCGGGCTAAGATCGACTTGAAGGAAGAGCGGCAAGCTGCAGAGAGGCTTCTTGGCAGGGTGCCGCTCCCTTGAACTCGGCGCTCTCGCCGGGTCGATCCGGAGGATGCATGATGCTCAATCGTCGCCAGCTCTTCGCC
This sequence comes from uncultured Sutterella sp., assembly GCA_905202595.1. Lineage (GTDB taxonomy): Bacteria > Pseudomonadota > Gammaproteobacteria > Burkholderiales > Burkholderiaceae_F > Sutterella. The sequence goes on from CAJKSP010000031.1 coordinate 19,759, forward strand.
GCGGCCGCGTTCTTTGCGGCGGCGCCCCTCATTCCGATGACGGCTTCCGCGTCGTCAACGACGGATGCCATTCTCGCCGGCCTTCTGGCCGGCGTCACCGATGCGGCCGTTTCGGCCTACATTCGCAAGCACTATCGAGAAGCCCGCTGGGACGGCCATTATTTCTGCCTTGAGAATCGGCGTCTGACTCGCGACGAATGGCGCCGCGAGCTCGAGCGCCGGCATCGGGCGGAAGCTCGCCGCAGCCCGCCGCCTCGTCCGCACGAAAAGCCCCGTCCGGCGCCTCGACCGCAGACACCTCCGCCTCCTGCGCCGCCGGGCGGCCCCGGCCGCGGGCCGAAGGGGGCAGGACCTGGACCGGCTGGACGCCCCGGCGAGCCGCCCCGCTGGTAGCGCGGCGAAGCGCTGCCGGCTGAGGCGGCGAGAAAGCGAAAGGGAGATGCGCATCCGCAAGGATGCAGCATCTCCCTTTCTTTTTTAGCCGATGGCGTTTAGGCGCGGTAGCCGAGCGTGAAGCAGAAGATCGGCACCATCGTTGCGGGCAGGCCCATGGCTTTCCCGAGGGCTTCCCAATCGGCAGAGCCGCGGGCAACGCCGGCGAGGCCCTGCGCTTCGCAGGCGAGGTAGGCGTTCTGCACCATGGCGCCGGCATCGAGGTAGCACCAGTCCGGGCGCGCCATGGCGGTGCGGGGCGTGTTCTCCATCACAAAGACGAGCGTCGCCGGAGAGCGGTCGACGAAGGCATGCTGCTGCAGCGTCGAGGCGGCGCGCACGTCGTCGGCCGAGATCTGCTCGAGGCGGCCCGCCTTGGCGTCATAGCGCCAGACGCCGTCGCTGCGCAGCACGTAGACCGTAACGGCCTGCAGGTTGAGGCAGGAGGGCGCCGTCCGCTTGCCGTCGGCAGAGCTGATGCCCGCTGTGCACCAAAGGATGTTGGCGAGCTGCTGATCGGTGATTCCCTCGGCGGTGAAGCTGCGGCAGGTGCGGCGCTTGGCCAGCACATCGGTGAGGGCCGCAGCGAGCTGCTGAGGCTTCGGAAGCGCGATGGTCTTCATTTTTTTCCTCCTTTTGCGGGGAGGTTCGCTGCGACTTTTCACCGGGCGGGCGTCCCCTGCAGTCTTTAAAGCGAAGCAGGCGCCCAGCCGCTCTCCCACTGTCGGGCGGCTGGGCGCCTGCTTATTGTCTCACGCAGCCGAGAAGGCGCGCGATGCGGCTTTAATCGACGTCGATCGGACTGCCGATCGTGTAGAAGCGGCCGCCGGCGACATAGTGCAGCGTCGAGAGCTCATGCGGAGCGGTTTCGAACTTCCAGTGGCCGTTTTCGTAGACGCGCGGATCGGACCAGGCGGCGACGGGCTTGCAGACGAAAAGATCCCAGGCCTGCTCGATGTGGTGTTCGGGGACGATCTCGAAGATCACGTAGCAGGCGCAGCCTTCAACGAGCGGCATGTCGTAGCCGGGCATCTTGAAGAAGCGGGCGCCGCTCTTTTCGAGCTTGTGCGGGTCGTCGTTCTTTGAGACGGAGCCGAGCGCCATGACCTGCTTGGCGATCGAGAGGGTCGGCAGCGAAATGGCGATCATGCCGCTCTTTTCAATCAGCGGACGCGTAAAGTGCGTGTGCTCGATGCAGGCCGTCATATGGCCTTCGGTCGTCAGCGGGCAGACCCAGGTTGCCGGCATCACGTCCTCTTCGCCGTTGTATGCGGCGGAAACGAGCGAGGTGCCGCCGACGTTGAAGAGGCGATAGATGTGTTCGCCCAAAGCGACGGGCTTCAGTTCAGTCATGGCTTTTTCTCCATTCATTGCGGGCGCGCCAAGCGGTCCGCGCGCCTGATAATGTTTATTGTAGTGTTCGCTATAGAAAAAGCAAATGCCGCTGAAGCCTTTGCGCCGCAGGCGGCTACGCGGGCTTTTTCGGGAGCTCCGAAAGGCGCTCGAGGAGAGCGAGGAGGCGCAGGATCACCGGCCGGATGGCGGCGCTTGCGGGGTTCTTGAGCGCTGCATCGAACGCAAGCGGCGCCCAGCGATTGATGTGGCGCTCGATGAAGTCGGCGGCGGCCCCGGGCTCGCCGCGGCGAAGGAGCGTGCCCGCAAAGATGAGCTCGTAGAGAATGTGGTCGGGCGGCAGCGTGGCATCCACGTCGAGCGCGAGATCATGCCGGCGGTAGATGGCGTCGACTTCAAAGGCCTGCGCCTGATGGCTCAGATGCTGAGGATTGAACCAGGCGCTTTCGGAGAGGGGAATCGTCGTCTCGCCCACGCCGTAGAAGAGCTTCGCCATGGCCTTTTCGGCTTCCAGGGGCTTGAGGTCCGGCGGCGGCAGAGACGCCGCCCGGCTGCCGATCATCTCGTCGGCGAGCTGCGCCACGGCCGGCCACTGAATGAACCAGTCGCGCTCGCTGCCGCGGCCGGCAAAGAAGAGGGCGAAGAACTGCAGCGCCTGCCCGAGCGGTTCGAGCAGCTGCTGAGGGATGGGTTCGGCGGCTTCGGTCATGGGGAATCTCCTTTTTCATGCGGGCAGCTTGGCGGCAGCCGCCGCCAAGCTGCATGGAAATTATGCACGTCTTGCCGCCTGCAGGCGCGAGGCGCGCGTCATTGGAGAAGCTCGGCCACGCGCCTCGCGAAGTCCGTGACGGGGGCAGGGGCTGAAGCCTCCGAATTCTCCGCCGAGGGCACTTCGTCCGCTATTTCATAGTGCACGTCAGGGCCCGCGAGCGAGGCGATGCCGAAGGGGCCAAGGCTCTCGCTTTTTAGCGCATCGGCGACGTCGCCGGCGTGCTCGAGGCCGCCCAGGCGCCGCTGTCCCTGCCAGGCGGCATCGTTGCCGCAGAAGAGCCAGAGTCCGTCGATGCGCTCCTCGGCCGACGCCGGCCGGATGGAGAAGAGGTAGCGGAAGACGAGCGGAATCGTCATCTTCTTCACGACGGTTTCGCGGCTTGAATACTTGGCGTCGGCGATGAGCCAGCGCGCCGGGCCGAGCGAGCCGTCTGGGAGGCGGCGCCGAACGGCTGCGATGAAGTCGGGCGTGTAGAAGGGATGCCGCACGCTTTGAACTTCAGAGGGCGCGCCGCCGAGAGCGTCTGTCGAAAGCGACGTCATTCGGTAGAGCGACAGTCCGTTTTCGGCTCGGTAGTCGAAGCCGGCGACGACTGGCTGCGAATAAAGCACCGCTTCGCCCTGAGGCGATTCAAAGACGAAGGTGTTGGCGAGGTCGTTCGCGTCCGGCGCGAAGCGCGCTTCATGAGAGCGGTATTCGAAGCGCCGGATGCTCTTCGGCGAGAGGCCGAGGCGGCAGAAGTCGTCGAGAAGCCGCACGAGCATGTAGGTTTCGTAGAGCCGGCTTCGCTTGAGGAACGAAAAGAGAAATTCGGCCGGCGCGAGCTCGAAGCGGCCGGCGCGGCGCCAGCGCACGATGGCGTCGAAGACGAGGCGATAGGCCGGAATGGAGAGAAAGGCCGGCGTCGGCTCCGGAATGCCCGGCACGGGGATTTCATGGGCCGGCACGGCTTCTCGATAGTGCAGATGGATCTCGCGCAGCCGCGCTTCAAGCGCCGAGGAGCGCTCGGCATAGCGGCGAAGCGGCTCGGCGGCCGTCTGCAGGAGCGCCGCGCTCGTCGCAATCCAGCCGCCGTCGGCATTGTGCGCGTCGGGGAACTGCGCAAGGAGCAGATTCGCTTCCTTCACGTCGGCTTTGGCTTCGCCGGCGAGCGTGCGCAGGAACCCGAGAAGCACGCGGTTTTCGTAGACGTCGGTCGACTTGAGGCTCGTCGTGACAAGCGTGCGGCGCGGCAGGAACGTTCTCGAGCCGATGCGGATGCCGGCGCCTGCCGGCGCTTCAGAAAGCTCTTCGGGATGCTGCGCCATGTAGGCGGCGGTTTCCGGGCGGAAGTCTCGAAGCTTTTCAAAGGCGTCGATGCGGCTGCCGGGAACAAGCGCAAAGCGCGCATTGCGCCGAAAGCTTGCGAGCTGCGTTTCATAGACCCGCACGGCGTCTTCGAGCGCGGAGAGCCGCGCCTGGAGCGGATCGGCGCCGGAAGCGCCGGAGAGCGGCGTGCGCATGGGGCGGGCTCCGCTCGGCTCTTCGCCTTCGGGATCGGGCTGCTCCGCGAGCGCTTCCGGGGCGAGCCATGTCTTCCAGCGGCTCAGCACGGCATCGGCCATGCGGGAGATGTTTTCCGAGGCGGGTCCGCAGGGAATCATGACGGCGGCGGGTTCGGCGGCGTAGCGGATGGCGGCGGCGCTGCGGCGGAGCTCCACCTCAAGCGACGCAAAGCCGAAGGCGTCGGCAAAGAGGCTCGCGCCTGCCGCGGGCCAGAGGACGATGCGGCCGTCCTGCAGCTCGCCCTGGCGGGTTTCGATGATCGCGCCGGCGAGGTAGAGGTTGGCGATGATGCGTCCGTCCCCCGGCGGCAGCTCTTCGTCGGAGAGCGAGAGCTCGAAGGCGTAGGCGACGCCTGCGTAGACCCGTGCGGAGACGAGGCGCGCCGGCGTCGATGGGGCGGGCGCTGCCGCGCCGCCTGCCGGGTCGGCAGCGATGGGCGAGAGCCGCAGAACAAGCGGCTCCGGAAGCGGGGCGTCCGCCGCCCAAGCGTCTGCGCCGCCTGTTCTTTCTAGGCGCTCTGCTCTGAGAATGATTGCCGCCATGCCGCGATGCCTTTTCTTTGTCTGTCTCTCCCGAGGGCTTTCTTTCTGCGCTTAGAAGAAGCGGTAGTAGCCCATGGAGCGGTCGCCGCGCTCGATGATGTCTTCGAGCAGCGCGAGCGAGCGCTCGAGGCCGTTTCCTTCGAGGAGCGTCTTCAGCTCGACGAGCCCTTCGCGGAAGAGATCGCCGTTGCCGGCGATTCTCGGCAGAAGCTTCTGCGCGCAGGCAAAGTCTGCCGCCTCGATGTGCGCAGGCTGCCGCTCGCTTGAGAAGACGCGGGCGGCGGCGCTTGCAAAGCGGCTGCAGGCAATGCGCGTGCGAGCGGAGGCGGGGAAGCCGAGCTTCGCGAAAGCTTCATAGAGATCTTCGAGGATGCCGCGCATCTGGCTGCGGCCCGCAGACGGATCGCCCGGTGCAAAGAGCGCCGTGAGATTCGCCCAGGAGATGAGGGGTGCATCGGGGTCGGGCTCGCCGGAGCCGGCGGCCTCGGCGGACAGCGACGACCAGTCGGCCTCCGGCAGCGTCACGACGGCCGCGCGGTCGATGAGGCGCGGCGAGAGAATTTCCGTCGTATGGTCGTTGTTGATCGTTGCCGCAAAGCGCAGCGTGTCGGGAATGCCGCAGCGCGTGCGGTCGCCGAGCGCGATGGCCGACGTGCGGCTGCGCTCGTCGCAGATGGGCATGAAGTCCGCGAAGTAGTACTCCATCGGCGAGAGGTTCGCTTCGTCGAGAAGCATCAGATAGGGCAGCGCCGCAAAGCCCGCGCGCTTTTCGGCGTCGAGCTCGCGGAAGGCGTCGCAGCGCCGCGGGTCGATGCTCTCGAACGTGTGCGTAAGCGGGTTCCAGTAGCCGATGAAGTCGCGCTTGGAGGTCCAGCCGCGCTCGACCGGCACGGCGAGGAAGCGGTTGGCGGCCTCCGGATCAGGCCAGGCGGCCTGGCCTGCCAGCCGCGCCGAGAGGCTTCTGAGGCCCAGCGCGTCGGCAAGAATGCGGCAGATCGTCGTCTTGCCCGAGCCCGGCGGGCCCGAAAAGACTGTGAGGAAGCTCTGCGAGAGCGTAAGGAAGAGCGCGAGGATCTCGTTGCGGCTGTACGAGCGGCGGGCCTGCACGGCCTCGACGAGATAGTCGGCCAGCGCGCGGCCGGCGAGAGGCGAAAGCTTGAGCGCCGAGAGCGACTTCGCGCGCTCTTCGTAGCCAGCGCTCTCTTCGCCCTCGGTCCAGCGCGCGGCGGCTTCCGTGAGCTTCGCGGCGAGGGCGCCGTTGAAGGCGAAGCGGCTCGGATCGCTCACCGCCTTGTCGAGGCGCTCGATGATGCGCTTTCCTTCCGCTTCAAGCTCTTCGTTTTCATGCTGCAGGCGCGCGGCGTCGGCCGAAAGCTTCTCGCGAAGCGCGGCGAGCTCAGCCGTTTCGGTGAGCGCTTCGAGTTCGCTCTTCTTCTCCTCGACCGCCTTCTCCAGCTGATCGCGCTCGCTCAGAAGCGCGCGGTTCGCGGCTTCAAGCTCCTTCTTCTTCGCGCGGCTGCGGTCGGCTGCCGTCTTCGCGAGGCTTTCGACCTCGCGCTGCTTGGCGGCGCGCTCGGCTTCAAGCGCGTCGAGCTCGCGGCGGATGAGCTTGTGCTGCTGCAGGTTCTGCTGCAGCGCCGGATCCTGCATGACGCGCTTCACGACGGCGGAGAAGAGCGGGCTGCTTTCGCTGGCGGAGCGGTCAAGCGTTTCGGAGAGCAGGCGAGCGACGTCGTCATAGAAGCGCTCGTTCTGAGATTCGCTCTCGAGAATGGTTTCAATGCGCTGCGAGCGCGCGCGCCGGATGCGCAGGTCGTCCGTGAAGAGGTCGCTCGACTCGAGATTCGACTGCACCCAGCCCGCCACCTTCTCCCGAGCGGCCTTGTCGGTCGAAACGGCTGCGCCGAGCTTTTTGAGGAGCGCCTCGTCGGAGAGCACGTCGCAGAGCTCGATCGGCAGATCGTCCGTGAAGACGGCATCGATCGGCGCGTTGACCCCTGCGCCGCAGTATTCGAAGAAGCGGTGGCGGCCGCGGGCGCCGTCGGGCGAGAAGGCCCGGACGATGCCGCGGTTCGAGCCGCTCTGGACGTTGACGTAGGGCCTGCGGGAAGCGTCTTCTTTGAGAGGCATCGGACCGTAGAGGCGGCCGTCCGCTTCAAGAAGCACCGGCACGTTTGCAAGGCGCAGCGTTCCCGGCGGGAGCTCGGGCGAAGCGCCCGCCGCAATGCGCACCGGAATGTTGCGCTCGAAGTCGAGCGGCGCAGATTCGGCCGGCCGCACGACGATGTAGCCGCCGAAGGCTTCCATCGGACGCAGGCGCTCTGAAGCGGCGAGGCGCTCGTAGTCGACGCGAAGCTCGTAGTCCTCGCGGGGCGCGAGCCCCGAGGCCCCTCGGTTGGGCGAGAGGTCGCCGTCGGGCTCAAGGTCCATCGCGTAGAAGGCGCCTTCTGAAAGCTTGATGCGGGTCTGCGCCGAGAAGAGGTTCACTGCGCCGAAGCGCGGAAAGCGCTGCACGGCTTCCTGAGGCGCAACGGGCTCGAAGCGGCCGCGGCGCCAGACGGCGGTCATGTGGAAGTTCCACCAGCCGCTCTGCTGCGTGACGTAGCCGAGCCAGCGCTCGATCCCGGGGCCGGGCTCAGCCGGGCGTTCGCGCACGGCCGGGCTCTCGAGCGAGAAGGTGCGGGGCGCCGGACCGTCGGAGATGATGCGGTCCGGATAGCCTCGGAGATCGTCGGGGCTGCCGGCGTGCACCGTAGAGGGCCTCTCAGCATGCGGCTTTTCTGAAGCGGGCTTCGCGGCAGGCGCTTGAGCAGGCGCGGAGGCTGCTTCGGGTATTGGCGCTGCAGCCTGAGAGGCGGCGGGGCGGGTTGACGGCTCCTGCGGGGCGGAGGACGCTTCATTCCGAGCCGGCTGTGAGGACGAGGGCTTTTCTTCTGACGGCGCAGGTGGCGTGCATTCGTCCTGTGCCTCCGCCTTGACTGCTTCGGGCGCCGCGCTTGAAGCGGCTGGGGCGCTCTCAGCAGCGCTGGCTTCAGCAGCCGGCTGCGGCGCTTCGCCTAACGCTTTCGACACGCTCAGAGGCGTCTCCAGCATGGACTGCGGCAGGAACGGCCTGAAGAGCCGGCTCCGTTGCAGCGCTGCGAGGAATATCTCGTAAGTGGTCGTCTCCGGGAAGGTGAGGCTGAAGATGGCAAAAAGGCAGGCTTTGAAGGCTTCTTCAGGCGTCACCTCCTTCTTGCCGGCTGCCTTGGCCAGGGCCTCAGGCAGCTGATCCATCGAGGCGCTCGCTTCGTCAAGAACCTGCGAGAGCGAGGCGGCTGACGCCGCGCTTTGGCTCTCGGCCAGGGTGAGCTTGACGTCCACCATCTTTTTGAGTTCGTCGCCGAAGAGCGGGCAGCAGGCTTGACCGACCTTTGACGCGTCGAATCGGTTCATCATCATTTCAAAGATGACGAAGTCGAGCAAGTGGGTGCTCGCAATGAGGCGGCGCCTCAGCATCTGGTTCGTCTTCAGCGTGCCTGACACTCGAAAGCCGGCCAGCGAGCGCATGCCTCGCTGCTTCGAGCGCAGGATGTCCATCCCTGCTTTGTCTTCCGCTTTGGTCAGAAGCCGAATGAAGAGCTCCCAGAGCTGGAGCTGTGCTTGAGAGGCCGCCATGGCTTGAATCTCCTCTTCTGCGCCTGTTTGCCGGGCGCGCCTGTCGAGATGCAAAGGATCAAATTATAGGCGGGAGCTCCGCGCTGCCTGCTCTCGCTTCCTCTAAGGGGCAGGCGTTGCCATTCAACATCTGCCATGCACATGAATGCAGAATCGCGGCGGCTGAGCAAAATGCCCTAAGGATCCTCTGAGCAAATGCCGTTTTCGGCGGCATTTGCCAGAATTGAATAG
>CAJKSP010000032.1 GCA_905202595.1 uncultured Sutterella sp.
CATCTTATTCGCTTGAACTCGATTCGAAGAAATTCAATCGGGCTTCGCACGATGGGCCTTATATCCTCCTCAAGGAAGAGGTTTTACGGTCCTTTTGATAAAACATCCGCCGCGCGCGGGCCGCCTGCACGCTCGATGCCTGCCCCCGAAAAGCAAAAAGCTCGGCCCGCTGAGGGACCGAGCCATGCGTTCTCCGGCATCGGGCGCCAGGCTTGCGCGCTGCTACTCGATCGTAAAGCGCGAAATGCCGTTTCGAATCGTGCCCTGAAGGCTGTAGGGCTCGCCATCGATCACGAGATCTGCGGCGTCGGCATTGCCGATCGTGAAGCGGGATCCCTTCGGAATGTCGACCGCCACGTCGTCGCCCGGACGCATTTCGCGCGCCACGACATTGCGGCCCTCCGGCGTGATCACCTGCACCCAGCAAGGTGCACTGATGCGAAATTCCACGCGATGAACGAGCGCGGCAGGCGCCGGCTTCTGCGGCTTGGCCTGCGCTGCGGCGGGCGAAGCGGCTTGAGCCGGCTGCGCCGAATTCGCCGCATTCGCCGCAGTCTGCGCGGGCGCCGACGGGGCGGCGGCATTTGCCGCAGGCGCGGCAGGTGCAGGAGAGGCGGGCGCCGGAGAGGAAGCCGCCGCCGGCGCCTGCTGCGCGGGCGCTTCGGCGCTCGGAGCGCCTGAGGCGCCCTTCGCCGCCTGGACGCTTGCCTTGGTGTCGGCAGGCGCCTGGGCGAGCTTCGGCTGCTGCCCGGTCTCCGCCGGCGCCTCAACCGGCTTTTCGGACGCGCCGGCTTCAATCTTCTGCGCTTCCGTCGCCTGCTTCTGAAAGCCGAACTGATCGGTAAAGACCGCCCAAATGCCCGCAGCAACGGCTGCAATGAGCAGCACGCAGGCGGCAGCCTTGAGGCCGCGGTGCCGCGGCGCCGCATTGATGACGAGCTCGGTATCCGGATCGGTCTCCGGCACCTGGCTGCGCAGCTGCACCGCGCTGCCGTGCATGTAGCGCGAGACGTAGTCCTCAACGAGCTTCGTGCCGTCCAGACCGAGCGAATGCGCGCAGCCTCGAATGAAGGCGCGCACGTAGACGGGCTCGGGCAGCGCGTCGATGTCCTCTTCTTCAAGCGCGCGGAGCTGTGCGACCGACAGACGGCTCTTCACTGCCATGTCGCCAAGAGAAATCCCCTCCGCCTCGCGGGCGGCTTTGAGCTGGGCGCCGAAGCCCTGCGGTTCATGCGTGCGTTCTGCCTTCTCGTCTGCCATAACGCGCCTCTTTCCATGGAGCGCCCCTCCGATCCTTCAGGAGGTGCGCCTGTGCGATGTTCTTTCGCGAAATCCGGCGCCGCAGCCGAAGCGGCGCGCCGGCGGGATGAGCAGGGATTTCCGGCCGCCGCTCTGCGGCCGGCACCGCTACTTCTGCGTGCGGTGCAGAATCGAAGCCGCTTCGATCTTCTGCTGCGCCAGGCGTTCGGCCCGACGCGTGCGATCGCGCACTTCGCCCGCGAGCTGTCCGCAGGCCGCGTCGATGTCGTCGCCGCGGGTCTTGCGCACCGTCGCCACGTAGCCGAGCTCGTTCAAGCGGCGGCAGAAGGCGAGCACGCGGTCGCGCGGCGGCTTCTCCAGATCCGACTGCGGGAAGGGATTGAAGGGAATGAGATTGAACTTGCAGGGCACGCCCTCGCGGCGCACCAGCGCTGCAAGCTCGTCGGCCTGCTCGATGGAATCATTGATGCCGCCGAGCATGACGTATTCAAAGGTGATGAAGTCGCGGGGCGCCACCTTGAGGTAGCGCCGGCAGGCGGCCATCAGATCGGCTATGCCGTGCTTGCGGTTCACGGGCATGAGCTTGTCTCGGAGCTCGTCGTTGGCGGCATGCAGGCTCACTGCCAGCGCCACGGGCGCTGCTTCGGCCAGCTTGTCCATCTGCCGCACGAGGCCGGACGTTGAAACGGTGACGCGGCGGCGGGAGAGTCCGTAGCCGTTGTCGTCGAGGAAAATGCGGATGGCGCGAATGACGTTGTCGAGATTCTGCAGCGGCTCGCCCATGCCCATGAGCACAACGTTGCTGATCACTCGATCATTGGGATCCGTAATGCCGGCGTCGCGGCAGAGTTCGCGCTCCGCCCACCAGAGCTGGCCCACGATTTCGCTCGTGGCGAGATTGCGGTTGAAGCCCTGCTTGCCGGTCGAGCAGAAGAGGCAGCCCATGGCGCAGCCCGCCTGGGAAGAAATGCAGAGCGTGCCTCGATCGTCTTCCGGAATGAAGACCGACTCAACGGCATTGCCGCCGCCGACGTCGAAAAGCCACTTGCGCGTGCCGTCGGCAGAAGCCTTGCGTGCAATCGGATGCGGCGGCACGATTTCTGCCATCGCCTTGAGCTTGACGCGAAAGCTTTTCGCCAAGTCGGTCATCTGATCGAAGTCGTCTTCGAGATGGCGGTGAATCCAGCGCGTGAGCTGCTTAGCTCTAAAAGGCTTTTCGCCGATCGAAGCGCACCATTGTGCGAGTCCTTCGGCATCAAAGTCGAGCAGGTTGACGCGCGGCGCAGCCGCTTCAGCAGCGGGTGCGGCGGCAGGCTTTTCCAGATCGGTCACAGGGAGTCTGTCCTCAGCTTCAAGAAAGTCCGGCCGAACGCTCGGCCGGACTGGCATGCTTCTGCGCGCTGCGGCGTCAGCCCTCAGCGCGCATCGAGAAGCGGACGCCGAACAATCGGCGTCCTGCTTTCGAATTAGCGGCTGTGAATCGCGAGCGTCGGGAAGAAGTACGCGATTTCAACGGCGGCCGTTTCAGGCGCGTCGGAGCCGTGAACGGCGTTCGCATCGATCGAGGAGGCGAAGTCGGCGCGGATGGTGCCGGGGGCAGCCTTCTTCGGGTCGGTAGCGCCCATGAGCTCGCGGTTCTTCGCAATGGCGTTCTCGCCTTCGAGCACCTGGATCATCACGGGGCCGGAAGTCATGAACTTGACGAGATCGTTGAAGAAGGGACGCTCGCGGTGCACGGCGTAGAAGCCTTCGGCTTCTTCCTTGCTCAGCTGGCGCATCTGGGCGGCGACGATCTTGAGGCCGTTCGTTTCGAAGCGGGAGTAGATCTTGCCGATGACGTTCTTCGCGACGGCGTCCGGCTTGATGATGGAGAGGGTGCGCTGAATAGCCATTTTGTTTCTCTCGTCGGGAGCGCTTTCTTAGAGGCTGCTCCCGTCAGTTATGTCATTGGAATAGTGCGCCGCGCGCTGGTGCGCTTTGCGGCGGGCGCCTGAAAGGGCGGATCTTCGCGCGCAGAGCGCACGGAAAATCAGCCGCTTAGGCTTCAGAGGCGGGATTTTAACACGCAGGTTTTTCTGCTCAGCCGCCTGACGGGCGCCTGTTACCGAAAGTTGCAGTGAGTACAATGGCGCGAACGGGCTTCCGGCCGGCGCTTTCCCGTCAGCTCGGACTCAGCCCTCTGCACCCCTCAGGCTCATCGAGTCTCTTTCTCTGCCACAGAGCGCAAATCGATGCCTCAGAAGAAAATCGACAAAGTCTTCGCCGAGAATCTCGGCGCGGCCATGGGCGGCTGCGTGCGCGATCAGATCTCCGCCTTTACGCGCGAGATTTCCAATGCAGCGGGCGTGAAGCTCTCTGCCCTGCCCTTCATTGGAAAGCGCGAGAAAGTGATCTTTAAAGCGCGCTGGGCAGCGCTCCTTCAGGGTGTCGCCTGCTGGGTGGCCGCCGACTCCTTTCTTGAATTCCGAAACGACCCGAAGCTCCTGCCTCGCTTTTCCTCCACCATGGAAAGCTACGCAGACCAGGCGCTCGAAGCGCGCATTCTCTCCAAGCTCGACGAACGCGAGCTGCGCGACTATGCGCTGCTCAAGCAGCGCTTTCTGAAGCTTGCGCTCGCGGCTCACACGGACAAGGAGCTCTTTGCGCGCGCTTTCCTTTCTGCCGTCTGGGGACGGCGTCCTGCGGACTTTGATGCTGCGCGCGTTGCGTCGACCGCCTCGATGGTGGGGCTGGCCGCGTCGCTCTTTCAGCGGCTCGCGCAGATCACGCGCGAGTCCGAGATCGCCTACACGCGCCGCGAAGCCGTCAAGCCGGCGAACCGGAGCTGGCGCTAGAACGCGCCAGCGGACCCGGCTTCAGAGCCCGCGCGGCAGCTCCCCGCGGGCCTGCGGCATCTGTTATTTGAGATCGTCCGTCTTCTCGATCATCGCCTCGATGGCAGCCGCCTCTTCGCTCGGCTTTTCGGGCTTGGGACCCGGCTCAAGCACGGCCATCGATTCGACGTGGCCCGTATGCGGGAACATGTTCATCACGCCGGCAGCGCGGATATGCCAGCCGCCCTCGTGGTGCAGAATCGCGCAGTCGCGCGCGAGCGTCGCCGGATTGCAGGAGACGTAGACGACGCGCGCCGGCCGATCTTCCGTTGCCGCAAGCACGCGTGAGAGCGCAAGCGCGCCCTCACGAGGCGGATCGATAAGAACGCGGTCGATGCCGCCCAAGCGCTTCTGAAGCGCCTTCCAGTCCGCTTCGCACCATGTGAAGAGGTTGCGGGCAACGAATTCCGTCTTCTCCTTCAGGCCGTTTGCTTCGGCACCGCGGCGGGCGCGGGCGACGAGTCCTTCGGAGCCTTCAATGCCGATGACGCGCGAGGCTCGCGTCGCAATCGGCAGCGTGAAGTTGCCGAGGCCGCAGAAGAAGTCCGCCACCTTGCCGTCCTTCGGAATGTCAAGAAGACGGATGGCGCGGGAGACCATCACTTCATTGAGCTCATGGTTCACCTGCGTGAAGTCGGTCGGCTTGAAGCTGATGCGCACGCCGAATTCCGGCAGTTCGAGACCAAGCGCCTCCTCATTGGCCGGATCCACTGGATGCGCGCTTTCCGGTCCCTTCGGCTGCAGCCAGATGTCCGCGCCCCATTCGCGCCCGAAAGCGAGCAGCCGCTCCATGTCCTCACCGCTCGGCTCTTCGAGCGTGCGGAAGACAAGCGCCGTGCGGCCGTCGCCGCCGACCGCCACCTCGATCTGCGGCATGCGCTGCCGGATGGAAAGCGAGCTCACCAGACCGCGCAGCGGCACGAGCATGTCGGAGACGTTCTTGGTGAGAATGGGACACTCGCGCATGTCGCAGACGTAGGAGGAAGCCTTCTCGTGGAAGCCCACGAGCACGCCGCCCTTCTTGGCCACGTCGCGCACCGTCAGGCGCGCACGGTGCCGGTAGTGCCACGTCGGACCGTAAATGGGCGACAACATCGACTCAGGACGCACCTTGCCGATGTGCCAGAGCGTGTCGAGCAGCACCTTCTCCTTGTACGCCACCTGAGCGAGCGGCTCGATATGCTGCATCGCGCAGCCGCCGCAGCTGCCCGGCCCGAATCCGAAGACGGGACAGCGAGGCTTCACGCGGATGACGCTCTCCTTGAGGATCGAGGAGACGCGGCCCATGTCGTAGCTCGACTTGCTGCGAAGCTCCTCATAGATGACGTCCTCGCCAGGCAATGCGCCCTGAATGAAAACCACCTTGCCGTCGCGGCGGGCGATGCCGCGGCCTTCCTGATCGAGGCGGTCGACGTGCGCGGGGTAATACTCGGGGGTGCGTGCTTTCTGGCTGCGGCGGGGCATGAGTGGCTCCTAACAATAAATCTGCGGACGGCGGGCTTCGCGCCGTCTGGGAAAACGGTCAAAAACGGTCGCTCAGCCGCTGCGCCCGCGTCGGGCGCCTGTGCAGGCTGAGCGCCGAAGGCCGGCGGCAGGCCGCCGGAAAGGCCTGCACTTTAGCGCAGGCAGCGCCTCATTTGCGCTGAGGCGGCAGGAATTTCATCGGGTCGACGGGCTTGCCCTTGTCGCGAACCTCAAAGCGCAGCATTGGCTCCGACGCATCGGTGTCGCCCATTTCAGCAATCTTCTGCCCAGCCTTGACACGATCGTTGAGCTTCACGACCACTTTCGAATTGTGTCCGTACGCCGTCACAATCGTCGGCGTGTGCTTGATGATGACGAGCTGGCCGTAGCCTTTGACGCCGTCGCCGACAAAAAGCACCTGGCCGTCGGCCGCAGCGACGACGACGCTTCCGATGGTGCCGCCGATGTCAAGCCCCTTGCCGTTCTGCGCATAGTCTGAAAGCACCTTGCCGCGCGCGGGCCACAGCAGACGCGTGCCAGGCACGACCGGTGCAAGCTTCTGCGAGGCAGACGGCTTTTCAGCTGCAGCCGGCTGCGACGCCTTGGCCTCCGCCTCTGCGGGCTTGGGCGCGGAAGGTGTATTCGTGAGCGTGGGCGTCTGCGCCGGCTCGTCCGTCGGCATCTGCACGACCGTCGCATTCGAAACGGGCGCCGCCTGCGTCACGCGGCTGACGCGAACGCTCGACGAAGGCGCCAGCTCGCGAGGCTCGCGGACGCTTTCGGGCAGATGCAGCACCTGCCCCAGGCGCAGCTGCGTCGGATCCGAAATGGCGTTGAGCTGAGCGAGCTCGCGAGCATCCAGCCCGTACCGGACCGAAATGTTGTAGAGCGTATCGCCTGGCGCCACAGTGTGGACGCGGCCGGAATCGCGTGCGGATCCCGGCACGTAGCGTTCGCCGCCGGAAGCCTGCGAATATTCCGAGTGGTCGACGATCGGCACGCTGCCGCGGTCAAGCGACGAGCAGCCGGCGAGAAGCACCGCAGCAGCAGCGGCAGCAAGAGCCGAGCCGCGAAGAGGAAGTCGCAAAGTCATTTGATCACCAGAAAAAATCATTCCGCCAAAGCGCTCAAGCCTGCGGCGTCACGCCGCCGGACGCTCGCCCAGAGCGCCGCCCAACCAATGCTCTGCCGCCGATACCTGCCGGTGATTGGTGAGATCGATCTGCAGAGGCGACACGGAAACAAAGCCGTGCGACGTCGCCCAGAAGTCCGTTCCTTCGGCCGCATCAGCAGGCTTGCCTGCTGCGCCGAGCCAGTAGATCGGGAAGCCTCGCGGGCTCATTTCGGAAATGACGGGCTCGGAGCTCTTGCGCCGGCCGAGACGCGTCGAGCGGATGCCCTGCAGCCGCTCGTACGGCATGTTGGGAATGTTCACGTTCAGAAGCACTGCCTCGTCGGAGCTGCGCCGCTCCAGGTAGCGCTCGACCACGGTCTGCGCGACAAGCGCTGCGCTTTCGAGCTCAGCCCAGCCTTTATCGATCTGAGAGAACGCAATCGACGGCACGCCGAAGAGGTATCCCTCAATCGCCGCCGCAACCGTGCCGGAATACATCGTGTCGTCGCCCATATTGGCGCCGCAGTTGATTCCGGAGAGCACCAGGTCGGGCTTGTTGTCGAGCAGGCCGGTCATGGCGACATGCACGCAGTCCGAAGGCGTCCCCGACACCACGTAGAGGTTTGCACCCGGCATATGCTCGACCGTAAGCGGACGATTGAGCGTCAGAGAGTTCGACGCACCGGAATGATTGTGGTCCGGCGCCACGATCGTCACGGGGCCAAAGCGCCGCATCGCACGCGCAAGCGCTTCAATGCCTCGCGCACGATAGCCGTCGTCATTCGAAATGAGAATGTTCATGCAGAAAATATCGGATCGTTCCGCCCGCATCCGACGCGGCCGCCGCCGCTGGATGTCCAGACGGAAATGAAAATGAAGGCAGAGCTGCGGGCTGATGACCGCACTTTGCGGTCATTTTAGTGCAGGGATCCGAATGATCCCGCCGCTCTTCGACGCTTCTGCTTCACAGGCATGCCCTGACGGCATGCATTTGCGCGAACGCTTTGCCCCTGAATACGACCTGTTCCAAAAGGAAACCAACGGACTGCCTGTTTATCCCGGCATACGCAGAGAGCATTCAATGCTACGGAAATGATGCGGCACCTTTCGTCGCATGTAGATCCCAGACCGCATCAAAGCCCCCGCCGCTGTCCTGAAGCACAGATGCAAAAAGCCGGCGGAGAGCGCCTCTCCACCGGCCTTTGTGCGTTCAAGCTCTGCGCTCTTTCTGGAGCCGATTACTTGATCTCAACGCCGAGATAGTCGCAGGCCACCTGCGTGTAGAGCGCAGCGCCGCCCACGAGCGCGCTTTCGTCGACCTGGTACTTGCTGTGATGCTGCGGGTAGATCGCACCGCAGGCTTCATTGCGGATGCCGAGGAAGACGATGGCGCCAGGAACGCGGTTGATGAAGTTCGAGAAGTCCTCGCCGCCCATCGTCGGGGGAACTTCCACCGGCGCGTCGGGCTGCATGGCCTTCTTGGCGGCTTCAGCGACGAGGTCGCAGAATGCCTTGTCGTTCACCGTAACAGGAACGAGGCTCTCGTACTTGAGCTTCGCGTCGCCGCGCATGGCCTGGCAGGTCGAGCGGGCAATGCGCTCGAGCTGTTCGGGGAAGCGCTTCTGAACTTCCGGCTGGAAGGTGCGGGTCGTGCCTTCGAGCTTGGCGTAGCCCGAAATGACGTTCCAGCGCGTGCCGGACGTCATCTTGCCCACCGTCACGACGGCCGTATCGATCGGCGTCGTTTCGCGGCTCACCACGGTCTGCAGGTTCTGCACGACGGCCGCAGCCATCACCGTGGCGTCGCAGGCAGCCTGCGGCTCAGCGCCGTGGCCGTCGCGGCCGAAGATTTCGATTTCAAAATGGTCGCCGGAGGCAAAGGCAGGGCCGTGGCAGATGCCGACATGGCCGGCATCGACGTTCCACCAGACATGCATGCCGAAGGCGGCATCAACGCCATCCAGAGCGCCGTCGGCGATCATGTCGTTGGCACCCGTGCCGAGCTCTTCAGCCGGCTGGAAGCAGAGAACGACGCGGCCCTTGAGCTCGTCCTTGATGTCGTTGAGCATGTGGGCGGCCGTCAGCAGCATCGAAATATGGCAGTCATGACCGCAGGCATGCATGAGGCCCGGCGTGCACGATGCGTACTCGGCACCGGTCGCTTCATTGACGGCCAGCGCGTCAATGTCCGCGCGCAGCAGAATCGTCTTGCCCGGCGTCTTGCCCTCGATGACGGCGAGCGTGCCCGTCTTCGCGCAGGCGCGCCACTTCACGCCGATCTTGTCAAGCTCTTCGCGGATGCGGGCAGCGGTGTTCACTTCCCGATTGCTCGCTTCCGGATGCTGATGGAAATAGCGGCGCATCTCAATCTGATAGCCGTTGTACTTCTGCTTAAGTTCCTGAATGGTCATTCTTCAGCCCCAATCCTTATGAGAGGTGGTTGGTTAAAAAGAGTCTGCGGATCCGTTGCCGGCGGCAACTCGGCTTGCCGGCAGGGATTGGCAAGAAGAAGCCGTCGCGGCATCCGCTCTGACGCGGCGCTCTGACGGCCTCTTTGATATCAATGCTTGATGCCTCTGTTCTCAGAACAGCTCCTGAGGTTCCTTAGAGCAGCTTCGAGAAGATGCCGGCAAGAATCACGGAGGTGATCGTGACGGTCACGAAGCCGCCGATGATCATCGACGGGAAGATGCGGCTCATCAGGAACTCGCGCTCTTCCTCGTTCTTGGCCTCAGCCTTGCAGAGCTGCTCGGTGATGATGGCGTTGAACGGGAAGCCGTAAAGCGCGGTCAGGCAGTTGGCAAAGGAGAGATAAGGCGAAACCTTGAGAATCTTGCCGAGCACGAAGGCGAAGACCCACATGCCGGCGAGGCCCACGACGACGAGGCAGACAAGCGGCCAAATGATCTGAACGAGCATCTCGGGCGTGCAGTCTTTGAGGCCGTTGTAGACGAACATCATCAGCGCGAACATGAGGAACTGCAGCGAGTCCGCCTTCTTAAGCGCATAGGGCTCGAGGAAGCCCGTGCGGCAGAGAACAACGCCCACAAAGAGCGCCCAGATGGCGCCGGAGATCGGCGTGACGGAGCCGAGCATAGCGGCAATCCAGCCGCCGACAGCGACCTTGAAAATCGTGAAGATCGGGCTGTCGAGCGCAGCCGGCGTCGCGAGGATGCCGCGCTTGTGCGCTTCAGGCGCCTGCGTCGCAGCGGCAATCTGAGCTTCTTCAGCCGCTTCCTCAGCCTTGCTGTGCTTGCCGGCGCGATAGTCGGCAAGAAGCATCGCCGCTTCCTTCTTGAGGCAGATGGCCGTCAGCGGATAGCCAGCGAAGCCCTGAATGCAGTACATCGAAATCGCAAAGACTGCAGCCGTCGTCAGACCGGCGTTCTCAGCAGCCTGCTGCATCATCGTCGCGGCGACGATGCCGCCGGCAAGCGGCGGAAGACCAGCGATCATGAGCGCCTTGTCCATCAGAAGCGGGCAGATGAACCAGGCGAAGACGGTCATGCCTACGAGACCCGCAAGGCAGATGGCCACCGTGCGCCACTGCGCGACGAGCTCCTTCACGCTGATCATCGTGCCCATGTGCGTAATGAGCATGTAAATCGCCAGCGCGCCGCCGAACGGCAGCAGCTGCGCGTCGGCAACAAGCGTCTTCGGCAGAACCGTCCAGTAGCCGATCAAAATGATGACAGCCGAAATGAAGACGGAAGGAATCCAGCCCTTTGTCGGCTTGGAGAGCCATTCACCCAAAAGAATGACGATGCCGCAGAGACAGAACGCGGCCATGAAGTTGTACATGAGGTGCTCCTGACAGAGAACGGCGCCGAGACGCGTCTGATGCGCGCTTCCGCTTCAGCATGCCGTCCCTTATTGGTTGACTTGGAAAATCTTATGGCAGGGACTTTCGCTCTCGACGCGCCCCATCTAGGTGAAACAGCCGAGGTCGCATGACGCAAAGCCTTCGCTCGCTAAATTTTCCTTGCAAAACACCTCGTGTTTGTTTTCTTAATTTATTGATTTATATGAAGAAATAAACTGCAGAATCAAGGTTTGCGCAGATGTGCCGCATTCTCTCGATTGGCGCGGCCGCTGAACGGCCGCTTCGGCTACTCCGTGCGGAAGACGCGCGCTTCCGGGAAATGCATGGAAAAAATCGAGCCTTTTCCTGGAGTTGAGGCGATTTCAAGCTCGCCGCCGTTGCGGCGCAGCACGTGCTTCACAATGGCGAGGCCGAGGCCTGTGCCGCCCGTCGCGCGGGAGCGGCCCTTGTCTGCTCGATAGAACCGTTCGGTGAGGCGAGGAATGTGCTTGGCCTCGATGCCGATGCCGGTGTCCTTGACGGTAAAGCGGGCGCCCGTTCCCGCACGCTCCCAGCGCACCTCGATGCGGCCGCCCTCGGGCGTATAGCGAACGGCGTTCGACACAAGATTCATGCAGGCGCTGCGGATTTCCTCCGGCTGTCCGATCAGCGACAGGTCTTCGGCATACATCGTGATGTCGTGGCGCCCGCGCGAAAGCGCCATTCCTTCGCGGACGACGTCGTCGACGAGCTTGGGCATGGCAATGACGACCGATTCGTCAATGCCTGGCTCATCGGAATTCTCCAGCCCCGACAGCGTCAGCAGATCTTCAAGGATCGAGCGCATGCGGCGGGTCTGCTCGACCACGAGCGCGCGGTGTCGCGCGGCAAGCGCTGGATCCGCCTTCTCGGCATCGCTGTCCTCCATCTCGAGAAAGCCGCTGATGACGGTCAGAGGCGTGCGGAGCTCGTGGGACACGTTGGCGACGAAATCTCGGCGCATGTCTTCCATGCGGCGCCGCTCCGTGACGTCATGCGTGACGATCAGTGCATGGCGGGAATCGGGAACAACTGCCGCCACTTCCAAAACCAGATTTTCTTCCGGACGGGTAAGGATGAAGCGGCTGCTGTAGTCCCCGCCGAGAAGCCAGCGCTCAAAGGCCGGATCCAGATTGAGATCGCGCGCCACGTCGAAGAAACGCTCTCCGGTGCGATCGTCGCCTATCCCGAGGTGGGCGGCCGCACGCTCGTTCGTCCAGTCGATCGTCCAGTTTTCTCCCAAAATCACGACGCCCTCAGGAAGAATGGCAAGCGTTTCGCGATAGCGGCGGTCGCGCTCCTTGATGCGGCGCGCTTTGAGGGAGTCTTCCTGAAGAATCGCCCTGAAGATGAAGACGATCGGCACGAGAAGCGCCAGCGCGCCGACGCCCCAGAGGGCAAGCCCGGCCGTCAGGCTGCCGAATTCGGCAAGCGCTGCAGACGCCAGAAAGAGAATCGCGAGCAGGCAGGCGACAGCCGCCACCTGACGCCGGATGTGCGCGAGGCGCAGCTCGGCCGCGACGGTCTGCGGAGACGGAAGGCTTTGCGCCGAATGCGCCTCGCCCTTCGCCGCCGCGCCGGAAGCGGATGCGTCCTCGCCCTGCTCCTTCATCTCGTTTTGCATTGCTCTTCCTCCTTCCTGTCTATCAGTCTGCAGGCTTCAGGCGATAGCCGACGCCGCGCACTGTCTCCAGCAGATTCTCGGCCGGCGTGCCGGCAAGCACCTTCCGCAGCCGCAGCATGTGAACATCCACTGTGCGCTCGTCGACAAAGGCGCTTTCCCAAACCGCCTCGAGGAGGCTGGCTCGCGAGAAAACGCGCCCGGGCTTGGAGGCGAATAGCGAGAGAAGCCGAAACTCTTTGGCCGAGAGCTTGAGAGGCTGTCCGCCAGCCGTCGCCTCGAAGCGGGTTTCATTGATGACGAGCGGACCGCAACGGATGATATGGTCCTCGTCAAGGCGCTTGGCGCCGCCCTGCTCCGCATCCGCTGCGCCGCGCCGGCGGAGCACGGCTCGAATGCGCGCCGTGAGCTCGCGCGGCAAAAAGGGCTTCACAATATAGTCGTCTGCGCCGGCGTCAAGCCCCTCGACGCGATCGGCTTCATCACCGCGCGCCGTCAGGATGATGACGGGAACGAATGGCTCGCCCGAAGCCCGGCCGGCCGCCTGCATGGCGCGCAGCCACGACAGGCCGGAGACATCAGGCAGCATGCGATCGAGCAGAATCAGCGCAGGCCGCTCCTTGGCAAATTCCGCCTTGGCTTCCGCAATCGAGCCTGCGCGCGCAGTGCGAAAGCCCGCCGCTTCGCAGACAAAAGCGACGAGCTCGCGAATGGCGGTCTCGTCCTCCACGATCAGGATCAGCGGGGCGGCGTCAGGCTCGAAAGCGACGGCATCGTCGGTCATGAATGAAGGCTCCTAAAGAGAAAAGCTGCTCGGCGGCTGCAGAGCCTGCAGCCGCGTTGCAAAGCGGAAAAGCCCCGAAGGCACGCTTGCGCGGCGCTCCGGGGCCATGGCAGACGCGGCAAGCGCGCCTGCAGCGTCTTCTTCGCCGCGGCGCTGAAAGCCGCAGCGGCATGACGCCTCTCAGCCGGCCTTGCCGGCGGTCTTTGCTGTGCGCTGACTGGCCTCGAGCGATTCTAAGTGGTCCTGCCGAACATCGCGGCCTTCTGCCATGAAGACAATCGCTTCGCCGACATTTTCGAGGTGCGCGGCAATTCTTGCAAAAGCGCGGGAGATGCGCACGACTGCAAGGCCCTCGCGAGTGGCGAGCGTGCGCGACTCCATCGCCTCAGCGGCTCCCGCTTCCACTTCGCGGGCGGCAGCGCGGATGGCTTCGCGCTTCGGCATCCACTTCTGAGCGAGCGAGGCATCAAACTTCAGCAGCGACGAGAGAATGCCTTCAGCCATCTCCGTGAGCTGTCCGTGCACAGTGAGCAGCTCGTCGCGGAAGCGCGAAGCGGCTGGGCCAGCACCGGCGCTGCCGAGCGCGCGGCGCTCCTCGAGCACCCCCTTCGCGGCGCTGCGGATTTCGTCACCCGCGCGCTCGAGATCAATGCCGATGCGCAGCATTCCGATCAACAGGCGCAGATCTCGGGCCTGAGGCTGGCGGCTCGCGAAGAGAAACTCCACCAGCCGGTCGAGTTCAAGCTCGCGGCGGTTGATGAGAATGTCGCGCGAGGCAACCGCTTCGGCTTCGCTCCCAGAGAGCCTCAGAAGCGCATCGCCAGCGGCCGTGAGCTGCTGGCGGACGGCAAGCCCCATCGCGACGGCGCTCGACTGCAGCTCGAAGATCTGATCGTCGAAGCGGCGGACGATGTGCTCGCCCATGCCCTGCGGCAGATTGCTTTCTGTCATGTCTGACTTCTCCTTTTTTGACGGGGCATCAGCCGAAGCGGCCCGTGATGTAGTCCTCCGTCGCCTTTTCGCGCGGATTGGTGAAGATCTGCTTCGTTTCGCCGAACTCGATGAGCTCGCCTAAATACATGAACGCGGTGTAGTCGGAAACGCGCGCGGCCTGCGACATGCTGTGCGTCACGATCACGACCGTGTAGTCGTTCTTGAGCTCGTCGATCAAGTCTTCAATGCGGGCGGTTGAAATCGGATCAAGCGCCGAGCAGGGCTCGTCAAGCAGCAGCACTTCAGGCTTCACCGCAATGCCTCTCGCGATGCAGAGGCGCTGCTGCTGGCCGCCGGAAAGAGACGTGCCGGGCTCGCGAAGCTTGTCCTTCACGTCGTCCCACAGCGCGGACTTGCGAAGCGCCCATTCGACGCGCGCCTCCAACTCGCTTTTGGAGACCTTTTCGCGCAGGCGCACGCCGTAGGCGACGTTGTCGAAGATCGACATTGGGAACGGCGCCGGGCGCTGGAACACCATGCCGACGCGGGCTCTCAGATCCGTCACGTCGATGTGAGGCGCGAGCAGATTCTCGCCGTCGAACATGATTTCACCCTCAACGCGCTGTCCGGGGTAGAGATCGTGCATGCGGTTGAACGTTCGCAGAAGCGTCGACTTGCCGCAGCCCGACGGTCCGATGAAGGCCGTCACCTTGCCCTCGGGGATCGAAAGCGAGATGTCCTTGAGCGCGAGGAACTTGCCGTACCAAACTTTGAGATGGCGCACATCGAGCTTCGCGGGCGGCATGGCCTGCGCCGCAGGCGCGGCTGCGCCGTTCATCAGATTCTTTTCCATGGATTCCGTCATTTGAAAAGGATTCGTCAGTCTCCGCCGCGGCGCCGCTCGCGGATGATGATGGCCGCGAGGCTCATGACGAGCACGAGGAGGAGGAGCACCAAGGAGGCGGCATACTGCAGCGGCCTCGTCTGCTCAATCTGCGTGCCCGACGTAGCGAGCACATAAATGTGATAAGGAAGCGCCATCACCGGCTCGAAGATCGAGACGCCTTCGCGCGGCGTGAAAAAGACGGCGCCCGTGTACATGATGGCGGCGGTTTCGCCTGCCGCTCGGGCAAGCGCCAGAATGGCGCCCGTCAGCACGCCCGGCAGCGCATTCGGAAGCACCACCTTCAAAACGGTTTCGCTTCGCGTCGCGCCGAGCGCCATGCTCGCTTCGCGCCAGGCCTGCGGCACCTGCGAGAGCGCCGCTTCCGTCGTGCTGATGATCACAGGCAGAGAAAGCACGGCAAGCGTCAGAATGCCCGACAGAAGGCTCACCCGCAGTCCGAGCGTCGAGCAGAAGAACGTCAGGCCGAAAAGGCCGAAGACAATCGAAGGCACGCCGGCAAGATTGGCGGCCGAGAGCCGGGCGATTTCCGTCCAGGCTGAGCCGCGGCGGCCGTATTCGGTGAGATAGATCGCGGCAAGCACGCCGAAGGGCAGCGCAATCACGAGCGCGCCGCCCGCCAGGCAGAACGTGCCGGCGATGCACGGCCAGATGCCGCCCTTCGTCATCAGATCCCGAGGCGGCTCCGTCAGCAGCTCCCAGGAGAGCGCCGGCCAGGCATGCCAGGCCACAAGAATGGTGATGGCAATGAGCGAGCCGACGGCCGCCAGCACGGCCAGGCGGAGCGCAGAGAAGCCGGCTGCTTCAGCCGCGCGGCGGCGTGCCGCGGAAATAAGATGCATCGTCATGGAAGCGGAAGTGCGTTCAGACATCAGCGGCCTCCCATCTGAAGCTTCTTCGACGCGAACCAAGCCGCAAGATTGAAGGCGAAGGTCACGAGGAAGAGCACGAAGCCCGCGCCGTAGAGCGCGTGATAATGCGCGCTGCCCACCGCCGCCTCGGCCATTTCAGCCGCAATCGACGAGGTCATCGGACGCACAGGGTCGAAAATCGTTTCAGGAATGATCGCGGCGCCGCCGGCGGCCATCAGCACGACCATCGTTTCGCCGATGGCGCGCGAAATGCCGAGCATCACTGCCGTACCGATGCCGCCCATTGCCCAGCGCAGCTCCACGCGCACCAGCGTCTCCCAGCGCGTGGCGCCGAGCGCAAGGCTCGCCTCGCGGATGGCGGACGGAACGTTTCTCAGCGCGTCCTCAGAAATGGAGGCAATCGACGGAATCACCATGAAGGCGAGCATGATCGAGGCGTTGAGCATATTGAGGCCCGTCGCAATCCCGAACGTCTGCTGCAAAAACGGCGCGAGCACCGTCATGCCGACCAAGCCGATCACGACCGAAGGAAAGGCCGCCATGAGCTCGATCAGCGGCTTCACGATCCGGCGAACCCGGCTAGGCATCGCGCAATGAATGGCGCCGGCAACCAGAATGCCGAGCGGCACAGCGATCACCGCCGTCACGCACGCCACGGAGATCGACCCCATGAAGAGCGCGCCGATGCCGAAATAAGGCGGATCCTCCGTCGGATACCATTCCGTCGAGAAAAGGAAGTCCGTCAGGCTCGTCTCCCTCAGCAGCGGAACGGCCTGCGAGACGAGAAAGATGACAATAGCCGCAAGCGCAACGACACTCGCCCCGGCGGCAGCCATCAGGATGCTGCGGAACGAGTGTTCGCAAAAGCGCCGGCGGGCTGCGGAAGTGCCCGTCATGTGCAGGCCCCTGTTAATCAGCAACAGGGAGATAGCCCGACTTCTGCACGGCGGCCTGGCCGTCCTTGCCGAGCATGTAGTCGATGAGCGCCTTGGCGCCGCCCTGCGGCTGGCCGATCGTGAAGAGGTAGAGGTCGCGCGAAATCGGCCACTTCTTGGCCTTGGCATTCTCTTCGGTCGGGGCCACGCCGTCGACCGAGATGCCCTTCGCACCCGCCTCAAGGTAGCCGATGCCGACATAACCGATGGCATTCGGGTTGGCCGTAACAGCCTGAACGACGCCGCCGTTGGACGCCTGCAGCAGCGCGCGCGCAGACACGCGGTCCTTGCCCATCACAAGCTCCTGGAAGCACTCGAACGTGCCCGAAGAGGAGTCGCGGCCGATCACGACGATCGGCGCAGCGTCGCCGCCCACGTCCTTCCAATCGCGAATCTTGCCAGCGAAGACGTCGCGCAGCTGAGCCTTCGTGAGGCCCTGGACTTTGTTCTTCGGATTGACGACCGGGATGATCGCATCATGCGCAACGGTGAACTTCACGGGCTGCATGCCGTGCGATTCAAAATCCTTGACTTCCTTGTCCTTGAGATCGCGGCTCGACATGGCGATGTCAGTCGTCTTGTCGCGCAGCGCCTTGATGCCGTTGCCGGAGCCCGTGCCCGAAATCGTCACGGCGATATTCGGATTGACCTTCATGAAGGACTCGGCAACAAGCTGCATGGCAGGCAGAACCGTTGTGGAGCCGTTGACGTCGACCGTTTCAGCATGAGCTGCAGCAGCGCAGGCCGCAAAAGCCATCGCGGCGGCGGCTGCCGCCATCTTCTTCGAATTCATTTCTCTTTCCTACAAACGCAAATATGTTCAATGCAGTACCCGAGCACATCGGGGTGCCCTGCACTGATGCGAAGTATGGAAAGGCGATGTGGCGGCGCCGTGAAAGGAAGATGACGATTGGATGACAAGAGGCCGGTGCGCAGATGCGCATCCCGGCCTCCTGAGACAATGGGTGAGGGGCGCGGACGCCCGCTGCGATTTCCCCCTATTTGCATCGCAGACGAACACCCGCGCCCCTCGCGAAGAAGAGGCGCTGCGCTTCACGCTCAAAGCGCAGCGCTCAAGCAGGGCTTAGAGCGGCTTCGCGCGGCCGGCAGCCAGATCCTCCATGAACTGGCAGTAGCTTTCGCGGTTGAAGACCGGATGGAATTCGCGGCAGATTTCGTCCGCAATGGCGGCATCATCCCAGAGAAGATCGATGATCGTCATCGCAAGCGCCTCAGGCGACTTCACATAAGCAGATTCCGGATCGACAAGCTTGAAGTCGGCGCCGTGCGGCGTGCCTTCAATGCAGCCCACATACGGATGAACCACCGGCATCAGATGGCCGACATCGCCCATGTCGGTCGACCCGGCGGCATGCTCGCCCTCCAGCGTATTGCCGATGCCGAAAGCTTCAATGGCATTGACGCGGAGCACGTCGACGAAATGCGGGTCGGGATGCAGCGGCAGATAGCCCGGCAGATCGCGGATTTCGACGCGCGCGCCCACCGCTTCGCCGCCCGCCTTGAGTGCGCGGTTGATGGCGGCGTTGTACTTCACCAGGCCGTCGATCGTCGCGGCGCGGCAGTAGCTCTCCATCTTGACGAGGTCCGGGATCACATTCACGAGATCGCCGCCTGCATTGATGATCGGATGGAAGCGCACATGCTCGTCTTCGCGGAAGGTTTCGCGAATGGCATTCACGCCCATGATGCCGAGCATGGCGGCGTTGAGCGCATTGATGCCGCGATCCGGCGCGCCGGCCGCATGAGCGGCGCGTCCGTGATAGTCGATGAGCTTGCCGATGAAGCCGTTCGAAGAGCTCGCGACGACCATGTCGCCGTCAGGACGCTCGATCGGACGCGTGTGAACCATCATCGCCATGTCGATGTCGTCAAAGCCGCCTTCGGCAATGATTTCGCACTTGCCGCCCATGAAGCGAAGCTTGCCCTCTTCGCGCAGCTTGCTGCGGTAGTCGATCTCGACGTACTCCTCAGCCGGCACGGCGAAGAGCACGACGTCGCCGCCGAGGTAGTCCATGGCGCCCGCAGCCTTGAGCGCGCGGCCCACGGCAAACATGTTGGCGATCTGAATGTTGTGGCCGCAGCAGTGCGCAGCGCCCGTGACGGGATCGGCATGCGGATGGCGGCGGCAGACGATGGCGTCAAGCTCGCCCAAGAGCGCCACCGTGCGCTTTGAAGCCTTGCCCTTCATGCGGGCCTTCACGCCCGTGATGCCCCATCCGTCCGAATGTTCAAGTCCCATCTCGTCAAAGGCCGCCTTGACCTTCGCGGAAGTCTTGGCTTCCTTGAAGCCGAGCTCCGGCTCGGCAAAGATGCTGTCGGAAAGCTTCTCAATGTAGGGACGATCCTGACGAATGAGCTCGCGCACGCGCGCCTTGAGCTCGTCCTTATTCATAGCCATTTTCGAAATGTCCTTTCAATCGTGAGATGGGCGAAAAGCAGAATGAATGCGGTCAATGAAAAAAGGGAGCACGCCCTTTGAGGGCTGCTCCCTTTCGATGAAGCGGCTCATGGCCGCTTCCGACAGGCTGTCCTGCTGCCCCTTCAGGCTTCCGGCAGCAGAACGCGAGCAGCTTCAAGGCTCACGGATGTGCAGGAGGATGCTTCGCGCCAGCTTGTTGTCTGCTGGGCGGAGCCGGCAAAGGGGACAAAAGCAAAGCGCGGCGCGCATGCGGAAGAAGCGCAGGGCTGCGCGAGCGATGAGGCTCGGTCGGCTTGACGGCTTATCGTCATCTTTCGATCCTTCTCGGCGGCGTCGGACTTCGCAACAGGCGGCTTGGCCGCCCGCATCCTTGAAAGCCTTGCGGCAGAGCGTTTGGCGCCTGCCTTGCAACTTTCATCGAAATCAAAGTAGCACGCTCTCAGGCCTGCGGCGGTCCGGCGGAGTGCAAAATGAAGCCCCTTGCGACTCGATCAGCTCAAGATGGTGATTTGGATTAGGCAGAAGCGCCGAGGCGCCTGCCGGCCAAAGCCAGAGAGGCGCCGCTTGCTTACAAAAGGCGGGAAAAAGACAGAATCCCAGGAAGGCGGACAGGCGGCGCCCGGCGCGCAGAAGGCGGCGGGCAGAATGTGCAGGCAACAAAAAAGGCCATCTTTGCAGATGACCTGTTTTGTTATCTGGTCGGGGTGGCGGGATTCGAACTCGCGACCCCTTGCACCCCATGCAAGTGCGCTACCAGGCTGCGCTACACCCCGACTAGAGACTTGAGAGTATATCGAGAGGATTCCGAAAAAGCAAATTTATTTTCATCCCCTCGATGCTTCGCTTATTTGTCTTTGTCGGTGATGAGGTTCTGCGTCACTCTGGCGTTGAGCGTTCC
Source organism: uncultured Sutterella sp. (assembly GCA_905202595.1). GTDB lineage: Bacteria > Pseudomonadota > Gammaproteobacteria > Burkholderiales > Burkholderiaceae_F > Sutterella. The sequence continues at coordinate 19,940 of CAJKSP010000032.1, forward strand.
GGAGGGATGGAACGTCACCACGCGCCGCTCGGAAATCGTCACCGTCTCGCCCGTCTTGAGATTGCGGCCGGGACGCGCGACCTTGTCGCGCACAGAGAAGTTCCCGAGGCCAGGAATCTTCACTGTGTCGCCCTTTTCGAGATGACGGCTGATCAGGGAGAAGAATTCTTCAACGAGGAACTTGGCGTTGAGACGGTCAAGCTCGGGAATCTCCTCCAAAAGCACGTCCGCAAGGCCGGCCTTGTTGAGAGTGATGCAGTTTTTTTCTGTGCTGGAGATGGTTTCTTCAGTCATTTTCTCGTTATAGAGTGGAGAACTCTGTGCCGCCCGCGCAGCGCGCCGAAGCTGCCTTCTGCCGTGAAGCGGGCGGCGGCTTCGGCGCTGAGGTACACGGACCGGCGCCGGAATGAGATCAGGCGCGGAGCTTCGCCCCCTCGCTCTCGAGCGCAGCAAGCACGCCCTTCATGGCCTCGTCAGCCTGAGCGTCGCTGAGCGCCTCGTCGCCGCGAGCCGTGAGCTCGACGGAGAAGGCCACCGACTTCTCATGCTTCTTGTCCTCGTCCTGCGAGCGGTAGAGGTCAAAGAGGCGGAAATCCGAGAGAGCGAAGAGGCGGGGATCCTTCTTCGCGGCCGTCTTGACGGCGTCAAAGAGCTTCTGCACTTCAAGCGCCGCCGGCACAACGACGGCAATGTCGCGGCGCATCGGCTGGAACTTGCTCACTTCGCGGTAGCTCGGCAGCGGCAGCTCGAGGAGCGGCTCGAGATCGAGCTCGAAGAGGATCGGCGAATGCGGCAGCTCGTACTTGCGCGCAAGGCGCGGATGGAGCTCGCCGAGGTAGCCGACCTTCACGCCGTTCACATACACCGCAGCGGAGCGGCCCGGATGCATGCCCGGGAACGTTTCGGCCTCGAAGCGAACCGGCAGCGGCGCCGCCAGGCGCTCGATGTCGCCCTTCACATCGAAGAAGTCGACGCGGCGGGCGGGAACGCCCCACTGCGCGTCGTCGGCCGTGCCGTAGGCGAGGCCGCCGACGTGCATCGGCTGCCGAACGCCCTTCACCGTCAGGTCCGTATCCTCGACGCTCGCGTCGCGGAAGAAGACGCGGCCGATCTCAAAGAGGCGGACGCGCTCAGCGCGGCGGTTGAGGTTGTACTTGAGGATGCTGACGAGCGAGCCGGCCAGCTGCGTGCGCATGACGGAGAGCTCGGAGTTGATCGGATTGAGGAGGTGGATCGGCTCGATGCCGCAGCCGAAGTCCTTTTCCCATTCGTCAGGAACGAACGAGAAGTTGATGAGCTCCTGATAGCCGAGGCCGGCAAGCTCGCGGCGCAGCGCATGCGCCGTGCGGCGCGTCTCGGGCTGAGCGCGCATCGTCGAGCGGGCGAGCGGGAGACGGTCCGGAAGATGGTCGTAGCCCCAAAGGCGCGCCACCTCTTCGATCAAGTCTTCTTCAATTTCGATGTCGAAGCGGTAGCCCGGCGGAATGACCGTAAAGACTTCAGACGCTTCGTCGTATTCGTACTTGAAGCCGAGGCGCGTGAAGGCGTCGTGCATGGTCGTGAGCGGCACGTCGGCGCCCACCACCTTGCGGCAGCGCGCCACGCGCATCGTCACCGGATGGCGCACCGGCAGCTTCGTCACGATGTCCTGCGCAGGACCGACCTTCGTGTCGGGCGTGCCGCAGATCGCGAGCACGAGGCTCGTCACGTACTCCAGGTAGTCGACCGTGGTTTCGAAGTCCACGCCGCGCTCATAGCGGTAGGCGGCATCCGTGGAGAAGTTGAGGCGGCGGCAGCGGCCCTGAATGGCCGCCTGCTGGAAGAAGGCGCTCTCGATGAAGAGATTCGTCGTCGTGCCGGAAATCGACGTGCGCTCGCCGCCCATGATGCCGGCCAGGCCTTCAGGCGCATCGCCGTCGCAGATGACGCCGAAGTAGGGGTCGAGATCGATCGTCTTGCCGTTGAGAAGCTCGGCCTTTTCGCCCGCTTTGGCCCAGCGCACGACGATGCGGCCGCCGTTGAGCTTGTCGAGATCGTAGAAGTGCGTCGGACGGCCGACCTCGAGCATGATGTAGTTCGAGATGTCGACGAGCGCCGAAATCGAGCGCTGGCCGGCGCGCTCCAGGCGCGACTTCATCCACGCAGGCGTCTTCGCATCCGGATTGAGTCCGAGGATGACGCGGCTTGAAAAGCGGCCGCAGAGATCGCTGTCGACGACTTCGACCGGATGCACGGCGTCGCAGGTCGCGGGCACCGGATCCATCTTCGGCATTGTGAGAGGCGAACCCGTCACGGCATGCAGATCGCGCGCAATGCCCACGACGGAGAGCGCATCGCCGCGATTCGGCGTCGCCTTCACTTCAATCTTTGCATCGTCGAGCTTGGCGTACTCGCGGATGTCGACGCCGATCGGCGCATCGTCCGGAAGAATCCAAATGCCCGTGTGGTCCTCCGTGATGCCGAGCTCGCGCTGCGAGCAGAGCATGCCCATCGAGACCACGCCGCGCAGCTTCGACTTCTTGATCTTCATACCGCCCGGCAGCTCTGCGCCGATGAGGGCGCAGGCCACCTTGATGCCGGCGCGCACGTTGGGCGCGCCGCAGACGATCTGCAGCGTCTCTCCCGTGCCCGCATTCACTTCGCAGACATGAAGATGGTCAGAATTTTCATGATCGCGGCAGGTGAGGACCTCAGCCGTGACAACGCCCGTAAAGGCAGGCGCAACCGTCGTCACATCCTCAACTTCCAAACCGTGCATCGTCAGCGCGTCGGCGATGCCGTCCGTGTCGAGCGCCGGATTGCAGTACGCGCGGAGCCATTCTTCAGTGAAAAGCATTTCTTTTGTACCTCGGAGCTCGATTAATTGAACTGACTCAGGAAGCGGAGATCGCCCTCGAAGAAGAGGCGCAGATCGTCAATGCCGTAGCGCAGCATCGTGAGGCGCTCGAGGCCGGAGCCGAACGCAAAGCCGATGTGCGTTTCCGGATCGAGTCCGTAGTTGCGGACCACCGTCGGATGCACTTCGCCGGCACCCGAAATTTCAAGCCACTTGCCCTTGCGGGGACCGGTCGTGAACATCATGTCCACTTCAACCGACGGCTCGGTGAAGGGGAAGTACGACGGACGGAAGCGAACGCGCAGATCGTCCGTCTCGAAGAAGCGGCGCAGGAATTCGCTGTAGACGCCCTTCAAATCCGCAAAGCTGATGTCCGTATCCATCCAGAGGCCTTCAACCTGATGGAACATCGGCGAGTGCGTCGCGTCGGAGTCAACGCGGTAGGTGCGACCCGGCGCAATCGTCTTGATCGGCGCCTTGTGCGTGCGCGCATAGCGCACCTGCATGGGCGAGGTGTGCGGGCGCAGCGGCAGGAGCAGCCCCTTGCTGTCCTTCATGTCGACGTAGAACGTATCCTGCATCGAACGGGCCGGGTGGTTGAGCGGGTTGTTGAGCGCCGTGAACGTGTACCAGTCGTTCTCGACTTCAGGGCCGTCCGCCACGTCGAATCCGATCGAGCGGAAGATCTCTTCAATGCGCATCCAGGTGCGCATCACCGGATGAATGCCGCCGGCGCTGCGCTTGCGTCCGGGCAGCGTCACGTCGATCGCCTCGTCGGCGAGCTTGCGGGCCATCTCTTCTTCGGCGAGCGCTTCGCGGCGGGCGTTGAGCGCCTCTTCGATCGCCTGCTTGGCGCGGTTGATCTCCTGACCGCGGCTGCGGCGCTCCTCGGGCGCGAGCTTGCCGAGCTCCTTCATGAGCATCGTCACGCGGCCGGTCTTGCCGATGTAGCGCGCTTTCGCGTCTTCGAGCGCCGCGGGCTGCTTCGCTTCAGCGAAGTCTCTGCGGGCCGACTCGATCAGTTCGGACAGTTCCTGCATTCTTCAATCCCAAATCTTTGAATCTGCGAAAGGGCGGCGTCGCCCTTTCCTCCTGGCAGCGGCGCCGCGGCGGCTCCCGGGAAAAAGCCTTGCTCTCTCGACCGGGCGGAGCCTGGGCCGGTTCCGCTTCGCCCGCAGCCGCCGGCCCGGTCGGACCGCGGCGGAGCGAAAGGTTGATTTTAGCCTCAAATCTTTGTAACTGCTGAAAAAAAAAGCCCGCTTCATAAGAAGTGGGCTTTTCAAGGAAGCTGTGTCAGCGCAGCCGATGCGGCTGCGCGTCAAAAATTCCTGCGGCCAAGCAATTAGGCGTTCTTGACCATCTCGACGAGGCTGGCGAAGCCGGCCTTGTCGTTCACGGCCATGTCGGCGAGGACCTTGCGGTCAAGGGCGACGCCGGCCTTCTTCAGGCCGTTCATGAACACCGAGTAGGACATGCCGTTCGCACGGGAGCCGGCGTTGATGCGGGCAATCCACAGGCGGCGGAACACGCCCTTCTTGTCGCGGCGGTCGCGGTAGGCGTACTGGCCGGCGCGCATGACCGCCTGCTTGGCGATGCGGAAAACGTTATTGCGGCGAAGGCGATAGCCCTTCGCCATCGCAATGATCTTCTTATGACGGGCACGGGCCGTCACACCACGCTTCACACGAGGCATCTCTTAATCTCCTTATCTCTTACTTAGGCGTAGGGGAGCATGCGCTTCACGGACTTGACGTCCGATTCGTGCACCGTAACCATGCCACGCAGATGACGCTTGTTCTTCGTCGTGCGATGCGTAAGGATATGGCGCTTCGTGGCGTGAGCGCGCTTGATCGAGCCGCTGGCGCGCGGCTTGAACCGCTTGGCGGCGGCGCGCTTGGTCTTCATCTTCGGCATTTGGCCGTTCCTCTTTTATTGGATGGTCCCGGGCGTTCTCGTCGACCAGACGAAACGCTTCAATAGGCCTCGGGCCCACTTGGATGACGCTCTCCGCCGTAGCGGAGAGAGCTGCTTCGCTCGAGCTTCCGGCAGCGCTTCTCGGCGCCGCAGCAAGCGGAGCAAAAGAATCCGCATTCCGCAGAGCGGCATGCGCGCTGCGGAAGCGAACAAAAAAGTGATTCTAGCGAAAAAATCTTCGCCTTGCAGAAAGATCAGCGCTTTTTCTTCGGAGCGAGCACCATGATCATCTGACGGCCTTCGAGCTTGGGCTGGTGCTCGACCTGAGCCACATCGGCAAGCTCGGTCTTCACGCGCTCCATCAGCTCGGTGCCGAAGTGCTGATGCGCCATTTCGCGGCCGCGGAAGCGCAGCGACACCTTGGCCTTGTCGCCGTCCGTGAGGAAGCGGCGCAGGCTGCGAAGCTTCGTCTGGAAGTCGTTCTCATCCGTTGCAGGACGGAACTTCACTTCCTTGACCTGAACGACCTTCTGCTTGGCCTTGGCTTCCTGGGCCTTCTTCTGCTCCTGATAGCGGAACTTGCCGTAGTCCATCAGGCGGCAGACGGGCGGCGTTGCGTTAGGCGCAACCTCGACCAAATCGACGTCGGCATCCTCCGCCATGCGAAGGGCTTCCGACGTGCGGACAATCCCGATCTGGGCGCCGTCGACGCCGGTCAGTCGGACCTCAGGGACTCGGATCTCACCATTGATCCGATGCTTGCGATCTTGAGCTATGGCTCTTCTCCAAAGAAACGCTCCGGCGCGCTGCCGGAGAGGCGCGGCCCCGCGGATCCCGCAGAGCCGCTCCATGATCAGAGGACGTTACTCGCCGCGACGGGCAAGCTTGGCCTCCTCCTGCTTGATGAGGGCGATGAAGTCGTCGAGCGCCATCACGCCGAGGTTCTTGCCTCCGCGAGCACGCACGGACACCGTCCCGCTCTGCATCTCCTTGTCGCCGACAACAGCCACGTAGGGGATCTTCTGCAGAGTAAGTTCGCGAATTTTATAGTTGATTTTTTCGCTCCGCAAATCGCTCTGGACGCGCACGCCGGCGGCATGCAGCTTCGCAGCAACATCCGTAGCGTATGCCGACTGGGCGTCCGTAATGTTGGCAACCGCAGCCTGAACCGGTGCAAGCCACACCGGGAAGGCGCCGGCAAACTCTTCGATCAGCATGCCGATCCAGCGCTCGAGCGAGCCGAGAATCGCGCGGTGCAGCATCACCGGCACCTTGCGGGCGTTGTCTTCCGCAACATACTCCGCGCCGAGGCGGCCAGGCATCTGGAAGTCGACCTGAATCGTGCCGCACTGCCACGAACGGCCGAGGCAGTCGCGCAGGTGATACTCGATCTTGGGACCGTAGAACGCGCCCTCGCCCTTGAGGATCTCGTACTTGATGCCCAGATCGTCAAAGCTCTGCATGAGCGCATGCTCAGCCTTGTCCCAGACAGCGTCTTCGCCGATGCGCATGGCAGGACGGGTCGCCACCTTGTATTCGATTTCTTCGAAGCCGAAATCCTTGTAGACCTTCTGCACGAGGCGCGTGAACTTGTTGCACTCGTCAAGGATCTGATCTTCCGTGCAGAAGATGTGGCCGTCGTCCTGCGTGAAGCCGCGCACGCGCATGAGGCCGTGCAGAGCGCCGGAGGGCTCGTTGCGGTGGCACTGGCCGAATTCGCCGATGCGAAGCGGCAGATCGCGATAGCTGCGAAGCTTCGAATTGAAGATCTGGATGTGGCCCGGGCAGTTCATGGGCTTGAGGGCGTAGTAGCGGTTCTCCGACTCGGTCGTGAACATGTTCTCGCGATACTTCGCCCAGTGGCCGGAGCGCTCCCAGAGCGAGCGGTCGAGAAGCTGCGGCGCCTTCACTTCAACGTAGCCGTTGTCCTGATAAACGCGGCGCATGTACTGCTCGATCACCTGCCAGAGGGCCCATCCCTTGCCGTGCCAGAAAACCATGCCCGGCGCTTCGTCCTGGATATGGAAGAGGTCGAGTTCGCGGCCGAGCTTGCGATGGTCGCGCTTCTCCGCCTCCTCGAGCATCTGCAGATAAGCCTTCTGCTCTTCCTTCGTTCCCCAGGCCGTGCCGTAGATGCGCTGCAGCATTTCGTTCTTGCTGTCGCCGCGCCAATAGGCGCCGGCCACCTTCATGAGGCGGTGCACCTTGAGCTTGCCCGTGCTCGGAACGTGAGGCCCGCGGCAGAGGTCGACAAAGTCGCCCTGGCGGTAGAGCGAAATCACTTCGCCTTCCGGAATGGCCTTGATGAGCTCGACCTTGTACTTCTCGCCCATGCTCTCGAAGAGCTTGATCGCTTCTTCGCGGCTCATCGTTTCGCGCTTGATCGGAATGTCCTTCTTCACGAGCTCGTCCATGCGCTCTTCGATCTTCTTCAGATCGTCAGGCGTAAAGGGACGGCTGTAGGAGAAGTCGTAGTAGAAGCCGTTCTCGATCGAAGGCCCGATCGTGACTTCCGCATCCGGATAGAGCTCCTTGACGGCCTGCGCCATCAAATGCGCAGTCGAGTGGCGGATGATGCCGAGGCCTGCCGGATCCTTGGCAGTAACGATTTCAACGCTCGCATCGCGATCGATCGTGTCGCTCAGATCCACGAGCTTGCCGTCAACACGGCCGGCAAGAGCGGCCTTTGCAAGGCTCGGCGCAATGGCGGCCGCCACTTCGCCCACGGTCACGGGACCGTTGAATTCGCGCTTGGAGCCGTCCGGAAGGGTAATCGCTGGCATTTTTCGATCCATCCTCAGTTTATGGACATAAAAAAAGTGCGGGCTATGAGCCCGCACTTTCTTGACTGGAATCCGTCGACAACGCTTCGCCCACGCCCTCGTTTGATCAGAGACGGGGTGTTGTTGTACGAAGAGAAGTCTCGATGAAAGACATCGCGTCAACAGTCCCAAAAAATCTTGGTAGGCACGATTGGACTCGAACCAACGACCCCCACCATGTCAAGGTGATGC
>CAJKSP010000033.1 GCA_905202595.1 uncultured Sutterella sp.
CAACGACGACCGCAGCAACAACGCCTTCCAGGCGCGCGCGTCCTACCAGTTCTAAAGGCCGCTTCGCTGCTCGAACGCTGCGGCGGATCTGAATCCGCTGCGGCAGGGAGCGGCGCAAGTCAGCCTTCTGAACGAGAGAAGACGCCTGCCGCCCGCACTTGACGGACGGCAGCCCGGATCAGCGCCCGCGTCAGCCGTGGCGCGCGGCGCAGCATCCGGCGCATTCATCAAGTCATTGCAGCCCGTTTTCCGCAGAAGCGGGAGGCGGGCTTTTTTCGTCCCTCCATCAGCCGAGGAGTCGAAGCATGCCCAGAATTTCCAAAGCCGGGTCCAGCGCGGATGTCGGTCCGGAGCGGACGCGGCCCAACTATCCCACCGAAGCGCAGCGCCGTGCGGCGCTGAAGCTCTTCAAGAGCGGCAAAGGCTACAAAAGCGTTTCAACCCTCCTCGGGCTCGCCGAGGGCACGGTCCGAGACTGGGGGCGCGCCTACCGCAAAGGCTGCTTTTCCGTGCATCTGAATATCAACCAATACCGCTACAGTGACGAAACGCGCAAGCGCGTCGCAGCGCTGCGCGCGCAGGGCCTTTCCTGGAAGGCTGTGAGCGAGGCGACGGGCGTGAGCATCTCCACGTGCCGGCTTTGGTGCGGCGTGCACAAAAAAGCTTAGCTTTCGCCTTTAAATGGAAGGCCTCCTCGGGGTTGGCGGCAGGCTGCAGCGCTTGAGCGGCAGCGATGGATTTGAGGCGCGTCATTGAGATCAATAAAAGGAAGTCTCATTTTCAATAACTAAGGCAGAAGAAAGAAAAGCGATTTCAAATCTGCCTAGAATGAGCGCTTCCTGCGGCAGCGGCTGTCAGCGGCTGCCGTCAGAGTCAGCATTCGCTTCTCCGTGAAGCGCTTCCTCTCAACCTCCAAACGAAAGTTCATCATCATGAAGCTCAAGGCATTCATTGCTGCGCTCGCCATGTCGGCAGCCGCGCTGGCTTCGGCAGCGATGCCCGAAGCCATTTCCATCACCTACGTCAAGGCGCCCTTCAATCTGCAGAACATTGTGATGAAGGAGCGCGGCATGCTCGAAGAAGCCTTCAAGGCTGACGGTGTTGACATCAAGTGGCGCGTCATCAATTCGGGCGCCGTTCAGGGTCAGGCCATGGCTTCGGGCGATCTGGACTTCTCGGCCGTGATGAATACGGCGAGCCTCCTAATGGCGGCCGGCGCCGGCAATCCGATTGCCGTGGCGACGGGCGTGGCGCATCCGAAGGAAATCTTTGCCATCGTGGGCAAGCCCGGCGCCAACTTCACGGTGAAGGATTTGAAGGGCAAGAAGGTCGTGGGCCCGAAGGGCACGGTTCTCCATCAGCTGCTCGTTGCGGCGCTGGTGAAGGAAGGCATGAAGCCCTCCGACGTGGAGTTCATCAATATGGATCCGGCCGCGGCGATGACGGCTGTCGTTTCGGGCAAGGCGGATGCAGGCCTTCTCGCGGCGAACCTCATCATCAAGGCGCATGAAGCCGGCGCGAAGACCATCACGACCTGCGAAGGCTATGTGGAGCCCAATCTCGTCATGACGGTGCGCCGCGACTTCGCCAAGGCGTATCCGGAAGCCTATGAGCGCGTCGTCAAGGTCAACCGCGATGCGCTCGCCTGGATTCGCGCCCATAAGGATGAAGCCATCGCGATCGGCGCCAAGGAGCAGGGCATCTCGAAGGAAGATGCCGAGAAGCTCTACGACTGGTCGAACTTCTACGACACGTTGACGGATGCGGACATCGAAGGCCTCGCTGCCGATCAGAAGTTCCTGCTCGACAACGGCATGATGGAGAAGGCGGTGGACGTGCGCAGCCTGCTGCTGCCGTCCGCCCTCAAGTAACGCTCGCTGCGAGCGCGTCTGCCTGCGCGGCAGATGCGTTCCGGCCTCAGCCTTACGCCGCCGGCAGAATCGTCTTCTGCCGGCGGTTTTCTATTGCGCCGGCGAAAAGCAGGAGCGCTGCTCGCGGACTGCAGACAAAAACAAAGGGCCGCAGCCTTGGCTGCAGCCCTTCGAATCAGTTCTGGCAGGGGTAGTAGGATTCGAACCTACGAATGGCGGATTCAGAATCCGCTGCCTTAACCGGACTTGGCGATACCCCAGTGAAACTGGTGCGGTCGATGAGATTTGAACTCATATGGATTGCTCCGCTACCCCCTCAAAGTAGTGCGTCTACCAGTTTCGCCACGACCGCAAAAACCTGTGCAAATTGTCTGACTCTCTGATCGGCCCGCTTGGCAGGGGTAGTAGGATTCGAACCTACGAATGGCGGATTCAGAATCCGCTGCCTTAACCGGACTTGGCGATACCCCAGTGAAACTGGTGCGGTCGATGAGATTTGAACTCATATGGATTGCTCCGCTACCCCCTCAAAGTAGTGCGTCTACCAGTTTCGCCACGACCGCGGCCAGATCAAATTGTCATCTCAGAAGAACTTTTCAGCTTTTGCAGGAGCTCTTGAGGAAGAACTCGTTCAACTGAGGAGAAGCATTCTAGCGCGGAATTTGATTGACGGGGGAACTTTTTTCATTAGAAGGGGTCCCCTGTTCTTGGGATGCCGGCTGCTCCATCGTCGAAAGCACGCCGCCGGTCGACTGCGTCGGATGACGGTTGAAGGCGCCCGAGGCGAGCGTGAGCAGAATGGTCGAGCAGAAGAAGACCGTTGCGGCGATGGCCGTGGAGCGCGACAGGAAGTTCGCGCTGCCCGTTGCGCCGAAGACGGAGCCGGAAGCGCCGCTGCCGAAGGCGGCGCCGAGGTCGGCGCCCTTGCCGTGCTGCATCAGCACGAGGACGATGACGACCACGGCCGAGATGATCTGCAGGACGAGGGCAATGCTAAGCAGGAAATGCATGATGGTTGAAGTGCCTTCTGGATGGAAAGGTCTGAAAAAAAAGGGGGGTCAGGAAAGGCCGCAGTCGGCAGGGAAGGCGGCGCCGATGGCGCAGAAGGACTGCGCCTTGAGCGAAGCGCCGCCGACGAGCGCGCCGTCGACGTCGGGCTGCGAAAAGAGGCCGGCCGCATTCTGCGCGTTGACGCTGCCGCCGTAGAGAATCGGCAACGACTGAGCCGCTTCGGCATTCGCTGCGGCCAGGCGGCGGCGGATGGAGGCATGGACGGACTGCGCCTGTTCGGGCGTAGCCGTGCGGCCCGTGCCGATCGCCCAGACGGGTTCGTAGGCGACGGCGCCGAGCTGCTGCGGAGAGATCACGGCAAGCACGGCATTGAGCTGGCGCAGGATGACGTTCTGCGTTTCGCCCTTTTCGCGCTCTTCGAGCGTTTCGCCCACGCACACGATCGGCTTGATGCCGAGCTTGGCGAGGACGAGCGCCTTCATGGCGACGCGGTTGTCGGTTTCGCCGTAGTAGCGGCGGCGCTCCGAGTGTCCGACGATGCACCACTTCATGCCGGCGTCTGCCAGCATGCCGGCAGAAATTTCGCCCGTGTAGGCCCCGTCGGGATTTTCATTCACGTCCTGCGCGCCCGGCTCGAAGCCGGCGCTGCTGGCGAGCTCGGCGAGCTCCGTCAGATAAACGAAGGGGGCGCAGACGACGAATCGGCAGCCGGCGGCGGGCTGAGCGCGGAAGGCGGCAGCCCATTCGCGGCAGGATGCGGTCCGGCCGTTCATCTTCCAGTTCGCGACGACGAGGCGATCTCTCACGTGTGCTCCATGCGGCGGCCCCGCATCAGGCGGGACTGCTCCTCAGTATGTTGAACTCGAGCATTCTAACGGGTTTCGAAGGCTCGGGGATGCGCTGCGGGCGCTTGGATTGCGGGGCGCGCGCCCCGGCAGAAATTCGAGCGCCGCAGACGAAAGAAGCCGGCTCTGCAGCGAGCCGGCTTCTTCAAGGCGAAGAGGCGCCGCGCGCCTCAGCGAGGCGCGCAGCGTCTGCGGTCGGGAGTTACTCCGCCGCCTTCTGCTGCTCTTCGTCGCGCAGGAGCGCCTTCATCGACAGGCGCACGCGGCCCTTTTCGTCAGCCTCGATCACCTTCACGCGGACCTTCTGGCCTTCCTTGAGGTAGTCGGAGACCTTGTTGACGCGCTCGCGGGCGATCTGCGAGATGTGGAGCAGGCCGTCCTTGTTCGGCAGCAGCTGAACAATGGCGCCGAACTCGAGGAGGCGCGTCACCGTGCCTTCGTAGATCTGGCCGACTTCAACTTCGGCCGTGATCTCTTCGATGCGGCGGCGGGCTTCAGCCACGCGGCTCATGTCGGGGCTCGACACGGTGACCGTGCCGTCGTCCTCGACGTTGATCGTCGTGCCGGTCTCTTCGGTGAGGGCGCGGATGACGGAGCCGCCCTTGCCGATTACGTCGCGGATCTTTTCAGGATTGATCTTGAAGGTCACCATGCGGGGGGCAAAGTCGGAGAGGGCCTTCGCACCGCCGCCGGCCATCTTGTGCATGATGCCGAGGATGTGCTGGCGGCCTTCGTGCGCCTGAGCGAGCGCGGCCTGCATGATCTCGGCCGTGATGCCTTCGATCTTGATGTCCATCTGCAGCGCCGTGACGCCGTTTTCCGTGCCGGCCACCTTGAAGTCCATGTCGCCGAGGTGATCCTCGTCGCCGAGGATGTCGGTGAGGACGGCGAACTTGTTGCCTTCCTTGATGAGGCCCATGGCGACGCCGGCGACGTAGTCCTTCAGCGGCACGCCGGCATCAAGCATCGAGAGGCAGCCGCCGCAGACGGAAGCCATCGAGGAGGAGCCGTTCGATTCGCAGATTTCCGAGACGACGCGGATGGTGTACTGGAAGTCTTCGGGCGCCGGAAGCACAGCCTTCAGAGCGCGCTTGGCGAGGCGGCCGTGGCCGATTTCGCGGCGCTTCGGGCTGCCGACGCGGCCCGTTTCGCCCGTGGCGAACGGGGGCATGTTGTAGTGCAGCATGAAGCGGTCGTGCGTTTCTTCGCAGAGGCCGTCGATGATCTGCTCGTCCTGCTTCGTGCCGAGCGTCGTGACGACGAGCGCCTGGGTTTCGCCGCGCGTGAAGAGCGCGGAGCCGTGGGCGCGCGGCAGCAGGCCCTGGCGGATTTCGATCGGGCGAACCGTGCGGGTGTCGCGGCCGTCGATGCGGGGTTCGCCGTTGAGAATGTTGGAGCGGACGATGTGCGCTTCAAGCTCGAAGAGGATGCCGTGCACTTCGTTCAGGTCGGGCGCTTCCGTGCCGGCGGCTTCGGCGTCGGCAGCAAGCTGCGCTTCGACGGCGGCATAGACTTCGCGGAGCTTTTCCGTGCGAGCCTGCTTCGAGCGGATCGCATAGGCTTCATGGAGGCCCTTGTCGGAGAGTTCGGTGATGCGGGCGATGAGCGCCTCGTTCTTGGCGGGCGGCTGCCAATCCCAGGCGGGCTTGCCGGCTTCAGCGACGAGCTCGTTGATCGCCTGGATGCAGACCTGCATTTCGCGCTGGCCGAACATCACGGCGTCGAGCATCGTCTTTTCGGGGAGGATGTCGGCTTCGGACTCGACCATCAGCACGGCGCGCTCCGTACCGGCGACGACGAGGTCGAGGCGGGAGTGCTTGAGCTGCTCAGTGGTGGGGTTGAGCACGAACTGGTCGTTGATGTAGCCGACGCGGCAGGCGCCGATCGGGCCGCGGAACGGAATGCCGGAGATGGCGAGCGCGGCGGAGGCGCCGATCATCGAGGGAATGTCCGGGTCGACCATCGGGTCGGCGGACAGCACGTGGATGATGACCTGAACTTCATTGAAGAAGCCGTCCGGGAAGAGCGGGCGGATCGGGCGGTCGATGAGGCGGCTCGTGAGGGTTTCCTTTTCGGACGGACGGCCTTCGCGCTTGAAGAAGCCGCCGGGGATCTTGCCGGCAGCGTAGGTCTTCTCAATGTAGTCGACGGTGAGCGGGAAGAAGTCCTGGCCGGGCTTGGCCTCCTTCTTGGCAACGACGGTCGCGAGAACGACGGTGTCGTCCATGCGCACGATGCAGGCGCCGGTGGCCTGGCGGGCGATTTCGCCGGTTTCGAGCGTGACGTCATGGTCGCCGAAGCGGAAGGACTTCGTGATCTTGTTGAACATCGACATGGTGTTCGTGCTCTCCAAAGTAGAGTAGGACGGCTACGCCGCCGCTGACGGGGCTTTTCGGCCGATGCGGGCGCTGGCTGCATCCAGACGGAGGAGCCGCACGCTGCGGCATCAGCGCTTTCGTCCGAGGGGCATAAGCGCTCAGGTCGCAACGCGTCCGGCTCAACGGCGGCGCGGCATCAGGGGAGAAAGGGAACGGCGTCAACGAACGACGGCCGAAAGGGGAGGGATGTGAATGCGACGACGGCCTGTCGCTTGCGGCAGGCCGTTGTCTGAGAAATGATCCGTCTTACTTGCGCAGATTGAGTGCGTCAATCAGCTTGCGGTAAGCATCGAGATCGGTGCGCTTGAGGTAGTCGAGGAGCTTGCGGCGGCGCGACACCATGCGGAGCAGGCCGCGGCGGGAGTGATGATCCTTGGCGTGAACCTTGAAGTGCTCGGTGAGGTGGTTGATGCGGGCCGTGAGAAGCGCGACCTGGACTTCGGGCGATCCGGTGTCGCCTTCAGCACGCTGGAACTTCGCGACGATCTCGGACTTGTTCATTTCAACGGACATTTGAATTCCTGAAAGAAGAATTTTGAAAACTTGCGGTCACGGGCGTTGCGACCCGAGCCGTGAAAGCGGGCATTTTACTCATGCGCTTCGGGCGAGTGCAAGCCCGAAGTGCAAGGATTTTTGGCGCAGCTCGGATCAGCGCGCCGGGAAGCGGCCGGCTAGCGGTCGTCCGACTTGCGGAAGCGCTTCTCGAGCCAGCTGACGAGGCGCGAAATCGTGAGCGTCATCACGAGGTAGATGATGGCGACGGCGGTCCAGATTTCGAGCGTGCCGTAGGTTTCGGCGATGATGAGCTGGCCAGAGCGCGTGAGCTCCTCGAAGCCGATCACCGAGACGAGGGACGAGTCCTTCAGCATGGCGATGAATTCATTGCCGAGCGGCGGAATGATGCGCTTGAAGGCCTGCGGGAGCACGACGTAGCGCATCGTCTGCGCATAGGTCATGCCGAGCGAGAGGCCCGCGCGGACCTGGCCGAGAGAGATCGACTGAATGCCGCCGCGGAAGATTTCGGCAATGTAGGCGCCGGAGTTGAGCGAGCAGGCCGTTACGGCGGCGACGAAGGGATCGACGCGGTGGCCGATGATGGCCGGCAGCGCAAAGTAGATGATGAAGATCTGAATGAGGAGCGGCGTGCCGCGGATCACGTCGACGTAGACCTTGGCCGGGAGGCGGAATATTGCGTGCTTCGAGAGCTGTGCGAGTCCCGCAAAGAGGCCGATGATGAGGCCGAGGCCGACGGCAAGCGCGGTGATCTCGAGCGTGATGCCTGCGCCGCGCAGGAGTAGCGGGATGCTGTTCGTGATCAGTTGCAGGTCGAATTCCATTTTCTTTTCTTTGAGCTGCTTGTTGTGCGGATGGAATGAGGGGCCGCCTGAGGGCGGCGGCTTGTCGGCGGCCGGCTCTCAAGCGCCGCAGAGGGCGGCGTGCCGCAGAGGAGCGGTTGCTGACTGCTTAAGCGTTTTGCAGAAGCGCCCGTTCGGCGGCTCTTCACGAGAGACCGACCGCAGCGGGCGCTTTCTGTCAGATCGATAGCCGTTCAGGCCTATCCGGATGTGCGCAAGGCTACTGCGCAAACCACTTCTCGAAGATCTTCTTCGTCTCGCCGGACTTTTCGAGCTCGGCATAGGCGGCGTTGAGCTTGTCGAGAAGCGCCTTGTTGTCCTTCTTCACGCCAAAGCCGAAGCTCTGCGCGTCTTCAATCACCGGCTGCAACGACAGGTTCTTCGCCATGCGGGGCTTCGTCTTGAGGAAGTAGCCGATGACGGGACGGTCAAGCAGCACGGCGTCGGAATTGCCAGCCTGCAGATCCATGAAGGCTTCGCTCGTCGTGTTGAAGGCCGAGACCTTGGCCTTGGCGATCTGCTTGGCGCGGTCGGCGCCCGTCGTGCCGATCTGCACGGCGATGCGCTTGCCGGCGAGGTCGTCAAACTTCTGATACTTCGACGCGTCTTCCTTGCGGACGAGCATCGAGAGGCCCGTCTGGTAGTAGGGCGTCGTGAAGGCGATGCGCTCGGCGCGCTCCGGCGTGATGGAGAGTCCCGCCGCCACGACGTCGATCGTGCCCGTCATGAGCGCGGGCAGAAGCGCGTCGAAGCCCATGTTGAGAATTTCCACTTCGTCGTAGCCGGCCTTCTTCGCCACGGCGCGCACGAGATCCATGTCGAAGCCGGAGAATTCCTTCGTCTGCGTGTCGAGGAATTCAAAAGGCGCAAAAGTAGGCTCCGTGCCGACGCGTAGCGTCTCTGCGGCGGCGCTCGCAATGGAGGCGGCGAGCGCCGCGGCGGCGCAGGCGCAGACAGCGAATTTCTTAAGCATCATGATGGAATCAGCTTCTCAAAGGGGGGATTGGGGAAGCGCACGAAGGGCGTAAGCCTGCTTCGGGTGCATCGAGGCGCATCCGCACCGTTGCGGCGGAGATGCGCTGCTGAAGAAAAATCTTATCGAATCGAGTCGCCCGAGCAGTGCGCAAGCCCGACATTTTTGCGTCTCTTCGAGGTGCATTAGGGAAAACACCTTGATCAAAATCAGCATTCGTTGAAAGGTCTTGGTTTCCTTGCAACAACTGCGGGCATCAAAGCTGGAAATTGCCGACAAATTAGAGATTTTGTCGATTTTTAGAACGGCTTGGCCTCTGCGGCGTCGCCGGCGGCTTTATGACGCTGCTGGTTCGTTATTTTGAGAGGATTCGGCAGGTTCCGCACTCTTATGCCATGCGCAGACGGCCTTGCACTTCTTTTCGGCAATCCCCAGGATGCGCTCATGTTCGGCCAGCTCTTCGGGCTTGGCCTTGAGAACGAAGAATTTCGACGGATCCGGCACGAGGGGAATGTCATCCGGATTGACTTCGAGGAGCGCGAGCGAGGACTGGCCTCGCGTGAGCGCAATGTAGACTTCGGCGAGCAGCTCCGCGTCCAAAAGAGCGCCGTGCAGCGTGCGCTTGGTGTTGTCGATTTCGAAGTAGCGGCAGAGGCTGTCGAGCGAAACGGCGCGGCCGGGCAGCAGCTGCTTGGCGAGCCTCACCGTATCGATCACTTGGCAGTAGTCCTCGATGCGTCCCAAGCCGCAGCGTCCGAGCTCCATGTCGAGAAAGCCCGTGTCGAAGGCCGCGTTGTGGATGATGAGGGTCGAGTCCTTCACAAAGTCGAGGAACTGCTTGGCAATGGTCTTGAAGACGGGCTTGTCTGCGAGGAACTCATTCGTGATGCCGTGCACCTGGACCGCTTCATCAGGCACGTCCCGCTCGGGATTGATGTAGATCTGCAGATGATGGGCGGCATCCTGTCGGATGACGCGGCCGTCAAGCGCTACGCAGCCGATTTCGATGATGCGGTCGCCCTGATCGGCGTTGAGGCCTGTCGTTTCCGTGTCGAGCGTGATGAGTCGTTGCGTGCCGGCTGCCATTCGAATGCGTCCTCGGTTCGGGATGGGAATGAAGCTCGGAAGCGGCTCCGAGCGCCACGGATTGTAGCCGCGGCGGCGCCGCAGCTAGGCCGCCGGCTGCGCAGAAAAGAAAAAAGCCCGGCGTCTTTCGACAGCCAGGCTTTTGGGAATTCGGTGGAGCGGGCGAAGGGAGTCGAACCCTCGTCATAAGCTTGGGAAGCTTAGGTAATAGCCGTTATACGACGCCCGCATCAAGCTTGAATACAATATCTTAGCGGAGGCGCTTCGAAAGCCGCTTGGAGTGAAATATTTTCTTACAAATTGCGAAAGCGGGACGCCTTTTGGCCGGCCGCGGCCGATACAATGTGCGGACTCCCGCCGGGGAGTAGCCGATCGCTCGGCGAGCGCAAGAAGATGCGGCCCTTTCCCCCTATCAAAGCCGCGCAGCCTGCTCGTCCCAGCGCCGTCTGCGTCAACATGCTTGAGGCGTCGAGCCTCATGGCGCAGACACGGACCGAATGCGTTCGTCGGCAAGACCGGCGGCGTCAGCTCCCGCATGCTTTCCCGAAAAGGGGCGAAGCCGGCAGGGGAGCCGATGCCGCTTTGCGCCTTGCTTTTCACGACGCTGCCGACGCTTCGCTCCGATCGACCCCATGTTCCTCCAAACCCTCGGCATTGCCGCCGCCGTCGTCGCTGCGGCTGAAATCGGCGATAAAACGCAGCTTCTCGCCATTTTCCTGGCTGCGCGGTTCCGGCAGCCCAAGCAGATCGTGCTCGGCATTCTCTGCGCGACGATCTTCAATCATGCCCTTGCTGGCGCGCTCGGCGCGTCGCTGGCGGCCTTCATCTCCCCGGTGGTTCTCAAGTGGACGCTGATCGCCAGCTTCGTGGCGATGGCGGTCTGGATTCTCATTCCGGACTCCATTGACGAAGGGGGCTTCGACAAGCATCTCGGCCGCTGGGGCGTCTTCGGCACGACGCTCGTGCTCTTCTTCCTCGCGGAGATGGGCGACAAGACGCAGATCGGCACCATCGCCATGGCGGCGAAGTTCCCCGGCGAAGCGCTCTTCGTCGTGATGGGCTCGACGCTCGGCATTCTCATTGCGGACGCCCCGGCTGTCTGGCTGGGCGACAAGATTTCGAAGAAGCTCTCAATGAGCCTCATGAGAAAGATTGCGGCGGCGATCTTCCTGCTGCTGGCCGTGCTCGCGTACTTCAGCTGAGGCTTTGAGCGGCTCATTCCGGCATGGCCGCTGACGCAAAAACAGCGCCTGAGGCGGGCGAAGCCCCTCAGGCGCTTTTCTTTTTTTCGGCGGCGGCGCAGAACCGAGGCGCGCAGCTATTCGTTCATGCGCGTCTTGCCCGTTGCGCCTCGACTCGATTCGGCGTCGGGCTTGAACATCTTGGCAACCTGCTGGTCAGTGAGGGCGACGCCGAACACTTCCTGGTAGTAGTCCTTGACAGCCTGCTCGAGATCGATGTCGGCAAAGCGCTCAGGGTAGACGCGCTTGGCCATCCAGAGGAGCGTGAGCGGCGTATCGGCCGACGGAGTGTAGCTGCGGTAGATGCCCAGCGGCATTTTGTAGACGCGCTTTTCCTGCACGGCGCTCACGAGCGACCAGTCGGCGCCCGGCATCTTGTTCTCATAGAGATCTTCGGGCTGTGCGGCCGTGAAGTTCGTGATGAAGATGACGTCCGGGTTCCAGCCGTAGATCTGCTCCATCGACACCACGGCATTGGAATTTTCGGCCGTGATGCCTTCAGCGACGTTCCTGCCGCCTACAGCCGTGCACCAATACTGGCCGAAGAAGTTTTTGCCGCTCGTGACGATCTGCTTGGCGTCATAGCGAAAGAGAAAGAGAATCTTGGCGCGCTTTTCTGCCGGAATGTCTGCCGTGCGTTCGGCGACGAGCTTGGCGATTTCATTGGACTTGGCTTCGACGAGCGCGCCCTTGCCCTGGGCTTCGGGGAAAAGCTGCGCGAGGGACTGCATCCAGTGCTTGTGCGTCTCGATGATGTCGTAATGCCACTTGGAGGGGCTGATGCCGAAGGCGGGCAGGCCCGCATTGCGCACGAGGTCGATCATTCGGCGGTCCGGCGCATTGACGAGGACGACGTCGGGCTGCAGCGCAAGAAGCGCTTCGACGTTGAGCGAGGCGCCCTGAATGAAGTGCGTGTCGGCTTTGAGGACTTCGGGATAGAGCTCGCCGAGGAGTCCGTTCTTGGCGGCGGAGTAGCTCGCCGGGTGCATGCCGACGACGCGCGAGCCGTCGTTGACGTAGATCGTGACGGCCGACGCGAGCGGCAGGATGTTCGTGACGACGACGCGTTCGATCTTCTCGGGCACATCAACTTTGTCGCCGTTGTCGTCGACGACGATGCGCGCCTGAGCGGCGCCGGAAAAGAGGAGAGATGCGGCGGCGGCTGCGGCGAACGCCGTCCGAGCGAAGGACTTGAGCTTCATGATGCGGGGATGAAAGGAAGGGCTGATGTAAGGAAAGTTCGACAGAACGACATTGTCGCCGCCGCCGTCAGATGACGAGTTGACGGTGGACGGCTTCCAGAAGCGCTTCCCAGCCGCCTTCCGTGAAGACATTGGGCGCGTCATGGCGCCAGATGCGGCCGGATGCGGCTTCATGAGGCAGATTCACAAAGCGTTCGAGGCCCGCTCGACGGGCGACGGACGCAAAAAGCGGATCGCCGACGACAACGGGCTCCGGTTCGCCGCGGGCGGCGGCGCCGTCGCGCGCGAGGCTGAAGAGCGCTTCGAACTGATCTTCCGAGAGTTCGCTCGCGAGCTGGGGACTCCCGAGGCCGAGCGGCGGGAGCGCCGACATAGGGAGCGCGGCGAGGCCGAGGCGCTCTTCGAGCGCGCGGGCCATCTCGACCGCTCGGAGCGGTTCGTGGATGACGAGAATGCGCGCCGCTGCGGCCGCGGCATGCGGCAGGCTCTGCGGCGCGCGGCCGATCGCGTGCGAGAGATCGAGTGCCTCTTCGGGAAGCGGAAAGCCGGCGCTCGCCGTGCGGTCGAGCGCCGTCTGAACGGTCTGAAGCCATGCGTCGGCTTCGGCTTTTCCGAGCGGGAGTCCGACGGCGAAGGGCATCCCGAAGTGGCGGGCAAAGACTTGGGCAAGAGGCAGGCCGGCGCTCGAGAGGACGAGATTGAGCGAAGCGCGGCGGGAGGCGGCAAGCGCCTCGAGCGAAGAGCCCATGGCCCAGCAGGCGTTGACGGCGATGCCTGCGCTTTCGAGCAGGTCTTCAATGGCGTCGAGCTCTCCGCAGACGGAGAAGTCGAGCGGCGTTGCGCCGAGGAGATTCACGCTGCCGTCGCCGCCTTCGGGCCAGTCTGCTTCAGGCGCCGCCACAAAGTGGCGCGCGAGCTCGATCCAGGCTTGGGCAGCGCCCACCGAATACGGGCGCATGCCGTTGGTGGAGAGCGCAAAGGCGGTTCGTCCGGTCTCCTCTTCCACGCGTCTGGCGATGCCTTTGAGGTCCGAGCCCGTCATCATCGGAATGATGGTGCCGGCGAGCGCCGTGAACGCCGGCTTGAGGCTGCGCACGGCGGCCGAGAGGCTCGCTTCAAGCGCCTCTTCGTTGCCGAGGACGGCGTCCATTTCGTTCAATGCCGACACGTAGACGGCCGAATTCATCGTCTCCCAGCGGGGCTCGTCGTGCGTGGAGTAGGTGGAGTTGCAGCCTGAGGCGTCATGAATGACGGTCATGCCGCCGAGCTCGTAGAGCGCGCTGGCGGCGCCGGAAACGTCCGAGGCGTAGGTGGTCATCGTGACCTGGGTGTAGTCGAGCTCAGCCATGTCAAATCCAGCCTTCTTCGCTTTGGCATTCGCCGCCGAGGCAGCCATAGCCCTTGATGCGGATGATCTTCATGACGTCGGCCGGATGCCTTGCTGCGGCGGCGAGCCGTTCGGCGAGCGCCGCAACGCCGGAATGCCCCCAGAGCGGGCCGCCTTCAATGAGATTCACCATGTGAGAGGCGCCGGTGAACCAGGCCGCCTTCTGGCCGATGGCGACGAGACCTTCGTCGGCGCCTGAGGCGGTGCGGCGGGGCGCGAAGCGCATTTCGGGCGTCGTCGTCGGGTGCACGCGGATGTCGGGCGCGAGCGTGCGAAGCGCGTCGAAGGCGGGCTTGTCGCCGGGCAGAAAGCTGTCGGCAAAGAGGTCGGTCACGCGGATGCCGGCTTGGGCGAGCCTCAGGGCGAGGCCGGCCGGGCGGGTCGTGGCGGTCTGGCAGATGGCGACCGGCCGTCCGTCAAGCGCCTGCCGGGCGGCTTCAAGGGCGGCGGCGGCCCGGGCTCTTTCTGCGGCGGCGGAATCCGGCCCCCAGGTCAGGCCGAGCGCCTGCGCGAGCGCGGCGAGCCCCTGCTCGATTTCCGCTTCGTCGTAGGAGAGCGGCAGCGACAGCCAAGTCATTCCAAGACGGTCGCGAAGCGATTCGCCCGCCTGCTTGGCGGCCGGGTTGATCGTGACGGCAATGCGGGCATTGGCCATCTGAAGATAGTCGTCGTAGCGCGTCAGGCCGGCGAGCTCGTAAAAAGGAACGCCCGCCGCTGCGGCGAGCCGCGCAAAGGCGCTTCGGGGGCCGAAAGGCTCAAGCGTGCCCGCGAGCAGCACGCCGCCCCGAGGCGAAGCGGCCGGCTTGAGGCCCTGGTAGAGCTGCAGCCGCATCTTGTTGTCCGGCGGCATTTCGGTTTTGCGGAAGGTCGGCGTCATGTAGGCGTCGATGAACTCGATCTCGGCAAAGCGCCGGCGGAGCACTTTGAGCGCCCAGTCGATGTCTGCGCCAGTGAAATGGTGCACGCAGCTCGTGTAGAGAAGCACGGCGCGGGGCTGCCGGGGCAGTTCGCTCAGAATCTTTTCCGTGCCTTCAATGATGGCTTCCTCCAGGCGTCCGTCGCGGAAATGCTCTTCGGTCACCGTGATGGTGGAGAAGCGGTCCTGCACGTTCATTTCGGCCGCCGAGAGCACGACGCCTCTGAGGCAGGCCTGCGCGCAGACAAAGATTTCGTGCATTTCCGGCATGAGCATGCCGATGTGCACGATGGTCCAGGGGCCTCGCGCCGGCGGCGAGTATTCGATGCCGCCCGCAAAGGGCCGGGGCCAGCGGGCATCGGCAAGCCGAAGGGTTGGCAGCGGCATCTCCGGGGCTGTCCCGGCATAGGCGGGATGAAGCGGGCGCAGAACCTGAGGGCGGACGCGCTTCAGGAGCGCAGGGGACGATGAGGCACTCATAGATGAAGTCGTCAGGGAAGAAGCCGGCCGATGCGGATGAGCGCCGCGCTCAGGCAAAGTCGCTTTCGGCTTCGGGAATGATGCCGAAGGCGCGCCTGCCGGCGCCGGAAAGGCCGGCGGCGGCGTTTTGGCGGCAGATTTCCAGGATCGATTGGGCGAGCTTGCGGTAGGCCTCCGCCATGGGGCTCTGAGGGTCCGAGAGGAGCAGCGCGCGGCCCGCTTCGTCGGCCCGCTGCACGAGTTCCGAGCGGGGCAGATCGCCGACGATCTCCGTATGCAGCTCGGCCGCGGTCTCTTCGACCTTCCGGCGCTCGTCGGGGACGTCTCGGCGGTTGAGGATGAGGCCGCCGAGCTTGGCGTAGCCTCGCTCGGCAAACGTGTCGACCGCCTGGGCGATGTTCTTCGCGGCGTAAAGCGCCATGCCTTCGCCCGAGGTGACGATGAAGACGTTCTTCGCCCACCCTTCGCGGATGGGCATGGCGAAGCCGCCGCAGACGACGTCGCCGAGCACGTCGAAGATCACGATGTCCGGGCGGTAGATTTCAAAGGCGCGCCGCGCCTTGAGCGCTTCAAAGGCGGCAATGATGCCTCGGCCGGCGCAGCCGACGCCCGGGCGTGGGCCGCCGGCTTCAACGAGAAGAACGCCGCCTTCGCCTTCGGCGACCATGCGCTCGAGCGGCAGCTCCGAGCGCCGGGTCGAGCGCAGGAGATCGAGCACCGTCTCGACGGGGCGTCCGCCGCGAAGGAGCTTCGTCGAATCGGCCTTGGGGTCGCAGCCGACGAGCATCACCTTGAGTCCGGCGGCAGAGAGCGCAAGCGCCACATTGGCCGATGTGGTCGACTTGCCGATGCCGCCTTTGCCGTAAAGCGCAAAGCAGAGCATCTGCCGCGCGCTTTCTTCCGGACGGTCGAATTCGAAGTAGGCGGCTTCGAAAGCCGTGGGCGTCGTTCGAGACATAGCGGAATGAGACGGAAGCGAGAAAGACTCTCATTTTAAACCGTGCTCATTCACTGCGCAGGCCTGGCGGCGCCTTGAGGAAGAGGCCAGGCGGAGCCAGACCGCAGAGGAGGGACGGCCTTTTCTCCTCTTTGTCCCACGCCGGCCGGACGGCAGACAAAGAAAAAGCCCTGCAGTTCAGGGAACTGCAGGGCTGGAATCTGGCGGAAGGAGAGGGATTCGAACCCTCGATACGGAATCTCCGTATGCCGCCTTTCCAGGGCGGTACAATCAACCACTCTGCCATCCTTCCGGGATGTCCTCGGTTTCCGGCCTGAAGCCCGTGGGATTTATTGGGTCTTCCTGCTGGCGAACACTTCTGTTCGAGCCGAGAGAAAGAACTATATCATGGTTCAAGGCTTTTGTCACGACTCTCGGAAAAATTTTTCCATAGAGAAGATAATGTGCCTCCCGCGGCCCGGCGCCGCGCCGTCGTCTTTGCTGCTTATGTCGCTGAAAATCTTTACTTTTGCCTGCGAGCAGGGCCATCTATTCGAGGGCTGGCTCCGAGACGGGGCCGATTGGGAGGCGCAGGCCCGTGCGGGCGAGCTCGTCTGTCCGATCTGCGGCTCCTCATCGCTCGAGCGGCGTCCGGATGCGCCGAACTTCGCGCCGGTGAAAGGCACTGTCCGCACAGACGTCGACGAGGATGCAGCAAGCCGGCGGGCAGAATCCGAGCGGCGGCAGGCCTCCATGCAGGGACAGGCGCTTGCGGCGATGCGCAAGCTCGCTCAGGAAGCCGAGGATGTCGGCACGCGCTTTCCCGACGAAGTGCGCAGCATGCACGAAGGCCTCTCGGAAAAGCGCCTCGTGCGCGGCGTCTGCTCGCCGGATGAGGCCAAGGCGCTCCTTGAAGAGGGCTGCCCGGTGATGCCGCTTCCGGATGCAGTGGCGAAGCCTCAAAATTGACGCGCAAGGGTGCAAGAAGCCCTTCATTTCTTTCATACAGCCAAGGAAAGCACATGGATCAGCATCAGAGCGGATCGGAGTCCGAATTCAAGCCGCATGAGGCCGTCGATCTCACCGATCAGAGCACGATGTTCCTCGTTCTTGAGGAGCTCGGCATTGCGCACATGCAGGACGTCTGGATCAAGGCCAACGACCCGGCCAATGCCGATGCCGCGCAGGTGGCGGAGCAGGCGCAGGAATTCTTCGCCGACCTCTGCGGCATTCTTTCGGGCCATGCCGGTCCCGAGCGCGTGGTGCCCAACGGCTGGGCGGGCGCAAAGCTCGCCGCTCATCTTCGGCAGTCGGCGCCGCAGGAGGCCGGCGCCGCGCTCTCCGACGAAGAGACGGTGGCGCAGGCGCTGCGCGCCTATCTCGCGAGCCTCGACAAGCTCACGGCCCGCGAAGCCTCGGAAAAGGCCGCCGGCCGCGAGCTATCCCCAAAGGACTACATTGATCTGATGGCCGCCTGGTCGGGGCTTTTCTGCGGCCTCAAGTCCGAACTGAAGCTTGATGCGGCATATTTGCCCTAATTCACAGCATCTGCGCGGATTACCCCATCAGGGTCTGTTTTTTGGCGGAGCGGATGCCTAGACTTTGTGACTAGTCGTCCGCTCTTGTCATCAGCGCTTTTGTCTTATTTAGAACTAGCTCGAAGAGCGGATTCGGACGGCCCGTCCGGCGCACGCTTCAGACGCTGCCAGCGCTCTTCTCGCCGGCAGCCCCTGGCGGCGTGCAGCGGAGAGGCCGCCTGCGCTTCCCTTCTCATACCACCCTCCCAGTCAGGTAATCAGCCAAATGGATACATCCACCGGCGTGAATGCGCTCACGATTGTCTTTGCCGCGCTCTGCGTCTTTGCGATCGCGTACCGCTTCTACGGCCTTTTCATTGCGCAGAAGGTCCTCAACATCGATGCGGCCCGCCAAACCCCGGCAGTTCGCTTTGACGACGGCAAGGACTACGTTCCGACCAACAAATACGTTCTATTCGGCCACCACTTTGCCGCCATTGCAGCGGCCGGCCCGCTTCTCGGCCCGGTGCTCGCCGCGCAGTTCGGCTACATGCCGGGCCTGCTTTGGATTCTGATCGGCTGCGTGCTCGCGGGCGGCGTGCACGACATGGTCGTGCTCTTCTGCTCCGTGCGCCACCGCGGCCGCTCGCTCGCCTACATCGCGTCGACGGAAATCGACCGCACGACGGGCATCGTGGCGAGCTGGGCCGTGCTGGCCATTCTGATTCTCACGCTCGCCGGCCTCTCGATTGCCGTCGTGAACGCGATGCACAACTCGCTCTGGTCGACCTACACGGTGGCCGCGACGATTCCGATCGCGATCATCATGGGCCTCTACATGCAGGTCTGGCGAAAGGGCGACGTGAAGGGCGCGACGACGATCGGCGTCGTGCTGCTCTTCCTCTGCATCCTGTCGGGTCCGTGGGTTGCGGCGCATCCGGAGTACTTCGGCTGGCTCGACATCGACCGTCCGGCCATGTCGATCGCAATTCCGGTCTACGGCTTCCTCGCCTCGGTGCTGCCGGTGTGGCTCCTGCTCCTGCCGCGCGACTATCTCTCGACCTTCCTGAAGATCGGCACGATTGCGGCGCTCGCGATCGGCATCGCCTTCGTGATGCCGCACTTCCAGATGCCCGCCTTCACGCAGTTCATCAGCGGCGGCGGCCCGATCGTCGGCGGTCCGGTGATCCCCTTCATCTTCATCACGATCGCCTGCGGCGCGCTCTCCGGCTTCCATGCGCTGATCGGCACGGGCACGACGCCGAAGATGATCGCCAACGAGCGCGACGTGCTCTTCGTGGGCTACGGCGCGATGCTGATGGAAGGCTTCGTCGCTGTGATGGCGCTCGTCGCTGCCTGCGTCCTCGTGCCGGCCGACTACTTCGCCATCAATGCGCCTGCGGACAAGTTCGCCGCGCTCGGCCTCTCGGTGCAGGAGCTGCCGCGCCTTGAAGCCGAAGTGCAGGAAAGCCTCATGGGCCGTCCTGGCGGCTCGGTGTCGCTCGCCGTCGGCATGGCGCACATCTTCTCGCAGGTTCCCTTCATGCAGCACCTGATGGCGTACTGGTATCACTTCGCCATCATGTTCGAAGCGGTCTTCATCCTCACGGCCGTCGACGCCGGCACGCGCGTGGGCCGCTTCTTCCTGCAGGAGATGATCGGCAAGGTCATCCCGAAGTTCAACGACAAGGACTGGTGGCCCGGCATCATCGTCTCCTCGGCGATCTTCACGGGCGCCTGGGGCTATCTCGTCTACTCGGGCGACATCGGCTCGATCTGGCCGCTCTTCGGCATCTGCAATCAGCTGCTCGCTTCGGTGACGCTCTTGATCGGCACGACGGTGATCATCCGCCTCAACAAGGCGAACTACGCCTGGATGACGGGCATCCCGGGCCTCTTCATGACGGTCATCACCTTCTGGGCGGGCATCTGGCTCATCCTGAATCAGTACGTGCCGGCCGGGCAGTATCTGCTCGCGACGCTCTCCGTCATCGTGATGATCCTCATGCTCTTCGTGATCGTCGGCACG
Organism: uncultured Sutterella sp.; assembly: GCA_905202595.1. Lineage (GTDB taxonomy): Bacteria > Pseudomonadota > Gammaproteobacteria > Burkholderiales > Burkholderiaceae_F > Sutterella. The sequence continues at coordinate 19,229 of CAJKSP010000033.1, forward strand.
CTTCGCCGCTGGTCGGTGCTGCTCGGCATCCACAGCACGACGCGCGACGGCCACGGCCAGGAAGTGAAGGCGCTCGTCGAGGAATAGCCTTCTCGCAAAAGCGGCTTTGAACGCGCTGGCGGCGCGGCGTCCTCCAAGGGACGCCCGCCGCCTTTTCTTTGGCGCATTTTTTTAGACTGAGCGGTCGATTTTTATGATCTAAAGCGAATGCCCGCTTCGGGTCCTCGTCTATAGTCAGTCGCAAAAGCGCAGGGGGCGGCTCGGCTTTGACCAGAAAGTGCGCTGTGCTCCTCAGCTTTTCTAGACCATTTCAAGACCAAGGAGAAATCCGCTATGAAGATCAAAATGCGCGTTTTGGCCGCACTCATGGGTGCGGCGTTTGCGGCGGCGGCCGCAACGGCTGCGCCGGTGACGCAGGAAGGCGTCGGCAACGGCCGCGACGGTCCGGTGAAGGTGGCCGTGACATTTGACGGCGGCAAGATCACCGACATCAAGGTGCTCGAGCAGAATGAAAATCCGCTTCTTGCCAAGCGCGTCTTCACGGACCTGAAGGATGCCGTCATCGCCACGAATTCGACGGGCGTCGACGGGATCTCCGGCGCGACCTACTCGTCGAAGGGCTTCCTCGGCGCTGTGGAGGATGCGGCGAAGAAGGCGGGCGTCACGCTCAGCAAGGCCGACAAGAAGCTCATCAAGAAGACCGCCCGCAGCCTTCCGGCCGAGTCGACCTATGACGTGGTCGTCGTCGGCGCCGGCGCTGCAGGCTTTGCCGCGGGCATTGAGGCCAAGCGCGCCGGCGCAAGCGTCGTGATGCTCGAAAAGATGCCGCAGGTCGGCGGCAACTCCCTCATCTCCGGCGGCGAGATGAATGTCGCGAACAACTGGGTGCAGGTGAAGTTGGGCATTGACGACTCGCCCGAGCAGCATGCCAAGGACACCTTCGCAGGCGGCGACAAGAAGGGCGACATGAAGGTGATCAACGTCGTGGCGCATCAGGCGCTCGCCGCTGCGGAGTGGGCCCGCGACTACCTCAAGGTCGAGTTTGAGCCCGACAACCTCTTCTTCTTCGGCGGCATGAGCGTGAAGCGCGCGCTGATTCCGAAGGGACAGACGGGCTACGAGTGGATCTCCAAGATGCAGGCGAAGGCCGCCGAGCTCGGCATTCCGGTCATCACCGACATGAAGGCTACGGAGCTCATCAAGAATAAGGACGGCCGCATCGTCGGCGTGAAGGCCACGAGCGAAGGCAAGGACTACACCTTCAACGCCAAGAACGGCGTCATTCTCGCGACCGGCGGCTTCGGCGCCAATGCGAAGATGGTGGCGAAGTACAACCCGGCGATCGACGAGCGCTTCAAGAGCACCGATGCGCCGGGCGCGACGGGCGAAGCGCTCTACATGGCTGAGCGCGCCGGCGCCGAGCTCGTCAACATGTCCTACATCCAGACCTACCCGATCTGCGATCCGAATTCGGGCGCGATCGAGCTCATCGCCGATTCGCGCTTTGACGGCGCCATCATGCTCAACCAGGAAGGCAAGCGCTTCGTCGAGGAGCTGGACCGCCGCGACGTGCTCTCGAAGGCGATTCTGGAGCAGACGGGCGGCTACTGCTGGGTGCTTTGGAACGACGAGATCGGCAAGGTCTCCAACACCGTTCAGGCGCATCAGGACGAGTACAAGGGCTTCACGGGATCGGGCATCATGACGACCTGCGACGACCTCAAGTGCATCGCCGACTTCACCAAGATGCCGCTCAAGCAGCTTGAAGCGACCGTGAAGCGCGTCTCCTCGATGGCCGGTCCCGGCAACGACAAGGACTTCCATCATCGCGGCGGCCTCGTCGACATGAGCCAGGGCAAGTACTACGTCATCAAGGCCGTGCCGAGCGTGCACCACACGATGGGCGGCGTGCGCATCAATGAAAAGGGCCAGGTGCTCACGAAGGACCTGAAGGTCATTCCGGGCCTCTGGGCTGCGGGCGAAGTGACGGGCGTGACGCACGGCACGAACCGCATCGGCGGCAACGCCTACATCGACTGCCTCGTCTTCGGCCGTCTGACCGGCATGGAAGCGGCGGCAGCGAAGTAGTGCGCGCCGCGGCGCCCGGCAGCATGCCGGGCCCGCTCGGCGTCTGCTTCGGCTGATGCTTCAGGCCCCGGCATTCAGAAGGGCGCATGCGCTTCTGGACGCCGGGGCCTTTCTCGTCTCCGACGGCGCCACTTTTGGAGCGGCGCTCGACCCGCTAAACTCTTCGGCCTCAAGCTTCAGAAAAAATTTTCTTTTCAAGGTCCATCGAATGCCATTCAATCAGTATGAAACGCTCCTTGCCGACGTCTTCGAGCACGGCGTGCACAAGAGCGACCGCACCGGAACGGGCACGCGCTCGGTCTTCGGGCGGCAGATCCGCTTTTCTCTGAGCGAGGGCTTCCCGCTCGTCACGACGAAGAAGCTCCACACGCGCTCGATCATCTACGAGCTGCTCTGGTTCCTCTCGGGCTCGACCAACATCAAGTACCTGAACGACCACGGCGTGACGATTTGGGACGAGTGGGCCGACGAGAACGGCGACCTCGGTCCCGTCTACGGCCATCAGTGGCGGGCGTGGCCCACGGCGGACGGCCGCGAAATCGACCAGATCTCGCAGGTGATCGAGGAGATCAAGCGCCATCCCGATTCGCGCCGCCTGATCGTGTCGGCCTGGAATCCGGGCGAGGTGGCGAAGATGGCGCTGCCGCCCTGCCACTGCCTCTTCCAGTTCTATGTGGCCGACGGCAAGCTCTCCTGCCAGCTCTATCAGCGCTCGTGCGACCTCTTCCTCGGCGTGCCCTTCAACATCGCGAGCTATTCGCTGCTCACCCACATGGTGGCGCAGCAGTGCGGCTTTGAAGTCGGCGACTTCGTCTGGACGGGCGGCGACGTGCACATCTACGACAACCATGTCGAGCAGGTGAAGCTGCAGCTCTCGCGCGAGCCGCGCCCCTATCCGAAGCTCGTCATCAAGCGCCGCCCCGATTCGATCTTCGGCTACGAGTACGAAGACTTCGCCTTCGAGGGCTACGATCCCTATCCCGCCATCAAGGCGCCCGTTGCGGTTTAGCCGCTTAAAGGACCTCTCATGCAGATCGAGCTCATCGCCGCCGTTGCCGCGAACGGCGTCATCGGCATTGCCAACCGGCTGCCCTGGCGCGTGCCGGAAGACTTTGCGTTCTTCCGCCGCACGACTCTGGGGCATCCCGTCGTCATGGGCCGCAAGACGTACGAATCCTTTGGGGCCAAGCCGCTGCCGAAGCGCCTCAACATCGTGATCACGCGTCAGAGCGGCTATGACGGCCGCGGCGCCGTCGTCGTCGGCAGCCTCGCTGAAGCGCTCCGCCGCTGCGAAGCCGCAGAGCGCGTCTTCATCATCGGCGGCGCAGAAATCTACCGTCAGGCGATGCCGTTCGCCGACGTCGTCTGGCTCACGCGGATGGACCAAAGCTTCGAAGGCGATGCGGTCTTCCCGACGATCCCAAGAGAGATTTTTTGGGAGAAGCGCTTCCGCACGCTCCCCCCGACGGCAGAGCGTCCCTTCCGGGTGGATTTCTGCTGCTGGACGCGCCGTCCCGGCGCGCCGGCGGCGCCGAAGATCGGCCGCTGAAGGGCAGGGCAGCGCGCGGCGCGGCCTGCCTCATCGTCGCTTGGCGCCGCAGGCCGCTCTGAGTTGTCCCCAGGCTGCGGCCAGAAGAAGAGGTCCTCCGGGACCTCTTTTGCATTCATGGGGATGCACGCTTAAGTCGCTAGAGCGCCAAGCCAGCCTCCTCATTCAGCACGTTCTCTTCGTGCAGACTTGTCCACAATGCCTCGAAAGAAGATTTCCACAAAACCTGTGAATAACTTTTGGGAAAAGAGGGGAGAACGTTCCGAATCCTCTGCGAATCAAGGAGTTAAGAGACTGCCTAAAAAATAGGCAGTCTGTGGTTTTCCCGAGGACGGCCGCCTTCGGGGATCTCCGTAGGCGATATGGCGTAGGCGGCAGGGGCTGCGGGCGCCGGGCCGAGCGCTTCTGCAGGGAGCTGCGGAATGGTCGAAAAAGGAGGATCGGGCAGAACGCAGGCACAAAAAAAAAGCGCCTTCGAAGCTCCTGCTTCAAGACGCTCTTTTGCTGCTTGCCGCCAGCCTTCTCTTCGAAGAGGAGAAATGGTGCGCCAGGTAGGATTCGAACCCGCGACCCCCTGGTTCGTAGCCAGGTACTCTATCCAACTGAGCTACTGGCGCACGCTGATCGGCATTCTCTGTACTTTCACATCCTCTTCAGCGCCAGCTGAAGAAGCGGCCGCAGCTTGAAAGGCTGCGATGGTGCGCCAGGTAGGATTCGAACCCGCGACCCCCTGGTTCGTAGCCAGGTACTCTATCCAACTGAGCTACTGGCGCTCCAAAAGTGCAGAAACAGAATATTACCAGTGAAAATTGAAAAAAGCAAGCCCTGAGATGGCATGAATGCGCGGAAGGCGGCAGAGGGCTTTTCGACGGCGCAAAAAGCCCGGCTCAGGCTTGCAGCCTGGCCGGGCTTTTATGGGCTCGAGCGCGTGCGCTAATCGGCCTTGCGGCGGATGAGCGTCACGAACCAGCGTTTGCCGCCCTCTTCGGCTTCGCGCCGGCTTTCGAGCGCATGGCCCGTCTGCCGGCAGAACTCCTCGAGATCCGGACCGCTGTGCGGATCGGTGCTCCAGAGCTCGAGCTCGCCGCCGGCGGGAAGGCCCGCGAGGGCCTTCTTCGCCTTGAGGACGGGCATCGGGCAGACGAGTCCCGGGAGCCGCAGCTCGATGCGCTTGGCGTCAGTCATCGCCGGATCGCCTCAAGCGAGCTTGGACTCGATGAAGGCCTTCGCGGCAGCGAAGGCGGCATCGAGCTTCGAGGCGTCGGCGGCGCCGGCCATGGCGAGGTCGGGCTTGCCGCCGCCCTTGCCGCCCATGACGGCAGCAGCGGCATTGACGAGCTCGCCCGCCTTGATGCGGCCGACGAGATCCTTCGTGACGCCCGCGGCGAGCTGCACGCGGCCGTCAGCGCCGACGGCGGCGAGGAGCGCAGCGGCCGTGCCGAGCTTGTCCTTCACCTTGTCCATCGTTTCGCGAAGGGCCTTGGCGTCGATGCCGTCGAGGCGAGCCACGAGCACCTTGACGCCGTGGACGTCAGCGGCCTGCTCAACGAGGTTGTCGCCCGCGCGGGAGGCCATCTGGCTCTTCAGGCGGTCGATGCCCTTCTCGAGGGTCTTGACGGTTTCAATGGCGTCGGCGGCCTTCTGCGGCACGTCGTTGACGGAGCACTTGAAGACGCGCGCGGCTTCGCCGAGCTTGGCTTCGTGGTTCTGCACCCAGGCGAGCGCATTCATGCCCGTCACGGCTTCGATGCGGCGGATGCCGGCGGCGATGCCCGCTTCGGAGATGATCTTGAAGAGGCCGATGTCGCCCGTGCGCGCCACATGCGTGCCGCCGCAGAACTCGATCGAGTTGCCGATCGTGACGACGCGGACCTTTTCGCCGTAGCGTTCGCCGAAGAGCATCATCGCGCCGGTCTTGCGGGCTTCCTCGATCGGAAGAACCTGCGTCGTGACGGCGGCGTTCTTGAGGATCTCCGCGTTGACGAGGCGCTCGACCTTGGCGATTTCTTCCGCGGTCATGGGCTTCGTGTAGGAGAAGTCGAAGCGCGTGGACTCGGGCGTGACGAGCGAGCCCTTCTGGGCGACGTGGTCGCCGAGAACCGTGCGCAGCGCCTTGTGCATCAGGTGCGTCACGGAGTGGTTGCGAGCGCTCGCCGCGCGGCGGTCTTCGTTGACGCGCAGATCGAACTTGTCGCCCACGCTGATCGAGCCCTCGGCCACATGGCAGGCATGGCCCGTGACGGCCGCCTTGATGTGGATGGTGTCGAGAACTTCGAGGATCGATGTGTCGTTCGTCGCGCGGCCCTGATCGCCCGTCTGACCGCCGGATTCGCCGTAGAACGGCGTGCGGTCGAAGACGACGACGCAGTCGCTGCCGGCTTCAACCTTGTCGGTCTTTTCGCCGTCGACGTAGAGCGCGACCACTTCAGCGCCCTTTTCCTCGAGCGAGCTGTAGCCCGTAAAGACGGTGTCGGCGCCCGAGTACTCGAGGCCGGCCGCCATCTTGAACTTGGCGTTCGCGCGCGCAGCGGCGCGCTGCTCGGCCATGCGGCGGTCGAACTCGTCCGTGTCGATCGTGAGGCCGCGCTCGCGGCAGACGTCGGCCGTGAGGTCGGCCGGGAAGCCGTAGGTGTCGTGCAGCTTGAAGACTACTTCGCCGTCGAGGACGCCGGTCGTCGTCTTGGCGATGGCGGCTTCGAGGATTTCCATGCCCTTCGAGAGCGTGAGGAGGAAGCGGCGCTCTTCAGCTTCGATCACCTTCGGAATCTCGGGGTTGCGGATCTCAGGATAGGCTTCGCCCATTTCCTTGACGACGGCATCGACGAGCTTGTAGAAGAAGGGACCGCGGGCGCCGAGCTTGTAGCCGTGGCGGATGGCGCGGCGGCAGATGCGGCGCAGCACGTACGCGCGGCCTTCGTTGCCCGGCAGCACGCCGTCGGCCACGCAGAAGGTGCAGGCGCGGATGTGGTCCGCAATCACCTTGAGCGAGGGCGAGTTCGGGTCGGCCGGCTGCGAGGACACGCTTTCAACGGCGGCCTTCGACGCGGCGATGAGGTTCTTGAAGAGGTCGATGTCGTAGTTGCTGTGCACGCCCTGCAGGACGGCCGCAATGCGCTCGAGGCCCATGCCCGTGTCGATCGAGGGGCGCGGCAGCTTGTGCATCTCGCCCTTTTCGTTGCGCGAGAACTGCATGAACACGAGGTTCCAGATCTCGATGTAGCGGTCGCCGTCCTCTTCGGGGGATCCCGGAGGGCCGCCCTGGACGGAGGGGCCGTGGTCGTAGAAGATCTCGGAGCAGGGACCGCACGGGCCCGTGTCGCCCATCATCCAGAAGTTGTCGGACATGTAGCGGGCGCCCTTGTTGTCGCCGATGCGCACAATGCGTTCGGCGGGCACGCCCACTTCCTTGTTCCAGATGTCATAGGCTTCGTCGTCTTCCGCATACACCGTCACCCAGAGCTTTTCGGGCGGGAGGTGGAAGTGTTCGGTGAGCAGCTCCCAGGCGAACTTGATGGCGTCGCGCTTGAAGTAGTCGCCGAACGAGAAGTTGCCGAGCATCTCGAAGAAGGTGTGATGGCGGGCGGTGTAGCCGACGTTGTCAAGGTCGTTGTGCTTGCCGCCGGCGCGGATGCACTTCTGCGACGTCGTCGCGCGCTTGTAGGGGCGCTTGTCGAAGCCGAGGTAGACGTCCTTGAACTGGTTCATGCCCGCGTTCGTGAAGAGAAGCGTCGGGTCGTTGCCCGGCACCACCGGGCTCGAGTGAACGATCGTATGGCCCTTGCTCTCGTAAAACTTGAGGAAGGTCCGTCGAATGTCTGCGACTTTCATGAGTGAAATTTTGTAGGTTGCCAATTCGTCGGCCGGGGCGGGCTGCCGCCAATGGGAAGGGGCGCCGGCCGAAAACGCATCATTTTAGACCCGCCGGAAGGCATCAATACTT
>CAJKSP010000034.1 GCA_905202595.1 uncultured Sutterella sp.
GTTCAGCAAAAGCTTCGGCCGGGAAGGCGTCGTCCGTCATCTTGGTTTCTTCAATGGCGAGGGCGTCCGTGCCCGAGCGTTCGAGCCAGTCCAGCACTTGAGGCAGGCGGACTTTAAGCGAGTTGACGTTCCAGCTTGCGAGGCGGATCTTCATGAAGCTTTTTCCTTTTTCAGCAGATGCGCCGTCGTCGGCGCTTCCTGCCGCAATCGGCAGGCTTTGAGCGGCTTTCATTGTGCCCCAAGCCGGGCTCGCCGGATAGGCGCGCTGTCGGCTGACGGAAGCGGAGCGCCATCTTCGGGACGGCTTCTTTCTGCTGCAGGGGACTGCAGCTAAATGCCGACTCTCCGGCAACCGATGGTGGGTATTCGTCGACCAATAAGAAACATAAGAAAAACAGAAATTTGCGAATTGCAGGGCATCAGCCGTCATAGGGAGAACGCTCTAGAAGAGCAGGCAGTTCGATCCCTAGAATGAAAGCCTGCCGCAGACGGCGGCGCGAGCGGAGACCGCGTCGCGACTTGCCGGCGGTGCGGCATTCATCTTTTTTCTCTCAGCAGCAGAGGAGCCATCCATGCCCTTCAACCTCAAGAATCGCAGCCTTCTGAGCCTTGTGCATCACACGCCCCAGGAAATCGACTATCTGATCGACTTGGCGATCGACCTCAAAAAGGCAAAGCGAGCGGGAACGGAAGTGAAGCGCCTCTGCGGCAAGAGCATCGCGCTGGTGTTTGAAAAGACGTCGACCCGCACGCGCTCAGCCTTTGAAGTGGCCGCTTACGATCAGGGCGCTCATACGACGTTCTTTGATCCGAAGTCGTCGCAGTTCGGTCACAAGGAAAGCATCAAGGATTCTGCGCGCGTGCTCGGACAGATGTACGACGCGATTGAATATCGCGGCTTCAAGCAGTCGGCCGTCGAAGAGCTGGCCAAGTATGCCGGCGTGCCCGTTTTCAACGGCCTCACGGACGAGTGGCATCCGACGCAGATGCTCTGCGACTTCATGACGATGAAGGAGTCGTGCGGCAAGCCTTGGCGCGACATCAAGTATGCCTACGTCGGCGATGCGCGCTTCAATACGGGCAATTCGCTCCTCATGATGGGCGCGAAGATGGGCTGCGACGTCCGCATCGGCGCGCCGAAGGCGTGCTGGCCGTCGCCGGAGCTCATTGCCATGTGCGAAGAGTTTGCCAAGACTTCCGGCGCGAAGATCACGATCACGGAAGATGTGAACGAAGCCGTCAAGGGCGTCGACTTCATCCACACCGACATTTGGGTTTCGATGGGCGAGCCCGCCGAAGTCTGGGCGGAGCGCATTGCGCTTCTCAAGCCCTATCAGGTGAATGTCGCGCTCATGAAGGCGTCCGGCAATCCGCAGGTGAAGTTCATGCACTGCCTGCCTGCGTATCACAACGATGAGACGGTGGTCGGCGCAGAAGTGATTGCTCGCCATCCGGAGCTCAAAGACGGCATTGAAGTGACGGAAGAAGTTTTCGAATCGCCGGCCTCGATCGTCTTCGAGCAGGCGGGCAACCGCATGCACACGATCAAAGCCGTGATGGTGGCGTCGCTCAGCTGATCGGCGAGCGGCGGGCGCTGACGCTGCAGGCTTGGCCGCTGCGTCAGCGCTTTTTGCGTTTCAGCTGTCCGATCAGCGGCTTTCAGGGCCGATCGGCGCAGCGGCGGGCAGCCTCTCAGGCCGTGATGCCCGTCAGGCGAAGGAGCGCATCAAGCTCAGGCTTGCGGCCTCGGAAGGCGATGAAGTTGTCCATCGCATCGCGGCTCGAGCCGCGCTCGAGGATTTCCGTCAGGAACCGGCGTCCCGTCGCCGGATTGAGGATGCCCTCTTCCTCAAAGGCGGAGAAGCAGTCGCAGGAGAGAACCTCCGCCCACTTGTAGCTGTAGTAGCCCGCGGCGTAGCCGCCCGCAAAGATGTGCGAGAAGCTCTGCGGGAAGCGGTTGTAGGCCGGCGGGAAGACGACGGCCACTTCGTCGCGAACTGCATTGAGCAGCGCGCCCACATCATCCGATTCCGGACGGAAGGCGGTGTGGAGCAGCATGTCGAAGAGGGCGAACTCCACCTGGCGCACACAGGCGGCGCCGGCCTGGAAGTTCTTGGCGGCGATCATCTTCTCAAAGAGCGCATCCGGGATGGGCTCGCCCGTCTCGACGTGATGCGAGATCGACTTGGCTACGCGCGGATCCCAGGCGAAGTTCTCCAGGAACTGGCTCGGGCATTCGACCGCATCCCACTCGATGCCGTTGATGCCGGAGACGGCCGCTTCGTCCTGCTTCGTGAGCAGGTGGTGGAGCGTGTGGCCGAATTCGTGGAATAGCGTCGTCACTTCGTCGTGCGTGAGCGTGGCGGGCTTGCCGTCCACCGGAGCGCCGAAATTGCAGACGAGGTATGCCACCGGCAGCTGCAGGCGGCCGCGGCGCAGGCAGCGCGTGCGCTCGCCGTCCATCCAGGCGCCCGAGCGCTTGCCTTCGCGCGCAAAGAGGTCGGCGTAGAAGTAAGCGATGGGCTTGCCGTCGCGGCGCACTTCAAAGAAGCGCACGGTCGGGTGCCAGACGCTTGCTTCTGCGCGCACGATTTCGATGTTGAAGAGCGTGCCGACGAGCGAGAAGAGGCCGGAGAAGACGGCGTCCTCAGTGAAGTAGCGCTTGGCCTCGGCGTCCGAATAGCTGTAGCGGGCCTGGCGGAGCTTTTCAGCCGCGTAGGCGCGGTCCCAGGCCTGCGGATCGTCGATGCCGAGCTCGCGGCGGGCGTAGTCGTCCACTTCAGCCGCATCAGCCTGAGCTTTGGCGCGGGAGCGCTTGGCGAGGTCGCGCAGGAACGAGAGCACCTCGTCGGGGCTTTTAGCCATCTTGGTGGCGAGGGACAGCTCGCCGTAGTTCTTGAAGCCGAGGAGCGACGCCTCTTCGGCGCGCAGCGTCAGAATTTCCTTGATGAGCGGCGTATTGTCATACTTCCCGCCGTCAAATTCCGCCGCGCGCGTTGCAAAGGCTTTGTAGAGCGTTTCGCGCAGGCTGCGGTCCGCGCAGTACTTCATGGCGGGGAGATAGGAGGGGAACTGCAGCGTGATGCGCCAGCCTTTCTTGCCGGCGGCTTCGGCGCTTGCGCGGTAGAGCGCGAGCGTATCGGCAGGGATGCCTTCAAGCCGGGCGGCTTCGTCTTCGCCCACCAGCAGCTCGAAGGCGTTCGTGGCGTCAAGAAGGTTTTCGCTGAATTTCTGCGAGAGCTGGCTGAGCTTCTGGCCGATTTCCTTGACGCGGCTTCTCTGCGGCTCAGGAAGATCTGCGCCTGAGAGAACGAAGTCGCGGATTTCGCGCTTCACAATGCGCTGACGCACGGGAGAGAGCGCCTCAAAGGCGGCGCCAGAGCTCATCTCGCGATATTTTTCAAAAAGCCGTTCGTCCTGCGAAAGGCGCAGGAAGAGCTCCGTCACTTCCGGCAGCGCGGCGTTGTAGGCGTCGCGAAGCGCGGGCGTATCCGCCACGCTTTCGAGGTGGCCTACCGCGCCCCAGGCGCGAGCAAAGTCGAGCGTCGCTTCGTCCAGCGGTTCGGCAACGGCTTCCCAAGTGGCAGGCGTGTCTGGCGCCGTCGCCTTTTCGAGCGCCGCTTCAACGCGGCGGCAGAGTTCATGAACGGCGGGCGCGACATGCTCGGGGCGGATGGCGGCATAGTCGAGAAAGCCGTCAAGCGCCAGAAGCGGGTTTTGGGAGAGGGATGCATCGGCGCCTGCAGGCGCCAGCTGCTCAATGTCAGTCATGTCGTTTCGGAAAAGTAATGCTGAGGCGCTTCTGCTGAAAGAACGGCGTCGGAGCGGCGCAGAGCGGCTTGCGCTGCATGCGCCCGTGCTCATCGAGAAGGCGTCAGCGGTGGTGAAAAAAGCGATTTCTCTTCCGCCCCAAGCCTGAGCGGCCTGGCGGCGGGAGGCTTTAGAAAAGACATCAGTGCGGCTGAGCGGCGGCCTTGCTGCGCCGTCTTGCCGCTTCGATGGTATTGGACATCAGCATGGCAATCGTCATCGGTCCGACGCCGCCCGGCACGGGCGACAGCACGCCCGCTACGTCCGCGACGGCAGGATCGACGTCGCCGCAGAGCTTGCCGTCTGCGCCGCGGTTGATGCCGACGTCGATGACGACGGCGCCCGGCTTGATCATGTCCGGCGTGACAAGCTTCGGCCGGCCGGCCGCGGCAATCACGATGTCTGCGCGGCGGACGATTTCAGGCAGATTGGCCGTGCGGCTGTGCGCGAGCGTCACGGTGGCGTCTCTTTCGAGGAGCATGAGCGCCTGAGGCTTGCCGACGATGTTCGAGCGGCCGATGACCACGGCTTCCTTGCCGGCCGGATTGCAGCCGGCCTCGTCAATCAGCCGCATGACGCCGAGCGGCGTGCAGGGCCGGAAGCCTTCCGAGCGCCCGGTCATGAGCGCGCCGGCGGAATAAACGTGAAAGCCGTCGACGTCCTTAGCCGGATCAATGCGTGCGATGACCGCTTCGGGGCTGATCTGCTTGGGAAGCGGGAGCTGCACGAGAATGCCGTCGACTGTGGCATCGGCGTTGAGCTGATCGATGAGCGAAAGCAGCTCCGCTTCCGCAGCGCCGGCCGCCAGCCGGAATTCCTTCGAATCAATGGCCGTTCGCAGGCATGCGCGGGATTTGCTTCGCACATAGACGGCGCTTGCCGGGTCATCGCCCACCAGCACGACGGCGAGCGTTGGCGCGCGGCCGAGCGTTTTGGCAAGTGCGAGGGACTCCTCGCGAAGCGAGGCTTCAATCCGCTGCGCAATGGCGCGGCCGTCTAGGATTGCTGCCGTCATCAGGGCCCCCAATGGAAAAGGAGAAGAAAAACAGCAGGGCGGCCGCTTTTCCTTTCGCAGAGAGGACGAGCGGCGGCGAAGCCTTGCTGACGAAGCTTCGATTATCGTCCATGAAGGCCGCGTGAAGAGCTGCCGGAAAAATAGTTTTTCCTTTAAAGATGCCGAGAGGCGCGCCGTATAAGCAAAAGCCCGTCTGCGCGGAGCGCAGGCGGGCTTGAAGCCGAATGCTGATGCGCTTCGGCCTTCAACAAGCCTGAAGCACACCTGGCGTGTCAGCGCATCAGCGGCGCTGGCCGGTGGGGTAAAGGATCGGCGTCACGGTAAAGCTGCCGTCAAGATCCGAGGGCAGGTGCGGCAGCGTCGAGAGTCCGGGATGAGCGGCTTCTGCGCGGGCTTTGGCTTCCTCTTCCGCAATGCGGGCCTGCTCCATGCGGGCGTTGTGCTCTTCGTTTTCCTTCGTGTGCGGCAGGCCGGCTTCAGCCGTCATGCCGGGCAGTCCGGCAACCGCTTCTGCGAGCGTGGCCGAAATCTGCGGGAAGAGCTCGGACTTGACGACAACGCGCATCAGATCCGCAACGGTGCCGGAGCCGGTCTTGTCCATGATCGAAGCGCGGTGCGCTTCAACAGTCTTGATCGAAATGCCGAGATCGTCGGCGATCTGCTTGTTGAGGCGGCCGTGCACGATGCGGTCGAGCACCTGCTGCTCGCGGGGCGTGAGCTTCTCGATGAGGCTGCGGTTCGCTTCAAGCTGAATGCGGCGGCGGCGAAGCTCCTTCGCGCGCGCCATCATGCGGTTGACGAGATCCTTGAGCACATTCTGCTGGAACGGCTTCTGAATGAAGTCGACCGCGCCCTTCTTGAAGGCTTCCACCGCCTGCGGCACATCGCCGTGGCCGGTGAGGAAGATGAAGGGCGCCGTGATGTGGCGCTTAAGGAGGTGGTCCTGGACGTCTGCGCCCGACATGCCCGGCATGCGCAGGTCGCAGATGATGACCGACGGCACGTTCTCATTGAACTGCGCGATGAAGGTTTCGCCGGATTCATAAGTTTCAATGCGGTAGGAGCCTGGGGCATCCAGGTTCCAGCGCAGCGAATCGCGAACCTCCTTTTCATCGTCCACGATGTAGACCACGCCCGGCATTTCAAGCAGATCTTCGTCGGTGTCGTAGGTTGGGTGCATGGTTGGATATCTCTCCCTTTTTAAGTCCGAATATTTTATCAGGCTTGCCGCCTGCCGAAGCCTTGGGGTTGACAGATTTGTCAATGCAGCTGATCACTCTTTGTTTTTTTGATGAGGATGCTGGAAAACTGTATTGTTGTTTTACTGAGATGATGTTATTTTGATGCCTTATCTATTTTCCCGTTGTGTAATATATGCTTTTAAAGCGCTTAACAGATATAATTATTGTTTTGTGGGGAATGGATATATGGATCCATTTTATGGACGGTGCAAGGGTTAATATTTAAGATGTTAGCGGTTAGGGTCGACTAGCGAAAAAGTCGTTGACATTTTGTATTATTGATTTTATTTCATCTTTGTGTTCATCTTTGAGTTCTCCCTGCCTGTTTGTAATTCCGTCTTTTGGTCTTGTTGTCCTCTCTTGCTTGTCTCGGATATCATTTTTTGACAATACAATTATTTTATATTCTTTGAATTGTTTTTGTAAGCTTTCGGCTTTTTCTTTTTGGTCACCATCTAGGATGCAGGCGATTTTCTTGTATCCCAATTCCTTAAATAGGTTAAGGAATTTTTCCATGTTTGCTGCTCCGCCTGCGCCCCAACCGAAGAAAACCCCATTGAAATTTTCGGAAAGCTGTTCTTGAATCTTTTGGAAGCACAAAACATCTTCTTGTCCTTCCACAAGGATAATTTGATCCTCTAGGAAAAAAGCCTCTTTGGACTCAAGGCCAAGAGCATGAGGATTGTTCATGCCTTTCATTAGCCCTTCGAATTTTTTTGCGCATTCATGGGTTAATTGGTAACAGTGAACTTCAGTGTTTTCTTTTGTAACTCTAGTTAACGAAGCGCCATTAATTATGGATTTCCAGTCGATGAAATATGGGGAGTGTGTGCTGATTATAATTTGGTATTTGTCGCTGTATGTAATTAAAAGTGACATTAAGCGTTTTTGTAGGGCAGGGTGTACAGATAGTTCAGGTTCGTCAATAATGATGGTTGAGTCTGGAGGTGCATCAAACAACGCTGCGCAAATTGTAAAGATGCTCCAAATGCCATCTCCAATGCCTTCTGCGCTATGAGATATATTGCCAACACTGTGTTTAATGTAATATTGACCAGAGTCTCGCTGTTCAATTGTCCAAGAAAAATCTTTTCCTAATATTTTCGATAATATTTTATCGAATTCATTCTTTTTCTTTAAGATTTGAAAAAGTCGCGCAGGAAAGTTGTCTAAATGACTAGATCTTTGACTTTTGAGCTTAGATTCTTCTGCTATGTAAAAATTTCTGTCCCATGACATGCTATGGAATTCAAAAGCAACAGCCCGTCGAGAAGGAATTACATAAAAGTTTAGATTGAAGGGGAAGTTTTTTTCTGTAGAGCTGCCGCCTGCAGATATTGTTTTAATGGTGTATTGTTGGTCTGTTTCGTCAACTAATTCTAAGTTTATCCGTTGTTGGGTTAATAGATTTCGTCGTCCTTCTGAGAAAGAGGGAGGGTTGTTCCCAATAAATGATTGGATCGACTCAATAATTGTTGTTTTTCCAGAATTGTTAGAGCCGACAAGAATGTTAAGGCCGCTTCCAGGTTTATTGTTGACTGGAATTGAAAAATGAAGGGTTTGTTTTTTATTAAAGCCACGGAAGCCTTCAATGGAAAGAGTTTTTATCATCATTTTGTTTTTCTGCAGGGGATGCTCTTATTGAGTCTTGTGTACTATCGACTGTCTGATGCTATGTTGTGCTCTAGGTTTAATTCTGGAGGCTTATTCTGAAGGTTCAATAATGAATGGGTGCGTTTAATATTTTTATAGATTCGCATTGATTCTTGCATTCCTGGCAGCCTCTTCGGCGGCTGCCGCTTCGCGCTTGGCGGCGAGGAACCGCTCCAGCGCTTCCGGAGAGAAGACGGGCGCCGTGAAGCTGAAGGTGCTGCCGCCGCCCGGCGTGTCCGAGATCGTGATGCGGCCGCCGTGGAGCTCCGCAATCGTGCGGCAGATGTTGAGGCCCATGCCCATGCCTTCGCTCTTGGTGGAATAGAAGGCGTCGAAGAGCTGCGCTTTGGTGGCATCCGGAATGCCGGGGCCGTGGTCGATGACGCTGAAGCGGATGACCGGCCGAGATTCGCCGTTGGGCGCAGGCGGCGGCAGCGTTTCAGCGGCAACTTTGACGAGCACGTCGCGAACCGGGCTTTCTGCCGCAGCTTCGAGCGCGTTCTTGATGAGATTGAGTAGCAACTGCTCAAGCATCACGCTGTCGCCCTTGATCATGGGCAGATTGGGCTCAATATCGGCTTCAACGCGCGCACGGAACTTCTTCGCCATGATGAGCGCGAGCTCGAAGGTGTCCGAGACGACTGTCTCGGCCGAAACAGCTTCGATCACGGCGCCCGTCTTCTTGGCAAAGCCGCGGATGCGGACGATGATGCGTCCGGCGCGCTCGGCGAGGCTTTCGATCTTCGAGAAGACCATCTGCGACTGGTCGTCCGTCAGCGTATGCGCTTCAAGACGCGAGAGCGCGCCTCCCGCGTAGTTGGCGATGGCGGCAAGAGGCTGATTGAGCTCATGTGCGAGCGAGCTCGCCATTTCGCCCATCGTGACGAGGCGCTGCGTGGATTCGGCGCGCCGCTTCTGCTCTTCGCGCGCAATTTCAAATTCGCGTCGGGCCGTGACGTCGCTCGCCGCAACGAGAATGGCTGGTTCGCCCTTGGTCCAGGTGATCTTCTGCGACTTAGCGTCCCACCAGCGGCCGGTTTCTTGGTCGTAAATCTCCGAGCGGTGCGGCGTCTGCGGCAGCTTTGACGCCGCGTCGAGCAGGCGGGCAGCGCCTGCGGCATCCTCGCCGAAGCGCTCCCGATAGGTGCGGTTGGCAAAGGCGAGCTTTGTGCGGTTCGCGGCGCTGACGACTGCGATGGCGGAATTCATGGATTCCATCACGCGGGTAAAGCGCTCGTTGGCTTCTTCGAGCCGCTGCTTGGCCTGGAATTCCGGGGTGACGTCATAAAGCGCGCCGATGTAGCCGAGCTCCCGCCCGCGGCTGTCGTAGAGCTTTGAGGTGCGAAGCTCGGCAAAGAAGCGGTCGCCGTTGCGATGGCGCGCTTCAAATTCGACAGGCGGACGAGGGGTGCCTGGGTCGAGCGGCGGCTCTGCGAGCACGCGTTCCGTGAAGTCGGCCGTCCAATAGGGGTAGGGCGGCTTGAGGCCTACAAGCTCGTCGGCGCGGTAGCCCACGATCTTCTGAAAGGTTTCGTTGACGTAGAGAATCTTGCCGTTCGTGTCCGTCACGCGGATGCCGGCAACGGACGATTCAGCCATGGCGCGACGCAGCGCATATTCGGTTGCGAGGAGGCGGTGCGCCCTCTGCTGCTGGCGCAGCGAATGCATCAGGAAGCCGAGCGAGAGCAGCAGCAGCGCGGCGAGTCCGGCGCCGGCCAAAAACTGCACGCGGTTGGTGGTGAAGAGCGCATGTGCATAGCTCGATGCTTCAAGCGCTGCGCCAGATGAGACGGGGATGCCGAGAAAGCGAAGCGGCACGGTGCAGTGCATGCGGCCGGAGCCGAAAAGCTTGCGAAGCGCCGCAGCAACGCCGTGATCTTCTTCCGTGGCTTCTGTCGAGGGACTGTTGGGGACGAGCGGCTGTCCGTCTTCAACAAAGCTGAAGCGGTAATCGGCGCCGCCGGCCTGGCTGCGCGCAATGGCGGCAGTCAGAAGCCGCGACAGGTCCAGGCGTACGACGATCATCTGATCGGCTGCGGGCGAAGGTGTGATGAGGCTCGCGTAGACGCGGTCCGTGTCGGGACGCGTATAGAGGCCCGAGATGGCGGACGAATCCTTCTCGTAAACAAGATCGAGCGCCTTCTGGAAGTGTCCGGCCGTGATTCGCTCGCCTTTGATGAACAGCTCGTGCGACGGCGTTTCGCTGGACCGCCAGTTGGCAATGACGGTGGCGGACTTGTCGACAAGGGCCACTTCAAGAATTTCGCGCCGCTCCTTCATGATGGTGGCCGCCATGAAGTCGGCGCTGGCAATTTGGCTCTCGAGTCTCGTAGGCGGCAAAAATCGCATGGAGAGCTTCTGCACCACTTCCGTCGTCGAGAGGATGTGCGACTCGAGCGATTGAGCGGCCAGGCCGGCGGCCTGCTGCAGGCGGATCTCTTCTGCACGCCGGTCGGCGCCGATCACATACATGCCGAGGGCGGCCAGCACGGCGGCTACGGCGGCGATGGTTGCCACCGCCGCCCAGAAGGTGCGGGACGATGCTGCGGAAGCTTGGGCCTCGTCGCCGGCATTGAGCTTTTCAAAGGCAGAAGCGACGGTCTGGGCGTAGGAGTCGTCAGACATGAGCGGAACGGAAAGATGAAAAATGGGGACGGCAGAGCGGCGAAGCTGTTGCAGAGCTGTCCGTTGAAGCATTCCGTCATTATGGCGCTGCGGCGGCGACGTGCTTTCAGCCGGCGGTCCTAGCTGGTGCCTTCCATCGGCCAGGCTTTGACGTTTGGCGCTGCCGCCGCGGATACAATGAGCCCGAAATCTTCCTTCTTCTGCTCAAAGGCTTGCTGCAAGCCTTTGAGCCTTCAACTCAGCCTTATTTCTCATGTCTGCCTCTCAGAACGAACTCAAGCAGGCCGTCGCGCGCGCCGCGCTCGACTATGTGCGTCCCGGTGAAATTCTCGGCGTCGGCACTGGCTCTACGGTCGACTTCTTCATCGACATGCTTCCTGAAATTCGCGATCGGATCCCAGCCTGCGTGTCGAGCTCCGAACGTTCGACGAAGCGCCTTGCCGCATTGGGCTTTACGGTGCTGGATCTGAACGAAGTCGATGAAATCGGCGTCTATATTGATGGCGCGGATGAAATCGACGGCGGCTTTTCCATGATCAAGGGCGGCGGCGGCGCGCTCACGCGCGAAAAGATCGTTGCGTCGGCCGCGAAGACGTTCGTCTGCATCGCCGATGCGTCGAAGAAGGTGGAGACGCTCGGCAAATTCCCGCTTCCCGTAGAAGTCATTCCGATGGCGGCGCGCATCGTTTCGAAGAAGCTCGCCGCGCTCGGCGCCCAACCGAAGCGCCGCGACTTCATCACGGACAACGGCTGCTGGATTGTGGATGCGGCTGGTCTGTCCATCAAGGATCCCGCGGCGCTTGAGCGCGAAATCAACATGTGGCCGGGCGTTGTGACGGTCGGCCTCTTCGCCAACCGCGGTGCAGATGTGCTGCTGCTCGGCACGGCCGACGGCGTGAAGACCTTCCGCCGCGAAGACCTTCAGGACTAAGTTCCTAGCACTGCCAGCAGGCCTTCAATTGAGAAGGCCTCTGGCAGCTTGCGGTTTGGATAGAGATAGCGGTTTCGTAAGTCAGGTTTTTAACGCTAAAGATCCGTCTTTCCCCATTGGACATCAAATACTTCTGCCGGATCTTTGTCCGCGTTCTTGAGACGTTCTTTCAAGCCAAAATCCGGGTCATCTTTCCCGTCAAAAAGATTGCATGCCGGCAGATCCTTCGCGCGGATGTTCATCCAGCCTGCTAGACCGCAGGTAAAGCACAAACCGCTCTTGAAGCTGTCAATGTGAACGGCTTTTTTAGCATCTGAGTCAATTTTAATTAACGGCACTTCAAAGCTAGGCCAATCCATGTTCCCATGCCGCATTTTGTGCATGCCGTCTTCCAGCTTTTGGGTTTGACCGTGGTCTGAAAACCAAAGAATAGAGAACGGGCGGCCAGTCTGAGACGAATATTTGTTCATCATAGATGTGGCCTGCTCAAGAAGTCGATCGGCGAGGCGAATGGTGCTTAAATAACAAGCTAGCTCCTTATATGATTTGTCGGAACTTTTGTACGAATATTCCATTCTCATTTCTCGTACGCGTCGACAAGCACTAGAGTGGGAGCCCATCATATGCAGTACAACCAAGCGGGAACCAGTCGTCTCTTTGCCCAATTCAGATTGGAGAAGCTTCAATAAGACAAGGTCTGAAGCGGTCGATCCAGTTGAGCTTTCTCCTGTTGTAAATATCGTGCTATCAGCTTGTTTAGCAATGGCTGTCACAGGCGTGTCAATGCCGCTATAACCTTGATTTGAAAGCCAGACTGTCCTGTATCCAGCAGCTTTGGCCAACGAAATAAAGTTGTAGTTATATCTAGGCTCCCATTCGTTTACTTTCGGCCAAGTTAGCATCAAGCGCAACGATGCTGCCGTGTTCTGCGCTGCGGATGTCAAGCCATTCACAACCGTAGCCTGATTTGATTGTGACAGAAATGGCGTATTTCTTACAGGATAGCCATATATATTCAAAAAATCACGGCGAACGCTTTCACCGATGACGAGAATGTAGTCTGTAGGCTTTGACCCTCCGGTGACATTTTCCCACGAACTTTGCTTCATCAACGAATGAATGGCTGCATTTTCTTCATCTACTTGGAAAAAAGCAGCTTTCAAGGTATGGAAAAAGGGGGTGGGTCTGCCGCATAAAATTAAGATCAAAGCAGACAGCAAAACGTAAGTTTTGTTTCTCCAAGGCAATAAATTTCCTTGTTTGGCTACTAAATATGACAAGATCCCTAAGATGGGAATTGATAATCCTTTAATTATTAAGCTTAGAGGAAAGTTAGCTAAGAATTCAGATGCTTCGCTGGAAGTTGTTGCAAAGAGCGATACAATAAATTGATAACTTGGCTTCCCATATAAAAATCCAATTGGAGAATATATTCCAATAACGATTGTGGCTGGGAGAACTAAATATTTAAATGTTTTCTGAGAAGCGCAGAAAAATGAACAGAAAACGAAGACAGCTAGCGTTTGGACTGTATGCGGCTTTTCTCCGAAAGCCTGCAATAAAAATGTAGATAAAAGCCAAATGCAGATAACATATGAAAACGCAAAAATAAATTTACTCAATGAGAAAATCTTATTTGTTTCGGCTGATCCGGATGCGTTTTCGTAGTGCGGATGTTTGATTTTTGTGCACAAATTTTCAATTTTATCAAGCAGCATTCTCAACACATTTATTGAGGAGGAAAGCTGTTTTTGACGATATGGGGAAATTGTCTTTCCAATCGCTTTTTCAAGCAGCGCTAAGCATTCAAAGTCTCAAACTACCCTGTCGGTGGCGATTTTTTTATAACTATCCCCAGAAAGCGGAACGCTTTCTGGGGATAGGGCAGAGACAATTTTGAATGCAGAAGCGTCTTTCAAGACGCTACTCTACAAATCAGGCTTTTTGGGGCTCTTCAGCCTTCGGCGCCACATAGTTGGGCACGTTCACGTCTCCGCCGTCGCCAAAGAAATAGCGTTCGCACTGGCTCATCAAGTGCTGTCGTGCCGATGCATCGGCAAGATTCAGCCCGTATTCGTTCACCATCATCGTCTGCAGACGAGTCCATTCGGCCCAGGCTTCCTTGCTCACATGGCGCCAGATGCGCACGCCGAGCTCGCCCGGGAACGGCGGAAAATCGAGGCCTTCGGCCTCCTTCTTAAGCTTCACGCAGTTGACCATGCGGGTCATGAGGCTTCTCCACAAAGCGCTCCCGCAGCGGGGAGCATCATTCAGTTGGTCATGCATGCCGACGGGTCTGTCCATCGGCGGATGGACGAAAGTTTAGCGGGTCAGTGAAGCGAAAGCGGCTTTTTGCCGATAGACAAGCGGTTCGCGTTTGCAACGGCAGCCATGCGTCTTTGCAATAAGCGGCGCTTCACCCCTGATAAACTGCGGGCCGATTCTGCAGGCGCATCAGAAGCCTTCCGTTTTCTAGGCGCCAGCTGCCGCGCGCGGATGCGTCATCAGTCCGCCGCCTCTTCTTTGTCTTTTCTTCTTTTTCAACCGTCATGGCTCAAAGCGCACTTTTTGCCGCCTTTCAAAAAGTCAAAACCGATGTCGATCAGGCTCTTGCGGAAACCCGCAAAAAGACTGAGGAGGCTCGGGCCCGCGAAGAAGCAGAGGCGCTCGAGCGCCGCCGGCTCGCCAAGGCGGAGAAGGGATCCGGCATGCGGCAGCCTGCGCCTCAAGCACCGGCTGCATCGGCGGCTACCCGCTCGGCAGCGCCCGCTGCGGCAAAGCCTGTAGAAAAGCCTGCCCCGAAGCCGCTGCCCAAGCCTGCCGGCGCTTTTGGTTCGGCGCTAGCGAGCGCGGCGGAGCGCTCCGGCGCAACGTTTCGGGAGGCGAGTGAAGCCAAAGAGAACAAAAGTCAGGCGAGGAGCGCCGTAAAAGGCGAATCCAAGCGCGCCGCTGAAGAAGGCGCTCAGACCGGCAGGACGGGCGCTGCGCGCAAGACGCTTTCGACGAAGGGCGGCCGGCGCGCAAGCGCCGAAGAGCTCAAGCGCCTCGAGGCCTTTTCGGCGGGCGGCCATCTGCGCGCGGCCGAGGGCGCCGCATCGGCGCCGCAGGACCCGAAGGCGCTTCGCGCCAAAGCGGCGGGTGCTGCAGAGCGCGCGTCCGGCGCGAGCGGACCCAGGCGGCGCAGCACGGCCGAGTCGGCGCCGGAAAATGCGGCGCTTGCTGCGGCAGAAAAGGCCAAGCGGCGCCGCGCGCCCGGCTCCGACCGTCCGCCTCGGGAGGCGAAGGACGGCGGCTCGCGCCTCACGTACGCAGAGCGGCGCAATCCCGTGCCGCCCTTCGAGCTCATGCCGGGACTTCCCGTGTCGGAGCGGGCCGATGAGATCATTCAGGCCATCCGCGAGAATCAGGCGATCATCGTCTGCGGCGAAACGGGCTCCGGCAAGACGACGCAGCTGCCGAAGATTGCCATGATGGCGGGCCGCGGCGAAACCGGCCGCATCGGCCATACGCAGCCGCGCCGCATTGCGGCGAGCTCGATCGCCAAGCGCATTGCCGAAGAGCTCAAGACGCCGCTCGGCGACGTCGTGGGCTACAAGGTGCGCTTTACGGACAAGACGGCGCCGGGCGCCACGATCAAGCTCATGACGGACGGCATTCTGCTTGCGGAAACGCAGACGGATCCGATGCTTTCCGCCTACGACACCATCATCATCGACGAGGCCCACGAGCGCTCGATCAACATCGACTTTCTGCTCGGCTACCTGAAGAGGCTGCTGCCGAAGCGCCCCGACCTCAAGGTGATCGTCACGTCGGCCACGATCGACGCCGAGCGCTTTGCGGCGCACTTTGCCGTCAACGGCAAGCCTGCGCCCGTGCTCACCATCTCCGGCCGCACCTATCCGGTGGAAGTCCGCTACCGTCCGATTGAAGATGCGGACGAAGAGGACGACCGCACCATGCTCGCTGCGATCGACAATGCCGTGAGCGAATTGGAGATGGAAGGTCGAGGCGACATCCTCGTCTTCTTCCCCGGCGAGCGGGAAATCCGCGAAGCGGCGGACTATCTGCGAAAGAGCCGCGTCGGCACGACGGAGATCCTGCCGCTCTATTCAAGGCTCTCGGCGGCCGAGCAGGAGCGCGTCTTCCGCCCCGGCAGCCGGCGCCGCATCGTCCTCGCGACGAATGTCGCCGAGACGTCCGTCACCGTGCCCGGCATCCGCTATGTGGTCGATCCGGGCTACGCGCGCGTGAAGCGCTACTCGTACCGCTCGAAGGTCGAGCAGCTGCTCGTCGAGCGCGTGAGCCAGGCCTCCGCCAATCAGCGCGCCGGCCGCTGCGGCCGCGTGGCCGAAGGCATCTGCATTCGTCTCTACAGCGAAGAGGACTTCAAGTCTCGTCCGGCCTTTACGGATCCGGAGATCATGCGCTCGAACCTTGCGGCGGTGATCCTTCGCGCCATGTCCCTCAAGCTCGGCGACATCCGCGAGTTTCCCTTCGTGCAGGCGCCGCCGCCGAAGGCGATTGCGGACGGCTACGCCATTCTGCAGGAGCTCGGCGCTCTGGACGAGAAGGGCGCGCTCACGCCGATCGGACGGGAGCTCGCGAAGCTGCCGCTCGACCCGAAGCTCGGCCGCATGCTGCTCGCCGGACAGACGTTCGGGTCGCTGCGCGAGCTTCTCATCATCTGCTCGGGCCTTTCCGTTCAGGATCCGCGCGAGCGTCCGATCGACGCGCAGCAGGCCGCTGACGCCGAGCATAAGAAGCTCGCCGACGAGCGCTCGGACTTCCTCTCCTACGTGAAGCTTTGGGACTTCGTCGAAAAGGCCCGCGCAGAAAAGGAAAGCAACCGCAAGTTCGACGCCGAGATGAAGCGGCGCTTCCTGTCGCCGCGGCGGCTTCGCGAATGGCGCGAAGTGGAGGCGCAGCTGCGCGCGCTCGCCGAGGAGCTCGGCTGGCGCACGAGCGCAGAGCCCGCAACCTACGAAGAAGTGCACCGCGCGCTGCTCTCGGGCCTTCTCGGCAACATCGGCTCGAAGGCGGTCGAAAGTGACTTCCGTCAGCCGCCCTATCTGGGTGTGCGCGGCATTCGGTTCTGGATCTGGCCGGGCTCCGTTCGCGCCAAGAAGGCCGGACGGTGGATCTTCGCCGCGCAGATCATGGAGACCTCGAAGCTCTATGCGCGCTGCGTCGCCGACATCGAGCCCGAATGGATCGAAAAGGCGGCCGGCCTGCTCATGCGCCGCACGTGGAGCGAGCCGCACTGGGAGAAGCGCCGCGGCGAAGTCGTGGCGATGGAGCGCGGCACGCTCTACGGCCTCACGATCTATCAGGGCCGGCGCGTGAGCTTTGCGCCGCACGATCCGGTGCTCGCGCGCGAGATCTTCATCCGGCAGGCGCTCGTCGAGGGCGAGCTCGAGAACGGTCCGGCGTTCTTCAAGCACAACCAGCGGCTCGTCGCCGAGATTCAGGAGCTTGAGCACAAAACGCGCCGTCCGGACGTGCTGATCGACGACGATCTGATCTTCGAGTACTACGATCAGCATCTGCCCGCCGACGTCTGCTCCGCCGTTTCGCTCAAGCGCTGGGTGGAGGAGGCGGAAAAGAAGGATCCCAAGGTGCTGCGCCTCACGAAGGAAGAGCTCATGCGGCACGAGGCCGCAGGGATCGTCACGAGCTGGTTCCCCAAGACGATGACGATGGCGGGCGTCGACATGGCGCTCTCCTACCAGTTCGAGCCCGGCAACCCCAAGGACGGCGTGACGATGACCGTGCCGCTCTTCGCGCTCAATCAGATCGACTCGGTGCGCGCCGAATGGCTCGTGCCCGGGATGGTGAAGGAGAAGGCGCAGGTGCTGCTGAAGAGCCTGCCGCAGAAGATTCGCCGCCACTGCGTGCCGATTGAGGCGTATGCGAAGGACTTCTTCTCGCGCATGAAGGACGGCTCTCCCCAGAGCGTGCCCTTCCTGCAGGCGCTGGCGGCCGACATCCGGGAAAATGCCGGCGTGCCCTGCACGCCGGCGGACTTCAAGCCCGAGCAGCTTCCGGCGCATCTGATCCTCAATTTCAAAGTGGTCGACGAGCACGGCCGGCAGCTCGGCATGGGACGCAATCTTGCGGAGCTTCGCGCCGAGCTCGGCGAAGCCGCGCAGGCGACGTTCCGCCGCGTCGCCGAGCAGGACGCCGCGGTGGCGGCGGGCCTCGCGGAAGGCGAAGCGCTGACGGACTGGACCTTCGGCGAGCTGCCGGAGCTGATGGAGATTCAGCGCCGCGGCGAAACGCTGATCGGGCATCCGGCGATCGTCGACTGCGGCGATGCCTGCTCGATTGAAGTCTTCGATGATCCTCGCGAAGCGCAGAAGGCGCATCGCAAGGGTTTGAGAAAGCTCTTCCGCCTCACGATGAAGGAGCAGGTGAAGTTCGTCGAGCGCTCGCTCCGAGACCTCGGCCGCGTGCAGGTGCAGGCTTCGGTCGTGCCGGGACTGGCCGATTCGTTTGAAAGCTTCTCGTCGCTCGAGGACGACGTCGTCGACTGCGCGCTCAACGCGACGGCAATGGCGGATCCGCTGCCGACGAACGAAGCAGCCTTCAAGGCCCGGCGCGACGACACCCGCGCCAGGCTGTCGCTCGTGGCAGGCGAAATTGCGCGCCTCATGACGGAGATCGTTTCGCAGGCGACGCAGATTCCGCTCAAGCTCAAGCGCATCGGCAGCGATGCGCTCGCCGCCGACGTGACGCAGCAGCTCAAGCGGCTCTTCCCCGCGCACTTTCTGTCGATCGTGCCGCTCGCGCAGCTCGCTCATTATCCGCGCTACATGAAGGCGGTCGTCTACCGCCTGGACCGCTACGCGGCGGATCCGGCAAGAGACGAAGCGAAGCAGCGGGAGATCGAGCGCCTGGCGGCGCCGTGGCTGCGCGCCGTGGCCGCTCGGCGCGGCGAGCCCGATCCGCGCCTCGCAGAATTCGGCTGGCTGCTCGAAGAGCTTCGCGTGTCGCTCTTTGCGCAGCAGCTCCGCACGCCGATGCCGGTCAGCGTGAAGCGCCTCGAGCGCGTCTGGCAGTCGATTGCGAGGCTCTGAGCGGCGCGTCCGGCCCTTCGGCTTGAAGCGGCCGGGCCTGCCGCTCGGCGCCGCAGCCGGGAGCGGCAGTCCGAAGGGCAGCCGGAGAGACGAAGCGGACGGAGCGCTCCGGCGGTGAGACGCATTGCGCGCGCGGCGCACATGCGGGAAAATAACTAACTTTCGTCGCGCGCCTCTGCTCGCCCCCGCCACCTTCGCGCTTTTGTTCTGCCATGCCGCAGTCTCTCTTCCGCACTTTTGTCTTTGCTTCAGCGGCCGCCCTGGGGCTGTCGTTCTCGCTTTCGCCTCTTTCAGCCGCCGCAGCCGAAGCGGCGGCATCTTCATCCCAGACCAAGGCAAAGCTGGTGCCGATCAGCGCGGCGGCGAAGCCGGCAAAGGCAGCTCAGGGGGCCAAGAAGACGGCGCGAGCCGCCAAGCGGACCAAGGCAGTGCGCACGGCCAAGGTCCATCGCGCGGCGCCGAAAGCCTCGGCGAAGCGCACATCGCTTAAGAAGCGCAAGCTCCGCGCGCAGCGCCGCCGTCCGGCGGCGCCTTCGCAGGCAACGCTCGCCGGCCTCCGAAAGACGGAGGATCCGCTGCGCCTCGGCAGCTCCGTCGCCTTCGCCGTCGATCAGGACACGGGCGAAGAGCTTGTCGTCAAGAATGCCGACGTGCCGCTGCCGATCGCGTCCGTGACGAAGCTCATGACGGCGCTCGTGGTGGCGGAGAGCGGTTTGCCGCTCGATCAGAAGATCAAGATCACGCGCGACGACTACGTGCGCAGCAGCGCCGTGTCCAAGCTTCGCAGCGGCATGGTGATGACGCGCGAGGCTGTGCTGAAGGCCGCGCTCATGAGCTCGGACAATCGAGCGGCGCATGCGCTTGCGCGCACGTATCCGGGCGGCATCCGCGAATTCATCCGCCTCATGAATCAGAAGGCGGCCGAAATCGGCATGAAGGATTCGTACTTTGCCGATCCGACGGGGCTCGACAACCGCAATCATGCGACAGCGCGCGACTTGTCCAAGCTCGTGGCGGCTGTTTATGAATATCAGACGATCCGCAGCGCCTCGACGGCGCCGGCGGCAACGCTTCGCGCCGGCAAGCGCTCGGTGAGCCTGCGCACCACGAACCGGCTCATCGGCGATCCGTCCTGGCGGATCGGCATTCAGAAGACGGGCTTCACGACTGCGGCAGGCCGCTGCATGGTCGTGCAGAGCGAAGTGGGCGGCCGCCGTCTGGTCATGGTGGTGCTTGACAGTCCCGACAATAATCAGCGGGCAGCTGATATGCGCACGATGCGCGCCTATGTGGAGGGCGCGCAGGGCTTCTCGGAGGATTTCTCTGAAGTGCTGCCGTACCGCCTTTTCTGACGCGGCGCAGGCGGAAGACTTGAACGCAAAGAGCCCGCGCTCCCGGATGTCGGGAAGCGCGGGCTCTTGCTTTATAGGCGCTGCAGCGGTCAGGCATGCGGCTTGTCGGCTTCAGCCGGCTCTGCCGGGAGCGCCTTGGCGATGATTTCGGCGATGTCTTCAATCGCAAAGTCGTCGCCGTCCTTGCGGGAGGAGCGCGCCGTTTCGAGCATCGTCAGGCAGTGCGGGCATGCGACGGCGATCGAGCGCGCGCCTGTAGCGCGCAGGTTCGCAATGCGGATCATGTTGACGGGCATCTTGCCGAGGCGCTGATCCGTCCACATCTGGCCGCCGCCCGCGCCGCAGCAGAAGGTGCGCTCGCCCGATTCGGCCGCTTCGGCCGTGCGGGAGCGCGCCGCGCCGATGAGCGCGCGCGGCGCTTCCGTGATGCGATTGAGGCGCGCCAGGTAGCAGGGATCGTGGTAGACGGTGAGGTCGCCCGCCTGCTCGAGCCGCGCCGGAAGCCGGCCGCTCTTCAAGAGCTCGAGAATGAAGCTCGCATGATCGACGACCTCGAAGCGGCCGCCTTCAAAGTCGGGGTATTCGTTCTTGAGCGTATTGAAGCAGTGCGGGCAGGCCGTGAGGATGCGCTTGAAGCGGTAGCGCGAGAAGTTCTCGATGTTTTCCTGCGCGGCCGTCTGATAGAGGTACTCCTCGCCGAGCCGGCGGGCGAACTCTGCGTGGCAGCGCTCTTCGGCCATGACGGCGAAGTCGACCTTGGCGGCGCGCAGAATCTTCACCATGGCCCGGGCGACCTTGCGGGCGCGGCGGTCGTAGCTCGCCGCGCAGCCGACCCAGTAGAGCACTTCGTACTCGCGGCCTTCTTCAGCGACGGGCACGTCAAGATCCTTCGCCCAGTCGAGGCGCTCGTACGGGTCAAGGCCCCACGGATTGCCGACGCTGGCTGTGTTTTCGAGCGCCGTGGCGCAGCCTTCCGGGAACTCGCCCTGCTCGAGAGCCAGGTGCCGGCGCATGCGCACGATGAGGTCGGGCGTCTGAATTTCAGCGGGGCAGACGCGCGCGCAGGCGCCGCAGGTGGTGCAGCTGAAGAGCTCCTCATGCGTGACGACGCCGCCCGCGAGCGCCACGTCGTCCGCTTCGCCGCGGTCGACGGCCGCAGCGCGGTCTCGGAGCTTCATGATGATCGTGCGGGGAGCGAGGGGCGTGCCGGCGCGCACGGCCGGGCAGACGCTGTTGCAGCGGCCGCATTCGACGCAGGCGTCAAGCGAGGCGCGGTCGGCGAAGGAGAGCTCGGCTACCTTGGTGAGGCCGAACGTCTCCTGCTCCTCGATGTTGTCGATCTTTTCCAGGCGTCCGGCCGGACCGGCCTTTCGCGCCGCAATGCCGCTCGGCGTGCGGTAGACGTGGGCGTAGTAGGTGAGGGGGACGGCGGCGATGAAGGCCAGCGCAGCGATGCCGTGCAGCGTCCAGATCCAGACGTGCAGCTGCTGCAGTCCTTCCGGACCGGCGCAAAGCAGAAGAAGCTGCGCCACGATGGAGCCGACAGGCGAGAAATCGATCCAGGCGGGCTGCTGCACGGCGAGGCGCAGGCCTTCGACCAGGTAGCCCGTGATGATGATGAAGGCGAGGGAGCCGTAGGCGCAGGCGAAGCGCTTGTCGCGGGGCAGCGGCGAGATCGCGGACTGCGGCATCAGGTAGCGGCGCGAGGCGCCGAGCGCCAGGCAGAACAGAACCGCTACGCCAGCCGCGTCCAGCACGAGCTTGTAGACGAGGTAGACCGTCCCCTTGAGGAACTGCTCGCCGAAGACGTAGTGGCCGATATCCCAGTCGAGCGTTGCGGTGGCCGTGCCGAGAAAGAGCAGGAAGAAGCCCGCTACGAGCACAGCGTGCATGCGGCCGACTGGCGTTTCGCGGATGCGCTTCTGCAGAATGGCGTCGTCGAGCACCCGCTTGGCGCGGGTCGGATCGGGCGGCAGCGACGAAGGCTTGCCTGCACGCCAGCGCTTTACGTTCTGCCAGATGCCCCAGGCGCAGAGAAGCACGGCTGCGATGCCGACGATGTAGACGCCGATTTCGCCCCACAGGGGCACGTTCCAGAAGGCTGGCCGGATGGGAATGTCCGTAGGCAGAGGTGCGGTCATAAGGGTGAAGCGCCGTCAGAGCGGCCGCCGAAAGATAAAGAAAAAGCCCCTGGTCTTTCGACCAGAGGCTTT
The DNA here is from genome assembly GCA_905202595.1 of uncultured Sutterella sp. GTDB lineage: Bacteria > Pseudomonadota > Gammaproteobacteria > Burkholderiales > Burkholderiaceae_F > Sutterella. The sequence continues at coordinate 21,917 of CAJKSP010000034.1, forward strand.
TCATTGTTGGTTGCGGGGGAAGGATTTGAACCTCCGACCTTCGGGTTATGAGCCCGACGAGCTACCGGACTGCTCCACCCCGCGGCAATTCGGTTCGCTGTTCATCAGCGAGGATTGAATTATGGCTATAAATTTTTAAATTGTCAAGAGGCGATGTGAAAAGTTTTTAGGATGCTCCGCATCTGCCTCAATTCCTGCGGCTGCTGATGAGGGTAACCCATGGCAGCGGGCTGCATGCTGCAGAGCGGGCGCGGCCTTCTCTGAGTGCGTGCTTCGGAGAAGCTGAGGCATAAGATGGTGCCGATCCTTTCGGCCGACAAGGACTGGATGCTCGGTGACTTTCACGAAGAGGCAGGTCTGAACGGCCATGCGTCAAAACGCCTGACGATATAATTTCAAACTAAGCCGACAGACCTAATCCTGTGAGGCGCAGGGTGCAATGCCATGCGCAGATGTCTGCAGGATTCAGCTGCTGCGGCCGTTATTTGAATAAGGATGCGCTCCCGCCGAGGCTTTCCCGCTTGGCGAAAGAGCGCGGAATCTGCGCTTTCGGCCATCAGGCCTCTGCACGCTTCCCTCCATTAAATAGTATCGGATACCCCATGTCGCTTTATCCCATTGCCCGGCGCGTTCTCTTCTCGATGAATCCCGAAATGGCTCACTCTGTCACGATGGCGAGCCTGGATTGGATCGTGAACCTGGGCCTTCACAAGCTGGTCACGCATTTCCCGGATGACGATCCGGTCGAAGTGATGGGCATCCGCTTCCCGAATACGATCGGCCTTGCGGCCGGCATGGACAAGGACGGCATCCGCGTGAGCGCGTTCGGCGGCCTCGGCTTCGGCCACGTCGAAATCGGCACCATCACGCCCCTTGCCCAGCCCGGCAATCCCAAGCCGCGCCTCTTCCGCCTGATTCCGGCCGAAGGCGTCATCAATCGCATGGGCTTCAACAATCAGGGCGTCGATCAGGTGCTTCGCAATCTGAAAAGCGCCGACGCTTTCCGCCTGCGCGGCGGTGTGCTCGGCATCAACATCGGCAAGAATGCCGTGACGCCTATTGAAGATGCGCTTTCCGACTATGAAAAGTGCCTCGACAAGGTGTATTCCCACGCCGACTACATCGCCATCAACATTTCTTCGCCCAATACGAAGAATCTGCGCACGCTGCAGGCGGCCGGCTCGCTCGATCACCTGGTGAAGGGCATTTGCGCCAAGCGCGAAGCCTTGAAGGCCAAGATGAACGGCAAGCATGTGCCGATCGCCGTCAAGCTGGCACCGGATCTAGAGAACGACGAGATTCTTCGCGCGGTCGACACGCTGATTGAAAACGGCATCGACGGCGTCATCTGCACGAATACGACGATTTCGCGCAAGCGCGTGCAGGGCCTCGAGCACGGCCAGGAAATCGGCGGCCTCTCGGGCGCACCGCTTCGCGAGCGTTCGACGGAAGTCGTCCGGCTGGTTGCCGAGCACGTCCAGGGGGCTATTCCGATCATTGCGTCGGGCGGCGTCATGACGGGGGCGGACGCTGTGGAGAAGCTTGAAGCAGGCGCCAAGCTCGTGCAGCTTTTCACGGGCTTCATCTACAACGGGCCGAAGCTTATTGCAGACTGCGTCGAGGCTTGTGCGGCGTATCGCCGCAAGCAGGCGCAGCGCTGATGCGGCGCTGCCGCAGCTGTCGGCGTGAGCCGTTAGGCATATAAGCTACGCAGGGGCGCCGGAAGGCGCCCTTTTTTGCCATGGGGCATCAGAATTTCGCGGCTTCAGGCGGCGAAGCTTTTATTTCTCTTTCACCAAGCAGCGTCATGCGCGTATTTGTTTCGCTTTCGCTTCCCAGCGAGCGCCGTCAGGCGCTTGAGGCTTTCTTGTGCCGGCTGCGCGATGCCAGGGCGCTCAAAGGCAGGCCGGTTCGGCCGACGAATTTTCATCTGACGCTGGCCTTCATCGGCGAGGTTGAGCCGGCTGAGGCCAAGCGGATCGCACAGGCGCTGAGCCGTCTGGAGGCAGTGCCGCTGACCTTTGCGTTTTCTCAGGTCGGCACTTTTCGCAGCGGCATTCTTTGGGCGGGTCTGGAAGAGAAGGCGGAGCTTGGCGCGTTTGCGCAAAGGGTCAGAACGCTTTTGGAGGAAGAGGGGGTGGCGTACGATTCGCGGCCTTTCCGCGCGCACGTGACGCTTGCCCGCGCTTGGCGGGGCAGCGTGCCGGTGCAGTTCCGCGACCTGCATGCGCTGAACGGCAGCGGTTTGCTGCCCGAAGTCCAAGCCAAGGCTGTTTTGATGGAATCGGCGCGACTTGACGACGGCGTCGGCCTTGAATATCGGCCGGTTGTGCCTTGAGGGGCTGACTGCCGCTAGGGCTAGTCGGCGTCAACAGCATTCGGCAGCGCGATGATGCAGCCTGCCCGAGCGCGTGCGGAAGTGAGGCGAAGCACGCAGTAGCGAGCGCCTGTCTGCGAGGCGACGGCAGTGCCGAGGAGCTGACCTGCCGCCGTCAGAACGGGGTAGCTGCGGCCGGCCTCGATGGCGCCGCGGCTGTCGATGCAGTAGAGCAGCGTGTCGTCGCCGTCAGACTTGGCGTGATAGACCCGCAGGAAGCCGTTGTCAGCAAAGATTTTGGTGAGCCAACGCAGCAGAAGCTGGTACCCTGCGGCGGCGACAAGCGCCACGATGAGGGCTCGGATGGCGAAGCCGAGCGGATTCCAGTCCAACAGACGCCGGATGATGGAGGGACTGTGAGCGGCAAGCTCTTCGCTGCTTGGATAAATTTCAATTCGCCAGGGATCCAGCGTCAGCGTATGGCCGTTGGTGAGCGTCGCCGTGGCGGTATAGGCGCTGCCGGCAGCCGGCGGCAAAATCATGAGCGTGGCGTGCCAGCGGTAGCCGAAGAGAGGCGTGCGCTTGACGATCTCTACTGAATTGACGGCAACGTGCGCCGCGTCGGGCTCGATGTCAAGAGAAAGTCGGGCGCGTCCGGATGCTGCAGCTTGGGCTTCGGGCGAATCTGGGAGCGTGCCGGAAATTTCAAAGGGCACGTTGGCCGTGACGGCGATGGTATTTGCCGGCTGGGAAAGGCTGGCATAGAGCGCGTCGATCGAAGAAAGCGTTCCTGCAACGAGCGCTGCGCCAAGCGCTGCGGCAAGACAGCGCTTGGCTAAGCGCAGCCCAGCCGTATAAGCCGGCAGCTGAGACGAGAGGCGTTCGGAGGACACAGCGGAAGCTTCCTTGACTAAATGACGAGGCCCGTTTGCAAAAGCGAAGAGCTGGCCGTCGATGGGGATGAATGCCGGCCGCGTAGATATAAGGCGGCGAGACCGGCTTGCAGCGACCGCATGCGGCGCGATGAGCTTTGGAGCCACCTGATTGTAGGAGCCGGGTGAAAGGCGGCCTTCTTCACGGATTTGGGTAGTCTTCCTAGGTCGAAGTGATAATGCGCAAGGTGCTGGGCGCACGTCTCAGATGCGCTCAAGCTCGCTAGGCTTTTTGCCGTATAAGCCGTGAATCTCGCTGCCTCTCAGCTGAGAGGAGGACGGCTGGCGCCGAACGGAAGGCTGCAACGGCGCGAGAAGAACGGCAAATCAAGAGAACTCTTGACAATCAGAATTGGTTTGTGCATAATACGCAACCTCGCTGCTCGATACGGCGAGACAAAAAAAGCGAAGCGGCAGCGATGCCGCGGAGCAGTTAAGAAGAAGCGCTGAAAAATATTTCAACACTGCCTCTTGACAAACAGAATTGAGTTATGTAAGATTTCAATTCTGCGCTGAACGAAACGTTCAGCAAGCGATCTTTAAAAATTCGATTCAACGAACCGATAAGCGTGAACGGCGAAGCTTGAAGCAGCGTCCGCAAGGGTGCACAAAAAGCTTACGAAGTTCGCGCT
>CAJKSP010000035.1 GCA_905202595.1 uncultured Sutterella sp.
GAGCCCCCTCTGGGGTAACAATAAAGCTTCCCGCTTCAGCGGGGAGTTGCTTACGGAAGGCAGCTACGGCGTCGAAAGCTTCATGGCCAAGGAAAAGGGCGTGACGCTCACGAAGCAGAAGGCTTTCTCCGACATGGCCGCCTACCATCACTGGCGCATCAACGCCCCGCTCGTCAAGAAGTTCGTCGACCTCTCCGGCGACACGATTCAGTGGGTCTGGGACCACGGCGTTCACTGGAAGGAAGTGAAGACGGCCTGGCGCAACAAGAAGGACCTCACCTGGCACATCTATCCGAGCGCGGGCTCGCTGCCGAAGGCCATGGTCGAGCAGTTCAAGGCCAAGGGCGGCACGCTTCTCCTCAACACCCCGGGCAAGAAGCTCATCTATGAAAACGGCGTCGTGAAGGGCGTTGAAGCCGTCGATACGAAGACGGGCGAAAAGGTGACGGTCAACGCGAAGAACGTCATTCTCGCGACGGGCGGCTACAACTTCGACACCGATCTCGTCAAGAAGACCACCGGCATCGACATGATCCCGGTCGGCGCGCCGGGCCGCACGGGCGACGGCATCAAGATGGCGTTTGCCGTGGGCGCCGTGGGCGACAACATGGGCCCGATGATGATTAACGGCGCCTTCATGCCTGCCGAAGGCGAAGCGATCTGCAACGGCCCCAACAAGGAAGTCCGCGCGCTCTTCCGCCAGGGCCTCCTCTATGTCGACGGCACGGGCAACCGCTTCTTCGACGAGGAGCTCACGATCGACTGGCCGACGGCTTCGAACGCCATTGCGCGCTCGGGCGAGTGGACCTACATCGTCTTTGACGAAAAGACGAAGAAGGAAATCGAGACGGAAGGCAAGGGCTACCTCAATCCGTGCGGCAACTTCATTCTCCGCGGCCAGCGCGCCACGCAGCTCGACGAGCTCCTGAAGGCCAACGAAAAGAAGGGCAACGTCTTCATCGGCCAGACGATTGAAGAAGTGGCGAAGAAGGCCGGCATGGATCCGCAGATCCTGAAGGCTTCCTGCGACAACATCACGAAGTACGCCCGCCAGGGCCGCGACGATCAGTTCGGCAAGGATCCGTACTATCTGCGCGAAGTGGCGACGGGCCCCTTCTACATCGTGCGCGGCAAGCTCAATACGCTCACGTCGCTTAACGGCGTGAAGGTCACCTCCGACCTGCAGGTCGTCGACAAGAACGACCACGTCATCCCGGGCCTCTATGCCATCGGTCATGACGCGGGCGGCGTCTATGGCGACTCCTACGACCTGAAGGTGGGCGAAGGCACGGCCTCGTCGTTCGCCATCAATTCGGCCCGCCTCGCCGTGATGCACATCCTCTCTGAATCGAAGGATCAGAAGAAGTAATTCTTTCTCTTTTCTTTTGAGAACAGTTGAAGCCGCTGCGCTCCTTGAGGAGCGCGGCGGCTTCTTTTTTCGGGTCTGAGCAGACTGCTCAAGTGCTGAACCCATGAAGCTTCTTCGGGTAAAAACCGATCTTCAGGTCGGTTTTATTTTTTAGACTCTTTTATAAGTTCTTGGCATTTGCCCAGAGCAGAAATGGAGAGATCAGTCATGAAGAAGTCTGCTTGGACGCTTGCAGCAGTGGCTGCTGCCGTTGCCGCTGCCATGTCCCCCGTTTCAGCTGAGTCAGTTACCACGGAGGGCGTCGGCGTTGGAAAGCACGGCGACATCGTTGCGGCCGTGACTTTTGACGGCGGAAAAATTCAGAAGATTGAAATTCTCAAATCGCATGAGAATCCTGTGCTGGCCGCACGCGTCTTCACTGACATGAAAGATGCGATGGTTGCGAACAATACAGCGGACATTGACGCCGTCGCCGGCGCGACGCTGTCTTCCGAAGGGCTGATTGCTGCCGTGAAGGATGCCGCGAAGAAAGCCGGCGTCGTGCTGGCAGCCGGAGTGCCGCTGCAGAAGCCGCAGTCGGCTGTGCCGGCAGAAAGCCGCTACGATGTGGTTGTAATCGGCTCCGGCGGTGCCGGCTTCTCTGCAGCGATTACTGCCAAGGACAAGGGCGCGAGCGTCGTCATTTTGGAAAAGATGCCGAATGTCGGCGGCAATTCGCTCATTTCCGGAGCTGAAATGGCGGCGGCAGGAAATTGGCTGCAGCCGAAGCTCGGCATCACGGACGATTCCGTCGAGCTTCACTATCAGGACACGATGAAGGGCGGCGACAACAAAGGCGATCCTGCCGTCGTTCGCACTTTGGTGGAAAATGCGCTTCCTGCGGCGGAATGGTGCCGCGATGTAATCGGCGTTGAGTTTGAAGACAATCTTTTCTGGTTCGGCGGCCATTCAAAGAAGCGCTCCCTTATTCCGAAGGGGGCAACAGGCACGGAGTTCATCAAAAAGTTTTCTGCCGCAGCTGAAGCGCGTCATATTCCCATCATTACAGGCATGAAGGCCGAGTCGCTCGTGAAGAACGCCAATGGACGCATTGTGGGCGTCAAGGCGACGATGGACGGCAAGGATTATCAATTCCTGGCGAACCGCGGCGTCGTCATCGCGACAGGCGGCTTCTCTGCCAACGTCAAGATGCGCGAAGAAGCCAATTCTTTCTACGGCGCAGGCTTCAAGACGACGAATATGCCCGGCGCGACAGGCGACGGCATTGTCATGGGCGTCAAAGCGGGCGGCGAAGCGGTGAATATGGGCTACATCCAGACCTATCCGATGTGCGATCCGATATCTGGCGCCATTGAGCTCATTGACGATGCCCGATTTGAGGGCGCGATTCTAGTCAATCAGGAAGGCAAGCGTTTTGTTGAGGAGCTTGAGCGGCGCGACGTCATGAGCAAGGCGATCCTTGAGCAGACGGGGCAGTACTGCTATGCGCTCTTCAACGGCGCCATTGAAAAGAAGTCGCATGCGGTGACGAATCACCAGGATGAAGTCGAGGTATTCACTAAAGCAGGCATCCTTCATCGAGCGGAGACGCTTGACGAGCTGGCCGCCTATTTCAAGATTCCGGCCGATGCGCTCAAGGCGACGGTTGCTCGCGTGAACGAATTTGCCAAGACCGGCAAGGATCTTGACTTCAATTACCGAGGCCGCTTTGTCGATCTTTCCACGGGACCTTATTGGATGTATCGCGGCGTGCCGAGCGTGCACCACACGATGGGCGGCCTGCGCATCAATCCCAAGGCGCAGGTGCTGACGCCGGAAGGCAAGCCCATTCCAGGTCTCTGGGCGGCGGGCGAAGTGACAGGCTGCACGCACGGCACAAACCGCCTTGGAAGCAATGCCTATGCAGACATCATTGTCTTCGGACGCATTGCCGGCGCTGAAGCGGCGGCAAATCCTCCTGTGAAGGCGGATTGAGACGCCGCTGTGAACCGATCTGAGGCATGATGAAAGGCGCTGCATCGGCCGGATGCGCATCCGGCGATGCGGCGTCTTTTGTTTTGCTGATCGCATTGTGGGAGGTCCGTTCTGCCAATGCCTGTCTTTGCCAAAGGGCGGGAAAGCCGCCGCGCCATGCTTGCAGCGGCCCGCGCGCTGCTTCTTGAAGGCGGCGTCGAAGCTGTCGCTCATGCGGCTGTCGCCGAACGTCTCGGCATGAGCAAAAGCGCGGTCCTTTATCACTTTCCGACGAAGCGTGCGCTCTGGGAGGGGCTGGTCGGCGAATACGTCGAGCATCTGGAGCAGGAAAAGGCGGCGCATGAGGCGCCTTGGATTGCAGCAGGATTTACGCCGGGCGAGGCGGTGCTGCCGGGCATGTGCTGCTGGTATGCATCCTTTCGACAGAATCGGGAAGGCTGGGTAGACGTAGGAGCCAATCTCATCGGCTTTGCGAGGCATGATGCTGCGCTGATCGAGCCGATCAGGCGCTGGTATCGCAGGCTCTATGCGGAGCTGGAAGCTTCCGGACTGGAAAAATTGGCCGCTTTTGCAGCGATGATGGCATTTGACGGCTTTTTCAATGCGACAAAGCTGGGCATTTTGGTGCTTTCGCCAGATGACGCCGATGCGGTAGCGCGCCGAGTGCTTCTGGCGGCTTTTCAGAGCCGCCCAGCTCGCCTGGCGGTCATTGAACGCTTCTTTTCGTGCGAAAGCCGCAAGCCAAGCTGATAGACGGTTAACGGGCAATGCAATGAGATTGGCGCGCCAGCAGGCGTTTCAGCTGGGCATCCGAGCAGATGCGGCTGTATTTTGAGCGCAGAGACCGCGGCTGGAATACAAAAAACAGCCGCCCGACGGAGATGAAAGACATTCCGTCAGACGGCTGTGCGCAGACAGCGATTGCAGAGCAGGCTCGCCCGCTCCCTCCTAGTTAGGCGCGCTTTTCTTCAGGCGCATTGAAGACGGAGACCTTCGGCAGGTCGCCCGTCCACTTTTCAACCTGCACGAGCGCCGTGGAGGCGATGTTGCCGCAGGCGAGGCTCGACGTCGGCTCGTCCATCGTGAGGGTGTTGGAGTTGCCGTGCACGTCGACCCAGCCCTTGGCCGTCTGCTGCGGGTCGTACCAGGCGCCGTGGTGAAGCACGACGACGCCGGGCATCACGCGCTCGGTGACGTAGGCGCCGGCCATGGCGGCGCCGCGGCCGTTCTTCACGAGCACCACGTCGCCATTCTGGATGCCGCGGGACTTGGCGTCGGCCGGGTTGATCCAAAGCGGCTCGCGGCCTTCGATGCAGGCGAGGTCGTGCGAGACGGTGCCGTCAAGCTGCGAGTGCATGCGGTAGCGGCTCTTGCAGGCCATGAGCGCAAGCGGCGTTTCGGCGGTCTTCGTGTTGACGCCTTCCGTCGGCTCGAGGTAGCTCGGATGCGCCGGGCAGTCCTTGTAGCCGTAGCTTTCGATCTTGGGCGAATAGAGCTGAATGAGGCCGCTTTCGGTCGCGAGCGGGTTGGCCTTCGGATCCTTGCGGAAGTCGGCGAAGGCGACGTAGTCGCGGTCCTTGGCCTTGACGTCGAAGAGCACGTAGCCCTTCTTCCAGAAGGCGTCGAAGTCCGGGAGCTTCACGCCCATGCGCGCGCCGAAGGCGCGGGATTCGCCGTAGAGGCGCTTGATCCAGCCCATTTCGTCGAGGCCTTCCGTAAAGGCCTTCTCGACGCCGAGGCGCTTCGCGAGCTCGCTGAAGATCCAATAGTCGCTCTTGGCTTCCCACTGCGGCTCGATCGCCTGCTGCATCGCGACGATGCCGTCGTTCGAATAGGTGCCGATGTTCGTGATGTCGTTGTGCTCGAAGACGGTGGCGGCCGGGAAGACGATGTCGGCGTGGCGCGCCGTCGCCGTCCAGACGGTGTCCGTGACGATCACGGCCTCGGGCTTCTTCCACGCGCGGCGCAGCTTGTTCGTGTCAGGCTGATGCGTGAAGGGATTGCCGCCCGCCCAGACGATGAGATGCACGTCCGGATAGGTGACCTTGCGGCCGTTGAAGTCGATGGTCTTGCCCGGATTGAGAATGCAGTCGACGAAGCGCGCCACAGGAATGACGCGGCTGCCCTTCCAGGGCAGGGCCGATTCCTTCACGGGCTTGACGCCGCCGGAGATGCCGCCGAGGAAGGGGCCGAACGCCGCCGGCGAGCCGCCGCTCGAGTAGTGGTAGTTCGTGCCGATGCCGCAGCCCGGCAGGCCGATCTGTCCGAGCACGGAGGCGAGCGCGAAGCCCATCCAGTGGGACTGCTCGCCGTACTGAATGCGCTGGATGCCCCAGCCCATCATGATCATCGTGCGGCGCTGCTTGAGCTCGTGCGCCAGCGCCTTGATGTCTTCGGCCTTGACGCCGCACTTGGATTCGGCCCAGGCGGGCGTCTTTTCGACGCCGTCTTCCTTGCCGGCGACGTAGTCGAGGAGCTTCTCCCAGCCGAACGTGTGCGTCTTGAGGAATTCGAGGTCGGCTTCCTTCGTGGCGACGAGTTCATGGATCATGCCGAGCATGAGCGCGCAGTCCGTGCCCGGACGCGGCGCGATCCAGCGGCTATCCAGATATTCGGCCGTGTCGGTCTTGATCGGGTTGATCGAGATCGTCTTCGTGCCCTTCTCGCGCAGAGCGCGGATGTAGCCCGTGCCGTTGTGCAGCGTCGTGAGCCAGTCGATGTCGTTCGTCACGAGCGGATCGCAGCCCCAGAAGACCACGCGCTCGGCATGCTTGAGGACGCTGTCCCACGAGGTCGAGCGCGGATCGCCCGTGCCGACGACGTAGGGAAGAATCTTCGAAATGGCGGCGGTCGAATAGCTGTTTTCGCAGCCGATGTAGCCGCCGCAGAGGTTGAGGAGGCGGTTCTCGAGGTTGATGGCAGCGTTGACCTTGCCCGTCGACATCCAGCCGTAGGAGCGGCCGAAGACGGCGGAGGGGCCGTACTCGTCGTAGACACGCTTGATTTCCTTGGCGGCGAGGTCGAGCGCCGTCTCCCAGCTCACGCGCACGAACTTTTCATCGCCGCGCTTCTCGCGCGAGGCAGGGCCGTCCTTGAGGAAGCCTTCGCGCACCATCGGATAGCGGATGCGCGCAGGCGAGTAGGGCAGCTGGCAGAGGCCGTTCAGGTTGATCGACGGCGCATAGTCGTGCTCGAAGGGCCGGACCTGCACGAGCTTGCCGCCAGCAACGTGGGCGCGCACGACGCCCCAGCGCGCCGCCGTGATGACGTCGCCTGTGTTGATGGTGGACTTGCCGAGGCTGAAGGTGCCCGTGAGCGACAGGTCGTTTTCAGCGGGCGCCGGGAAGCGCGCAGCGCTAGCCTGAGCGGCGGGGTAGCCGGGGTGTGCGGCGGCTTTGGCGGGCTTTGCTTCGGCTGCGCCGGCAGGAAGGGCGGCAGCAGCCGCAGAAGCGGCGGCGGCGCTGAAGAGCTCGCGGCGAGTAATCGTCATAGTTCGTGATCCTTTTTTATGAGAGCCCGCAGGCGGCAGCGGCGTCCAAGGCGCGCGGCCTGCAGCTTTCTGCGGGCAGAAGCCGAAAATGTGCTTGGCTTAGCCCAAGCGTTTGCGCCTTTATGCTAGCCGAGCTTGAAATCGCCGAGCGCCGGCGGAGCAGGGGTTTTGAGTATGCTCATGAGAGCCGCTTTTTTGTAAACGGATCGGATCGCAGATTAAGCGGGCCGCGTGGACGAAATCATTCCTCGTCCGGGTCGTCCGGGTCGCCGTTAGAGCCCTCTTCAGTGCTGCTGAGCGCAGGCTGCGAGTCAGCAGCTGCGGCGATGGTGCGCTGAGCGGCCGCTTCATCAGCCGCTTCGGCGGCGTAGGGTGCATGCCAGGAGAGGACGGGCCAGCCGCGGGCGGCGGCTTCGGCGGCAAGCCGCTCGTCGGGATTCACGACGGCGGCGCCGCCCGCATGCATCGCGAGCGGCAGATCGTTGAAGCTGTCGGTGATGAAGAAGGCATCCTTGGCGCCGGCAGGCGCTTCGCCGAAGCGGCCGAGGAGGTTGCCCGCGGCGATCCATTGGTCGAGGCGCGCCACCTTGCCCTCGCGGAAGGACGGGATGCCCTCGATTTCGCCCGTTAGGCGGCCGGCGGCGTCGCGCGCGAGGTCGATGCCGATCGCGTCTTCGGGCGGCACGCCGAAGAGCCGGGCAACGGCCTGAACGATGTAGGTGCAGGTGGCCGAAATGACCACGGGAATGATGCCGGCGGCTTTCGCAGCGGCGACGGCCGCCGCCGCATGGGGCCGAACGCGCGGCGCAATGCGCTCCGCCGCAAAGGCGGCGAGAAGCTTTTCCAAGCGCGCCTGCGGCAGCGCCGCCACGGCCGGCGTCACTTCGCGGATGAAGGCCGGCATGTCGAGGCGGCCCTCGCTGTAGTCGGCGATCATGCGCTCAACGGTCTTCAGATAGCGGCGGTCGGCGAGGCCTTCTTCGCAGAGCCAGGCGATCCAGAGCACGTGGCTGTCGCCCGAGATCAGCGTGTCGTCGAGGTCAAAGGCGGCAATGCGGGGCGTGCGGCCGTCAGAGAGCCGAAAGGGATAGCCGGCGGTCCGAGCGGCGCCGGGCGCAGAAAGATTCTTCATGTTTTTTCTGGTGTAGGGATAGGCGCCTCGCCGCTTCAGCGTCAGCCGAATGCCGGCTTCGAGCAAAAGAGGGAGGCTTCAGGAAGCCTGCCATTATCAGCGCGCCGCATGACATTTTGATGACGCGCGCAGAAGATCCCTGGGACATTTGCGCCGGTCTGCAGAGGCTCGCGCCCGAGCGCAGGCCGGCGCGCCGGCAGGCGGCGCCCTTCGGCGCCGACTGCGGCTTCTCTTTGCGGCGGAAGCCCGCCGTCCGGCGCATCAGTCGAGCGACTTGACGTCGGCCGAAATTTCCGCGATGTGAATCGCCGCCTCGCGGGCGAGCTTGAGCGAGCGCACCGGGAGGCACTCGAAGACGCCGTGCGCGAAGAGGGCGCCCGAGAAGACGTTGGGGCAGGGCAGGCCCGCCGCCGAGAGCCAGGCGCCGTCCGTGCCGCCGCGGACCGGCACTTCCACCGGCTCGAGCCCGCAGCGCCGCGTCGCCTCGCGGGCGATGTCGACCACCTTGGGCGCGCGCTCGAGATAGGCCTTCATGTTTTCGTAGACGTCTTCAAACGAGATCGTGCAGGGGCACTCCGGATAGTCGCGGTTCATCCGGTCGGCGATCTCCTGGAGCATGGCCTTCTTCTGCGCGTAGAGCTTCGCGTCATGGTCGCGGATGAGAATGCGGACCTTCGCTTCGACGACGTCGCCCTCGATGGCGTCCGGATGCACGTAGCCCTCGTAGCCTTCGGTGTGCTCGGGGCTCATCGCGGCCGGGAGCGCGTCGACGAACTTCGCGGCATAGCGCACGGCGTTGACCATCTTGTCCTTGGCCTGGCCCGGATGCACGCCGACGCCCTTGAAGACGGCATAGGCCGTGCCGGCATTGAAGTTCTCTACCTTGAGCACGCCCGGCTCGCCGCCGTCGAAGGTGTAGGCGTATGCCGCGCCGAAGGCGGGAATGTCGAAGTTCTCCGTGCCGCGGGCCACTTCCTCATCGGGCGTGAAGCCGATGCAGAGCTTGGCGTGGCGCATTTCGGGATGGCTGAGCACGTAGGCGGCCATGTCCATGATGGCGGCGATGCCCGACTTGTCGTCGGCGCCGAGCAGCGTCGTGCCGTCCGTGAAGACGACGTCGTCGCCCTTGTGCGGCTGTAGCTCCGGGAAGACCTCGGCCTTCATGACGATGCCCTTTTCGGCGTTGAGGACGACGTCGCCGCCGTCGTAGCGCCGCACCGTCGCGCGGACGTTTTCGCCGCTCGCATCGGGCGAGGTGTCCATGTGCGCGATGAAGCCGACGGCGGGGGCGTCTTCGCAGCCCTTCGACGCGGGGATCGTTGCGTAGACGACGCCGCCCTTGCCCACGCGGGCGTCGGCGGCGCCGAGGCCGCGGAGCTCGTCGGCGAGCGCCTCAGCGAGGATCAGCTCCTTCGGATTCGAGGGCGCGGAAGCGCTGTCGCGATTCGACTGGGTGTCGTATTTGATGTAGCGCAGGAAGCGCTCGAGAACCGTCGGCATGTCGGCCGCCTGATGGGCTTCGGTCATGAATGGAGCTCCTTATTGAAAACGCCGGGGCGCGCCGGGCGCTCCGGAACAGTTCGATCTTAGTGGCGCAGGCGGCCCGCGCCGCACCGCGCGCTGCGGCCGAGCGCTGCCGAGCCGGCTTTTCTCAACGCTTTTCGCCGCGGGTCATCTGGCTTAGGCGCTTCTGCCGAGCCGTTTCCAGTCGGACCGCCGTCCCGCGGGCGGAAAGGCTCCATTGGCTCAAAAGAGGACGATGTGAGGAAAAGCGCTTAGAGAGGCGGCCGCCGCGCGGCCTGGGAGGGGCGTAGGCTTGACGGCGCATTGGGCGCGAAGCCCGCCATGACGGCGGCGCCGCGCTTCGGATCGCGCCGGACTCTCTGGCTGCCGGCCTTCTGCCTCAAGCGCGCCTTCGGGCGCGCGCTGCAGTTCGGGTGGCAGGCGCATCCGGCCACCAAGAAAGGAATTTGTCATGACGGAAGAACGCATTGAACTTGAAGTCCTGAAGCCGGCGGATGCTGCCGACGTGCCCGGCGACCTCGCCGAGCTCATCGGCGCCGACGCCGCTGCGCGCGTGATTGCGCTGCGCCGGGATCTGCACCGCCATCCTGAAATCGGCATGGACACCGTGCGCACGGCCGAACGCGTCGAGGAGGGCCTGCGCGCGCTCGGCGCCGAAGACGTCCGCCGCTTTGCGAAGACAGGTGTCGCAGGCGTGATCCGCGGCTCGAAGCCCGGCCCCATGATCGGTCTGCGCGCCGACATGGACGCGCTGCCGATTCCGGAGGAATCCGGCGCGCCTTATGCAAGCGAGTGTCCGGGCAAGGCTCATCTCTGCGGCCATGACGGCCATGTGGCGGGCCTCTTCGCCGCGGCCGAATGGCTCGCCCAGCATAAGGAGAGCTTTGCGGGCTCGGTCTGCCTCATCTTCCAGCCGGGCGAAGAGGGCTTCTCTGGCGCGGCCCGCATGATCGAGGACGGTCTCTTCGACGCCTTCCCCTGCCGCGAAGTCTTCGCCATCCACGGCGAGCCGGGTCTTCCCGTCGGACAGATCAAGGTGCGCGCCGGCGCCATGACCGCGTCGGCCGACCTGGCGTACTACACCGTTGAGGGCAAGGGCGGCCACGGTGCGCGCCCGCATCAGACGATCGACCCCGTTCCGGCGGCGGCCGAGCTCATCTTGGCAATGCAGACGATCGTCTCGCGCAATGTCGACCCGACGGACTCGGCCGTGCTCTCGATGTGCTGGCTCTCGGCGGGCGACGTCAATGCGACGACCGTGATTCCGCAGCGCGTCCGGCTCTCAAGCGTTGCGCGCGCCTTCAGCCCTGAAGTGCGCGACCTGATCGAGCGCCGCGTGCGCGAAGTCTGCGCGGGCATCGGCATGGCGACGGGCACGAAGATCACGGTCGACTACACGCGGCTCTATCCGCCGCAGATCAACGATGCGGCGCTCTTCGAAGCCGTGCGTCCGGCGCTCGAGCGCGAACTCGGCGCTGAGAACGTCGTCACGAACTTCAAGCCCGTCATGATCAGCGAGGACTTCGCCTTCATGTCGGAGAAGATGCCGAGCGTCTACATCCAGCTCGGCCTCGACGGCAAGACGCCGAGTCCGGCGCTGCACAGCCCGCAGTTCAACTTCAGCGAAGCCGCGCTCGGCGTCTGGACCCGCGTGATGGCGGCGATCGTGAAGGACCGCCTGCCGGCATAGGCCTGAAGGCTGCAGGCCGGCTCGCCGCGCCTGCGGCTGATTCCGGGAGCTTGAGCTTCGGCGTTGCTTCATTCCAACGCTTTTAGGCCCTGCAAGCTCAAAATCCGAGCCAGCAGATTCCAAGCGACGCCGGCTGTCGCATAGTCGGATTATGTTGTGGCTGCCTCGGGGAACGGAGCGCTCTTCCGAGGCGGCTTCTGCGCGTCCTCGAGAAGGGCGCCGGCGCGCTCCGCTTCACTTACAGGGCTTTTGACTTCTATGCACAACCGCAGGGCATGGGACCGCAGCGAAGAAGAAAGGGCTAAGAAGAGCTTTCTGCTGCAGTCCGGACCGCTCACCATCTCCGTGGATCCGCAGAACGTAGGGCCAGCCGTTGAACTGCTCCTCGAAGTGGATCCTGATTCGGCCGACCGTCTCCTTGCACTCAATCCGGCAGAGGCGGTTCGCATAGCGGCCGCCTCTTCCACGGATCTTCCGCTTGCAACGGCGCGCCGCATGCTGCTCGATCCGTCGCCTCGGGTCCGCAAGGCGCTTGAGAGCAATCCTGCGCTTGCAAGTCTTTTTGCAGAGGGAGACGTGCAGTAGCGAATGCTTTGCACTGGTGCGTTGCAAATCCAGGTCTCAACCTGAATAGGCTGAGGCTTTGGGAATATCGAGTCTCACATCTCCGCTTTTAAGCAGGCTGCAGGAAAAGCGCAGATGCGCCGAATGCGGGAGAAAAGAGCGCAGGCCATGTCTGGCACTGCTTGCAAAAGCACT
The DNA here is from genome assembly GCA_905202595.1 of uncultured Sutterella sp. Taxonomy (GTDB): domain Bacteria; phylum Pseudomonadota; class Gammaproteobacteria; order Burkholderiales; family Burkholderiaceae_F; genus Sutterella. Next base: position 11,939 of record CAJKSP010000035.1, read on the forward strand.
TTCAGCGGCCCTTTGCGTTGATTTTTAACGGCAGCGGAAGTAAAGCACCGGCACGCCGCTCGGCGGCATGGGCTGCGTCTTCGTGGCGTAGCGTCCGGGGAAGCTCTTGATGAGATCCGAGAGCTTCGCAAAGCCGTAGGAGCGCGCATCGAAGTCGGGCATCGCCCGCTTCAGGTAGTTGCCGACAGGCGCAGCATTGGCCCAGCCGTCTTCGTCCTGGTAGTTTTCCCAGGCGCGCTCGAGGAGGTCGTGCACGTGCTCCATCTCGCGCTCTTCGAACATGCGGTCGTCGGGGCGTCCGCGGCGGCTGTCGCCGCCGAGATTCTCCAGGAAGAGGAAGTCGTCGCAGGCGTTGCGGAAGGACTGAGAGGTCTGACCATTGCCGACGCCGATCACTTCTGCGCCGGATTCGCGAAGCTTGATCGCGAGCGGTGTGAAGTCGCTGTCGCTCGAGACGATCACGAACATGTCGTAGAGCCGCGCAGCGAGGAGGTCCATCGCGTCGATGACGAGCGCCATGTCGGTGGCGTTCTTTCCCGAGACGTAGTCGAACTGCTGCTCGGCCTTGATCGCGAGGCGGCCGAGCGCGCTCTCCCAGTGATTGAGGAGGTCTTTGCGCCAGTTGCCGTAGGCGCGCTTCACGACGATTCGGCCGCGCGTTGAAATTTCTGCGAGGAGCTGATCGAGCTTGGAGAGCTGCGTATTGTCGGCGTCAATGAGAACGGCAATCGATTTGGGCGGCATATTTTTTTGCGTGTAGAAGAGGGAAGTCGGCCCGAAGCGGGGCAGGCTTGCGCCCGCAGCCTCATTTCGGCCGCTCAAAGCATAGCGCGCGCTTCTTCGCTTCGCCGCCTTCAGGGCGGGGCGCGAGAGAAGTCGTCCCGGATGCGTCAGGGCGCGAGCGCGAGGGCTAAGATTCGTCAATTCGATCAACTTGGCCTCTTCGCCCAATCAAGCGGAGGAGGCCGCAAGCCGCCATGCCTCCATATGCTCTGCGCCGCGCCGCTCTGGCGCTTCTTCTTCCGCTCGTCTGCTGCGCGTCAGCCGCCTCCGCCGCCTCCGATCAGCGCGTCTGCCGCGTCGAGAGCCTCGGGGCCGCATCCGGCTGCCGGACGGGCGACCTCGCGCTTTTCCTGCGGGGCTTCGGGAATGCGTCGCCGCTCGCGTTTGCAGCGCTTCGCTGCGACATGGAGAAGCCCATTCTCCTCGATGAATCGGGCGTCGTCTGCACGCTTGCGAAGCCCCGGGACGCTGCGGTCTACGACGGCGCTGAAGAAGCCGCGAAGCAGCGGCAGGCCGAAGGCCAGTGGAACCGTAGCTTCGCCGAGCGCATTGCGAAGGACGACGATTGGAAGCGGCTCGGGAGCGGCTTCGGCCGCGTGGTGAAGCGCAAGAGCCGCGGGCAGATTGCGCTCGAAGGCGATGCCGTGACCTACGAGGTCGTGAAGGAATTCACCTCGAAGGGCGAAGAGCGTTCGCCGCGCCGCCGTCTCACCGAGACGCTCGACGCCTATTCGACCCTCGTCGGCTTGGGCGTCGGCAGCGAATTCGAGTTCTTTTCGCTCGATGAAGGCGATCCTGCCGGCAGCGCTCACTTCATCGGCCGCATCACAGCGGTCTCTTCCCGCAGCGCGGGGCGCGGCAGCCAGCTCTAAAGCCTGCAGCCGCCTATAGAAAGGCCGCTCCGGCGCTTGCGTGCTGGAGCGGCCTTTAGTCGGATCAGACCTGTTGCGGCAGTTCAGAGGCTGCAGCGGCAGGGAATGCCGAGCCGGGCTACTTTCTCACGATGAGAATCGGCTTCTTCGTGCGGGCGCCGACGTGCATGGCCGTCGAGCCCATGACGGCGGCCGTAAAGTTGCCGTAGCCGTGCGAGCCCATGACGATGAGGTCAAGGCAGTCGTTGGCGTACTCAGGCAGCACGCTGTCCGGATCGCCGAAGAGGAGCTTCGCCTCGATTTTGACGCCGGCTTCCTTGAAGGGCTCGAGCACGGGGCGCACGGCCTCTTCGAAGTCCTGGCGCTGCGTCTGGTCGATTTCTTCGCGGGTGAGGCGCGGCACCATCGGGCCGATCGGGTTGGGCGCGATCGGGGCGGGGAGCTCTTCGGCCGCATGGACGACCGTAAATTCGCTTTCCTTGCCGAAGAGCGGCAGATTCTGCAGCACGAAGGTCGCAGCGGCAGCGCCGTATTCGCTGCCGTCGACGAAGATGCCGACGCGCAGCTTGTCGGGCAGATTCGCCGACTCGTCGCGCAGCAGGAGCATCGGCGTCGTGGTGTTGGCGAGCACCGAGTTCGAGACGGAGCCGAGGAAGAGGCTCTTCACCGGGTTGAGGCCGCGGGAGCCCATGATGATGAGGTCGGCCTTCGTCTCTTCGGCTTCATGGGCGATGGTTTTGCCGGGCTCGCCGTAGAGCACCTTTTCCGTGGCGGCGAGACGCTCGGCGCCTTCGGCGTTGAGCAGATCGAAGACCTTCTTGCCTTCCGCCATGCAGTACGCCTTCACCGACTCGATGCCGAGCAGATGGATGAGCGATTCAGGGACGGAATACTGCACGTTCACGAGCTCGATTTCGGGATTGCTGCCGAGGAGCGACTCGCGGCGCGAGAGAAAGTCGATGACTTTGAGCGTTTGGGGGCTGTCGTCGACAGGAACGAGAATGCGCATGTGGATAGTGCCTCCTGAATGGCGCGCGCTCCGCAGCGAGATGCCGGCGGAGCCGGCGCGCGCAGCGCCCGTTCAGAGCCCGAAGGCTCCTTGGGGCGGTTGTGAATGAAATGGAGCGCCTCAGCCTTCTTCGGCTTCAGAGCGGACGACGAGAAGCGGCAGATCCGTGTCGGCGCCGACGCGCACGGCCACCGAGCCGAGCACGGCGGACTTGAACTTGCCGTAGCCGTGCGAGCCCATGACGACGATGTCGGCGTTCTGCTGCGCCCACTTCGCCACTTCCTCGGCCGGATCGCCCGTGAGGCGGACGGCTTCTGCGTCGAGGCCGGCGAGCTTGAGCGCGTCGAGGACAGGCTTTGTTGCCGCCGCATAAGCCTTGTCGCGCTCCTCATTGAAGATCTTGATGTCGTCGACGGGCGAAACGGTCTCGATGGCGCCGCGCGCGGCGATCGCCGAGATGTCGGGCACGACGTGAAGGACGGAGATCTTGGGCGCGCTGCCGAAGATTTCAGGTTCGTCTGCGACGAAGGCTGCTGCGGCGTCGCCGTAGGGGCTGCCGTCGACTGCGAGCGCGACGCGAAGGCTTTCCTTCATGGCCGGGAGCTTGTCGCGGATGAGAAGGAGCGGCGTCTTCGAATACTGAAGAACGGAGCGGCTGACGCTGCCGAGGAAGAGGCTCTTCATCGGCGAGAGGCCGCGGGTGCCCATGATGATGAGGTCGGAGCGGCTTGCTTCGGCTTCGCGCGCAATGGCTTTGCCGAATTCGCCGTAGACGACCTTGAGTTCCGGGTCGAGGCCCGCCGCTTCAATGTCGGGGCGAAGCTGCTCGAAGATGCGGCGGCCTTCTTCCTGATAGACCTCTTCGACCGCTTCCATGCCGAAGCGCTGCACGATGCCTTCCGGAATCGTGTACTGCACGTTGAGGAGCTCGATCTGCGGCTTCTTGCCGAGCAGCGTCGAACGCGACCCGAGAAAGCGGATGATCATCCGGCTGTTGAGGCTGCCGTCGACAGGTGCGAGGATGCGCATGATTCATTTCCTCCTTTCGCGCGGGAGAAGGCGCTTGCCGCCGAAGCGGCGCGCGCCCAAAGCTGCCTGCGCGCTTGATGAATCGGCGCCGTTCAGCCTTTCCGGGAATGCTGCGAGCTTTCCTCGAAGCGGCTGTTCGGCTCTTGCTTCCATTATGTCAGGCGCGGCGCGCTGTCATGTTGACAAACCTCGCAGTCTTGCTGAACTGCAAAGGATTCGGGTCGTTTGGATCAGACGCGTCATCCGAGCGAGGCGTCGAGCGACATCATGACGGCGAAGCCCGCAATGAAGGCGAGCGATGCGGCGTCAGCGCGGCTCGAAACATGTGCGGCCGGAATGAGCTCCTCCACGACGACGTAGATCATCGCGCCGGCGGCGAAGGCGAGGAGGAAGGGCATCGCCGGGAGAAGCGCTGCGGCGCCGAGCGCGCAGAAAATGGCTGCCGCCGGCTCGACGAGCCCGGAGAGCGAGCCGAAGAGGAAGGCTCTGCCGCGGGAGACGCCGCTGCCGGCAAGCGGCAGCGCGACGGCGGCGCCCTCGGGAATGTTCTGGATTCCGATGCCGAGCGCGAGCGCAAAGGCATTCGCGAGCGCTGGCAGCGCGTCTGCGGCTTCGCCCGGCGCAAAGAGCGAGGCGGCGGCCGAGAGGCCGAGCGAACCGCCTTCCGGCGCGTTGTGGAGCGTGATGGCGAAGAAGAGAAGCGCAGCGCGGCTCATCTTCGTCTTCGGTCCTTCCGGGGACGACGAACCCGGATGCAGATGCGGCAGCGCCGCATCAAGGGCCTTGAGGAAGAGCGCGCCCGCGATGAGTCCGCCCGATGCGGTGAGCCAGGGCGAGTCGCCGAGGGCTTCGGCACCGTCAAGCGCCGGAATGAGAAGGCTCCAGACGGCGGCGGCTGTCATGATGCCAGCGGCAAAGCCGAGAGAAAGCGCTTCGGCGAGCTCGCGGCCCGGCGGCGCAGGTCTTTCGGCCTCATTGCCGGCCGGACGAATGAGAAAGACGGCGGCTGCGCCGAGCGCAGTGCAGAAGAATGTGAAGAGGCCTGCGGCAAGGGCTGCGGCGACGGGCGCCGCATCGGGCGATGCGGCGGCAAGCGGCGCAATGGCGTCCGCTGCAGAGGCGAGGAGGCTCTGTAGGCTCGTCATGATGATGATGGTAGCCGAAAATGGAAGTGAGAAACATTTCCATAGTAGCGGAAGACGGAGACTTTTCGAGATCGATGCAGAAAACGCCAAGCTAGCGGCGCTGTGCGTGTCCGCTGAGAAGAAAGCCGAGCATCAATGCGAAAAGCGCCTCGCTGCAGAAAAGCAGCGAGGCGCGTCTGTCATGCTGGAAACGTCAGAAAAACGCTTTTGCTACATCATCCGCACGCAGGCGATGGCCAGAGACACAATCATGGCGAGGAGGCAGGGAATGGCCGTGCGCCGCACGACGGCCATCGGCGTGACGCCGGCAAACCCGGCCACGATGATGACGACGCCGGCAACGGGCGACAGAGGACGCAGGCATTCGGAAGCGATCTGCATCATGAGGGCCAAGTCGACAGCATTGCCGTCGAAGCCTTGAGCAATAGCCGGCGCCAGCGGGACGAGCGAGGTAAAGGACGCGACGCCCGAGCCCGTCAGAACCGTCACGACGCCGATTACGGCGGACATGATGAGACCCGTGCCGGCGAGACCGAGGCCAGCTGATTTGGCTGCATTGATGAGCAGGTCGACGAGGCCCGCATTCTGCAGGCCGGCGGCGAAGAGAGCCGCTACGAAGATGAGGCCGACGACGCTTGTGAGCATGTTGCCCATGCCTTTGAACATGGCGGCGCCGTCCTTGAAGACCGCCGTCGTGTCCCGGCGATGAATCCAATCGACGAGGATGGCGACGATCCAGCCCATGAACATGGCGGTCGCAACGTCTAGCGTGATTGTTTTGTAGACGAGCTTATTGAAGGTGAAGAGGAGCACAAGCGGGACGAGCGGCAGGAGAGCGTAATAGTTCGGCGTGTTCTTAGCCTTCGCCTCCTTGGCGGCCAGCTTCGTGAGATCAGCTTCGACCAGCGTGCCCTTTGCACGGTCGCGGATGTCGAAGTTCTTCTGGATGATGACATGCGCCACCAGAGCGGCGAGCATGCCGGGAATGTTGGCAACGAGCTGGTATTTGAGAAGGTACTCCATCGGGTCGACGCCGGCCGTTGTTGCGGAGAGCACGGCGATGGCGCTCGAGGGCGCATAGGAGAAGATGAGGACGGAGCAGATGATGGCGGCAGCGGAAACCCCGGAGACGCCAAGGCCGATCAGCACAGGATAGACCGAGACGACAAGCAGCATCGCCAGGCCTGCGGCCGATGTCACGACGAGGCCGAGGAAGTGGCCGAGCACGAAGACGGCGCCGAGCACGACGTACGGCATGGAAAGCCTGCGAAGCGGCTTGAGGCAGAGCTGCACGAGCTTGTCGCTGGCGCCGATCTGATCCATGTGAGCGGCAAAGCCGCCGGCCACAAGAATGATGAAGCCGGTTGTGAAGATTTGACTCCGGGACACGGCTCTCAGAAGCTCGACGATGTCGAAGCCGATGAAGCCGGTCGTATGAGCGCCTTTCGGCAGAATGTCCGTGACGCCGGCGAGCACGGCGAGAAGATTGAGGGTCAGGCCGGCAAAAAGGAGGACGATGTTGAGTTGGTACTTTTTATAGACGCCGTAGCCGGTCAATAGAACGACGACGACTGCCAGGTAGGGAAGAATGGCTTGCATGAACTTGTGCCTGAAAAAGAGAAAAGGGGCTCGGCAGCCGTCTGCAGCGGCTGCCGTGCATGCTGCTGAGTCGCTTCAGGTCAGAAGAACTTCACGACGCCGGCCAGAATCTCTGTGCCGCGAAGCGTGTTCGACGAGCTCTCTGTTTCCGTTTTCTGCTGCACGTAGCCGAGATCGGCATAGAAGTCGAAGGTCTTGGTGATCTTCCAGTCGTAGCCAACGGCGATGGATGTGCGGGTGACGTCGTTCTTTGCGAGCGAATCGTCGGCAAGCTCGGCGTCCATGTAGCCCACGCCGATTTTTGCCTTGCCCGGTCCCATCGGCGCCTGCAGCACGAAGACGCCGCCTGCGCCGTTGTAGCTGCCGGCGGCAGTCATGTAGCGGGCGTCGCCGTCTGCGCCGACGGAATTGAGCGCGCCTTCATGGAAGTACGACACGAAGAGATAGGGCTTGACAAAGCCGAAGTCGTAGTTGACGGCGGCGGTGTAGGTCATTGGCTGTTTGTTGCGAGCGCTGGAATTCGCCTTGTCGATGGTGTCGTAGAAGAAGGTCGCCTTGAAGGGGCCGCGGGTGTAGCGGGCGGCAGCGGACATATAGCGGTCGTTTGAATCCAGCGTGCCGCCGTCCTGATCGCTGCCGAACGAGTACTGGAAGAAGAGCTCCAGGCCGGCGAAGTTCGGCGTGGCGTAGACGACTGAATTGTTGACCGGGAAATAGTTTCCGGAGGTCATGGTCTTATGGCCGGCAACAAAGCTGTGCATCGAATTGCCGAAGGGATCCACGTTGTTCGTCGTGCCGAGCGCGGTGCTGCCGACAGGGCCTTTCAGGACGCCGAGGCGGCCCATGGTGAGCTTGCCGAAGGGGCCGGAGACGGCAACAGAAGCTTCGCGCTCCCACATGGTGCCGGCGGTCTGGAAGGTGCCGTCGTCGGCTTTGAACTGATTTTCCAGCACAAAGGACACGGCATAGCCGTTTCCGAGATCTTCCTTCCCGCGAAGGCCGACGCGGGAGGAGTTGCGCATGCCGGAATTCATGGAGGCGCTCCAGTCGCCGTCTTTAGCGGTGGGACCGTTGCCGGACGCTCGAGAGAGCGACAGGCCCATGTCGACGACGCCGTAGATTTGAACATCTGCCGCTTGTGCGGCGCCGATGATCGCAGCGGCGAAAGCGCCGGCAGCAGCGGCGATGCCGGCGCGGCGAAGGAACTGGCGGTTGCTCATGAATGATCTCCTTTTTGGTTTTAGAGGGCAGGCCGAATCTGGCCGTGCCGCCACTATCGGTCAAGAGGGATCCTGAACAACAGAGCTAAAAAATCAAAAAAACTTTGACGATTTTCACCAATTGCTGCTGCGATGCGAATAAACCCCTATCAGTCGATTCGCAGTTTTATGGGGCCGACGATCGGTTCGAGGATGCGTTCGCATTCTTCATGAACGGCGTGCATGAAGGCGCGATATTGCTCGATAAGCGTGCGCACGCGCTTAAGCCGCATGGTTTCCGGACGCGCATAGATGTAGAGCTTTTGTGGAGTCGGCCGCCAGCCTGGAAGAACCGGGACGAGCTGCTTGAGCTGCAGGGAGCGGAAGCAGTGCAGAGCCGGGATGCCGGGTTCGATGCCGGCCCCAAGGAGCGTGGCGTTATGGGCGCTCGCGGCTGAGTCGAATCGGATGACGCTCTTCCAGTGAACCGGTTCAATTCGGCTCCCGTTCTGAAGGCTGTGAATGGCCGGACGCATGGAGCCGGAAAAGACGACGCCCGTATGCTCTCGGAGCTCTGCCGGTTCAGACGGAATGCCGAACTTGGAAATGTAAAGGGGCGAGGCGCAGGGAATCATCGCGCCGATGCCGTAGCAGATCTGCACGAAGTTGGGATGCGTACTGTCGGCGCCGTAGCCGCAGATGACGTCAAGCCGCCCCCGGGGCGTATCGAATGAAATGGGCGGCGAGCCGGTATATTCGTTGACGCTCAGCGCAATGTCGGGCCATTCCTTGTTGAATTGAATGAGGAAGGGCAGCAGGAAGTTCTGCAGCACGAGCGGCGGCAGACCGATTCGGATGGTGCCCTTCATAACGTCGGGATCCTTGTCGAGGCTCTCCATCAGAAGGCGATGCTCGTCGAGCATGCGCTTGGCGCATCCGTAGGCCTTTTCGCCGTTTTCTGTCAGCTTGAACGGGCGGATGGATCGGTCGAAGAGCTGCACGCCGCCAAGCGCCGCTTCAAGGCTCCTGATGATGCGGCTGACTCCTGAAGCATCCATGCCGAGCGCTTCGCACGCGCCTGTGATGCTTCCCGCTTCGGCGACGGAAAAGAAGACTTCCCAACTTTCCAGATCCATATCTCTACGCATAAAGACGCCTCGCTGCTTCTTGCTTGCAGGTTCATCGCAGGACTTTGCGAAAAACAGCAAAGTTTTTTGGCCTGTCTGAAACTTTACGCGAAGCCGGCCGGAGACGGACACTTTTAACGGCCCGAAGCGCAGCCTCTTCGCATTGAAAGAGGCTCGGCTTCTCTTCTTCAATTTGAGCCATGCGCTCGAAAGGCAGGACAACTATGACGCAAGGAACGCCTTCAACCGGCACAGCATGCCGAGAATTCGAAACTGTTTTCTGGAAAGGTCAGAAGCCGCCTCGCGACGAGTTCTTCTGGCTCTCGCAAATCAACAAGTGCACGCTCGTCATCAACACCGACGAGGGGCTGCTCGATCCGAAGAAGTCGCCGGCTTATGCGCGCGGTTTGAAGAAAGTCATCGCGGATGCATCGACATCCGGAAGCTTCCGCCCGAAGATGTACATCCATTACGAGCCGCTCATGATCGACGCCTGCGGGATCGACGTGACGGCCATGCATGCCGGGCGTTCAAGTCAGGACATGCATACGACTTTTCATCGCGCCATCTTTCGCGATCTGACGCTGGAGATCGCCGAAGCGCTTCTGAATGTGCGGACGGCGCTTCTGAAGCTTGCCGAAGCGAATAAAAGCACCATTGCGCCCAACTATACGAACGGCGTGGCTGCGCAGCCGAACTCTCTCGGGCATATGTGGCTCGGCCATCTGGCGGGATTCTCGCGCGACTTTGAGGCCATCAAGGACGAATGGAAGCGCCTCAACCGCTGTCCCATGGGCTCGACCGTGCTCAACGGCACGAGCTGGCCGCTCAACCGCCGGCGCATGGCGGAGATGCTCGGCTTCGACGGCCCGATCGACAATGCCTTTGATGCAGGCCAGGTGGCCGGCACGGATGTAGCGGTGACGGCGGCGCTTCTTTTGGTGAAGCCCATGATGCATGTCCAGCAGTTCATCCAGGACATCATGGTGCAGTATGCCGAGCCGCATCCCTGGATTCTCGTTTCAGCCACTTACGCTTCAAGCGCCATGCCGCAGAAGCGCAATCCGGGCTCGCTTATTGATGTCCGCCGCGATGCCAATGAAGTGATGGGCCTCCTTTCGACCGTGCTCTGGCGCGCGCATGGACTGCCGACCGGCATGTACGACGCCAAGGACATCATTCAAAACGGGGCGCCGCTGCGCGAAGCTGAAGCTGCGCTCAATGCCTTTGCCCGCGTGCTCGGCTTGCTTCGCGTAGATGCCAAGCGTGCGCTCGATGAGCTCAATCAGGATTGGACGTCTTCTCAGGAGCTTGCCGACATACTGATGCGCCGCTTCGGCATTCCGTTCCGTCTGGGCCACCGCACTGCAAGCCGCATGGTGACTTTGGCCCGTGAGCGCGGCTTTACGCCGCTGACGTTCCCGTACAGCGAAATCTGCCGGCTTTATGCAGAGGTTATTGCAGAAGCGAAGGAAGAGGGCGTTCCGCAGACGTTTCCGCTGAGCGAAAAGGAATTCCGCGAGGCGCTCGATCCAATCGCCATCGTCAGGCGGCGCGCCACGCTGGGCGGTCCGCAGCCGGCTGAACTTGAGAGGCAGTTCCGCGATGCGCATGCCCAGCTGGAGGCGGACAGCGCCTGGCTCAAGGAAAAGCGCGATGCTCTGGCGGCAGCGGAAGCGAGCACTGAAGCTGCCTTTGAGGCGCTTGCCTCTCGGTAGACGAGGAATCGGCCTGCAGCCGCATCCCGCCGAAAGATTCCTCTCATGAAAGAGAAGGAAAGTTCGAGCCGGATGAAATGATGAGGGAGCGCAGAAAGGAATCTTCTGCGCTTTCCATTTTTTAAAGGTCAAAAGCGGGACAGCCCTCGAAGAGCAGTCCCGCTTTCATCAGCTGAACTTGAGGTTCATTCTTCCTGAAGCGCGAAGCTCGGCTGAGCGCCGGCAGTCGCCTTCACCTTGATGTCCTGGCGAGGCGAAGCGCCGAAGAAGCGCTTGTATTCGCGGCTGAACTGCGAGGCGCTTTCATAGCCGACGGCGCTTGCGGAAGCGTCGACGCTCATGCCCTCGGCGAGCATCAGGCGCTCGGCCTCCATGAGGCGCAGCTGCTTCTGGAACTGCACGGGCGAAAGGCCCGTGACGGCCTTGAAATGGCGGTGGAAAGTCGAGGGCGCCATGCAGGAAATCTTCGCGAGCTCTTCCACAATGAGCGTTTCGCGGAAGTGTTCGCGAAGCCAGCCGACAGCGCGCGCCACGAGTGCCGCCTGCGTTCCCGTTCCGCTGTAGGAGCGGATGCTCGGGCCGAGCGGGCCTTCAAGGAGGTAGTAGAGCGTCTCGCGCCGGCAGGCTTCGCCGAAGAGCGGGAGGCGCTCCGGATGCGCGCAGAGGCTCACAAGGCGCAGGACGGCGTCGAGAAGCTCCTCGGACGCTTCCGCCGCGTCGGCAGCAGGCGTGTCGGGCGCGCCGCGCGGGCGCTTGCCCTGGGCGGCTTCTTCATCGGTGACGCCTTTCGGATCGTTTTCCGAGAGATGAGGCGCTTCGGCGAGAAGGGCCGCAACTTCTGCGCTGTCAAGCCGCAGCGACACGGAAAGATAGGGTTCTTCGGGGGATGCTCCGACGACTTCAAAGACGCCCGGCAGATCAAGCCCAAGGGCGGCGAAATCGCCCGAGCCGATTGTCATGGTCTTGCCGCCCACATTGCAGCGCTTGCGTCCGCCCGCCACGACTTCGGCGGTCGGTCGGCAGAACTTCATCTGCGCAGGCTGTGGCTGGTCGAAGCGGGTCATGCTGAGGCCGGGAATGCAGCTCTCGAAGCGCCCGGCGTGGGGCATCAGCTGCAGCAGCCTCGTTCTGAGGGCTCCCAAGCGTTCTTCTCGGCTCATGCTCGAGATCTCCTTGCGCGGCGTAATGCGCGCATCGAATGTTTTCAAACTCTGCATTACATTGTAAATGAGGCATCGGCGCGTGCCGAGTCCTCAGCCGCCGAAGTATACAAAGGAGCGGACGCCGACAAGAAAGTTTTTTGCGAAGGCGGCGGCGAAGCGCTTTCGCTTTTTATTTCGTAGTTTCCTCTAATCACTTTATCGCGGTATCTGCATCCGGCATCAAGCAATGATGAATAGACCGTTTGAAAGGGGCGTTCAGAATGCGAATAAGGAGCAAATGTGACATTTAGCCTAGGCATAATTAACGAATTAACTGCACTTCGTGCAAAAAAGCGCAGCGCTGCTGCCGGCTGGCGGGAGAGGGAATAGCTTCCGCGCGTCAAAAGAGATGGACCGGGGCGCTGCACGGGAGGAAAAAACAATGCTCGACCAAAAGTTTCAAGCGCTTCAACCTCAGCCCGACGATCCGATTCTCGGGCTCAACGATCTTTACCAGGCAGATCCCCGCAAGGAGAAGGTGAATCTCGGCGTCGGCGTCTATCTGAACGAAGCCGGCAATCTGCCTCTTCTTGACGTCGTCGAGGAAGCGGAAACCCGTTTGGCTGAGAAGAAGCTGCCCCACAACTACATGCCGATGTCCGGCATTCCTGCGTACTGCGAGCGCGTGCAGCGCCTCGTCTTCGGCGAAGAGGCGCCGGCCGTGGTCGAGGGCCGGATCGCCACCGTTCAGACGCTTGGCGGCACGGGCGGCCTGCAGCTTGGCGCTGCCTTTGCGCATCAGGCGCTCGGCGTAACGAAGGGCTATGTGTCGGATCCGACCTGGGGCAACCACATTGCCATCTTCAAGGCCGACGGCCTCGAAGTCTCGAAGTACCCGTATCTCAATGCCGCCAAGGACGGCATCGACTTCGAGAAGATGATCGCCTTCATCAAGGGGCTGGATGCAGGCTCGCTCGTGCTCTTCCACGGCTGCTGCCACAATCCGACGGGCTTCGACCTCACGCATGATCAGTGGCGCGAAGTGCTTGCCGTGATGAAGGAGAAGGATCTCCTGCCCTTCATCGACATGGCTTATCAGGGCCTCGGCGACGGCCTCAACGACGACGCGTATGCGCTGCGCATGTTCGCGGACAGCGGCATGCACTTCATCGCCGCAACGTCGTGCTCGAAGAACTTCGGCCTCTACGGCGAGCGCGCCGGCGCGCTCCATGTCGTCTGCCGCGACAAGGCGGAAAAGGAGACGGTGATCTCGATTCTCAAGCGCGTTGTGCGCGCCGAATATTCGAATCCGCCGGCTCACGGCGGCTCGGTTGTGGCTGAAGTGCTCGGCGATGCCGAGCTGCGCCGCCGCTGGGAGAAGGATGTCGACGGCATGCGCGCCCGCATCCGCGAAATGCGCATTGCGCTCGACGAGGCCGGCAAGGCTGAAGGCGTCGACCTCTCGTTTGCCGTCCGCCAGAAGGGCATGTTCTCCTTCACGGGCTTCTCCGCTGAAGAGATGAAGAAGCTCCGCAAGGACTGGGGCGTCTACGGCGTGGACAACGGCCGCATCTGCATTGCAGGCCTGAATCACCGCAATGTCGGCTACGTCGCGAAGGCGCTTGCCGCCATCATCAAGGCCCGCGGCTGATCAGTCCGCAGGCGGAAGCCTCTGCGCTCGCAAGAACGCAGAGGAGCTTCCATGAGCTCAAGCCCGGTGCGGCATCTGCATCGGGCTTTTTTTCGGTGTGCTCGGCATGGGCACGTTCTAACGGGTGAAAGTCCCGAGAGGGG
>CAJKSP010000036.1 GCA_905202595.1 uncultured Sutterella sp.
CGGTGCTCTACTTTAGTTCGCGCGTCTGCGCACGAAGCGCGATTCCTCTCGCGGCGACAGCCGGAAGGGGCCGATGAAAACAGCCAGATTCCCCCAGGGCGCGTAGTAGGCCAAATCTCCCGTCTTCGGCGTCATGCGGTCCGGCGCGCTCCCGAGATCGAGCGGCGCCTTCAAGTACGAGATCCTCTCCACAGCCCCGAAGTTTTCAAAGGTGAGCGTCAAGGGCAGGCGCTCGGCCAAATGGCGAGCTGCATCGTTGCCGTTCAGTTCGGCCTGATAAGCCTCTCCGTCTGCGATGACGCTGATGCGAATGGTTTCTGCCATCACGGATCCTCCGCAAAGCAATCCCAGCGAGGCGGCTGCCGCCATTCCGAATGCACTCATGCGCTTCAGAATTCTTCTGACCTTCGCCGTCATGTCCGCCTCCGTCTTGATGCCGCAAGTCGCCTGCAGCTTTGTGGGCATCCTATCGAAGGCGCGGATTTAATTCCGATATTAAATTTGTACAACTATTTATTCTTATTCCAAATAAATAGTCGCAGCCGACCTCTGCAGAGAAGAGAGCCGCCGCTCCGCCCTGCCCCAAAACGCCGGCAGACGTCAAAGATCAAGCTTCGGCAGCCGCAGCACTTCCGCATCAGGCCAGGCGCAGCGGGCAGCCCGCGTGACGACGTCAAAGGCATCGCGCTCGATGACGGGATCCAGCCCGGCGGCGCCTTCGTTCCAAATGAGGACGGCCAGCGTCATGCCGCGCGACGCCATGGCTTCAAAGGAGAGCAGCGCATGGTTGATCGCCCCCAATTTGCCGGAGGCGACGAAAACGACGGGCCAGCCTTCCCTGGCCGCCCAATCGATGGCGAGAAGCTCCTTCGCGAGCGGCACCATCAGTCCGCCCGCGCCTTCGACGAGCGTGAGGTCGTAGGCGGCCGCCACGCGATAGACGGCGCGGGTGCAGGCTTCGACGTCGACGGTTCGGCCTTCGAGCGAAGCGGCAAGATGCGGGCTCGCCGGATAGCGGAAGGTCTGCGGATGAGTGTCGCCGGAGAGGTCTTCCGGCAGCCGGCCGATGCCCATCAGCCGGCGATGAACGGCAAGGTCAGGCGAAAAGCCTTCGGCGCCCGTCTGCACGGGCTTGACGGTTGCGACGGCAAGGCCTGCGTCCATCCTGCGGCGGGCGAGCCAGCCTGCGGCAACGGTTTTTCCGGCGTCGGTATCAATGCCGGAGACAAACTGCACGGCGTGGGTCATGAGCTTTCCTTTAAGGCATCGAGCTGCCCGCCTCATCCGCACCCGGCAGATTCGCCGGCGCGCGCCAGATCAGGTGAGCAGCTTCATAGGTGAGCGGAATGGGCCGGCCGAAGCGGCTGACGAGCTCTTCTTCAAAGTCGGCGAGCCGCGTTCGCGTCCAGGGCCTGCCGCCATCAGAAGGCAGCGCATTGACGCCCGTGTCGCGGATGTGCCGAAGGAGCGACCTCGCGTCGTTGAAGGCGAGCTTCATCTCATGGACTTCTTCAAACGCCGGCGCCGCCGGGAGCATCGCCCGCCAGGCATCGAACGGCCGGTAAGCGAGCGAGCGGCCGGTGACGGCTCGGATTTCCTGATGCGTGCCCGAGAGCGCCGCGGAAACGGCGAGGAGCCCGCCGGGCGCGAGCGCCCGATAGGCTCGGCGGAGAAAGGCGGCCGGGTCATCGAGCCACTGCAGGCACCAGCCGCTGAGAATGAGGTCGAATTCGCCTGCGGCAAGCTCGAGCTTCGCGGCATCGCCAGGGAGCGGCTCCGCTCTCCGGGCAAAAGGCGCGGCGCGCTGAGCGGCCGCCTCGGCAAGCTCGTGCGAGAGGTCGTTCATGACGAGGCGTTCGGGCCGCTCGCCAGTCGCTTCCAGAACGGTCTTCGCAAAGAGTCCGGTTGCGCAGCCCGCATCCAGCATGCGCCGGATGCGGCCGCGGCGCAGGCGGCCGATCTCGCGGGCGAGCCGCTCGGCGCTCGCCTGCTGAGCCAAGGCCGCCGCCTCGTAGCGGGCTGCGGCGCGGGCGAAGCGCTGCGCGATCATAGGGAAAGCGCCTCCCAACCAGGGAGCGCGCTCGGCAGATGCGGCTCGTCCGGCAGTTCAAGCGCCGGCACGCCCGCCGCTGCCCAGGCTCGCCGCTGCGCGGCGGGCGGCACGATGCGGTCGCGCGCAGGAATGAGGGCCGCAACCGCCTTTCGGGCGGCTAGCGTCTGAAGGAGCGCCTGCGCTTCGGGCGGCAGTTCGGCCGCAAGCGCCTTCACAGCGAGGAGCTCCTGCCGCCAGGCTTCAGCGGGCCGTTCGAGTCCGGGCGGCATCGGCGCATCGGCGCTGCCTGTCAAATTCCGCCAGAAGGCGAGCCGCTTCGCGTCGTCGAAGCCCTCGAGCGTGCCGTGAAAGACGGCGGGCGCAATGCCCAGCCGCCGATCGACGGGCCAGGGCGTGCCGGCAACGGCCAGAAAGCGCGACACGCTGAGGCGCATGCGGGCGGCCCATTCAAGCCCGAGCCGCACGCCGAAGCTCCAGGCGACGATTTCAAGCGGCCGGCCGAAGAAAGGCGGATCGTCTGCGCGCTCTGCGCACGGGCCGCATTCAGGCCCCCTCGCCGCCGCATCCCAAAGAAGCCAGACGGCGCGGCGCTCGGCGAGCGCAGGCGCGGCGAAGCGCTCGAAGACGCTTCGCATGCCGAGCTCGGCGCCCCAGCCGCCCGCGATGAGGCAGACGGGCTCCGCGCCGGGCCAAAGCTCGTCAAGGCGCATGGTCCGCCTCCTTTCCCAGCAGATCGCGCAGGCAGCGGCAGAGCCGGTCGACCGCGTCGTCCTCGAGCGCGCTCGAGAGCGAAATGCGAAGCCGCTCCGTCCCTGCAGGGACCGTGGGCGCACGCACAGCGCCGGCGAGAAAGCCGGCCCGGCGGAGCCTCGCCGCGGCTTCGAGCGCCTTGCCGCTGCTCCCCATAATGACCGGCACGATGGGCGCAGCAGGCTCCGCCGGCATGCCGAGCGCCGCGCGGACGCGCCGCGAGACGGCTTCAAGCCGTTCGCGCCGATCGGTCATCCGAGGGATCCTCTCCATGACAAACGCCGTCCAGGCCGCCAGGATGGGCGGCTCGGCGGTCGAATAGATGAGCGGCCGGCAGGCGTTGACCATGAGATCGCGCCAGGGCGCCGGCGCGAGCAGCGCTGCACCCGAGGCGCCCGGCGCCTTTCCGAAGGTAAGGAGCAGGAGCTCGACCTCGCCGAGGAGCCCCAGCGCATGCGCGAGGCCGAGGCCTTCGCGCCCCACCGTGCCGACGCCGTGCGCTTCGTCAAGCAGCAGGATCGCGTTGGGAAAGCGCCGCTTCAGCGCAGCAATCTCCACAAGCGGCGCCAGGTCGCCGTCCATGCCGTAGAGGCTTTCGGCGAGGATGACGACGAGTTCGAAGGACGCCGCCTTGGCTTCAAGCAGGCTTTCGAGATGCGCAACGTCGCTGTGGCGCCAGCGCGCAAAGCGCGCCCCGTCGGCCGCGGCCAGCCGGAGGCCGTCCATCGTGCTCGCATGCGCCAGCCTGTCGGCGAGAAACAGCACGCGCCGGCCGAAGACGCGGCCGATCGTGGAGACGATGCCGGTGTTGGCATGCCAGCCCGAAGGAAAGAGGAGCGGCCTGCGGCCGTAGAGCTTTTCGAGCACGCTCTCGAGCGCCTCATGGCTCTCGCCTTCGCCGCCCAAGAGCGCGCTCGCGCCGGCGCCGAGCGGCGCGCGGCTCTCAGAAAGGAAGGCTTCGCGAAGCGCCGCATCCCGCGCGATGCCGAGGTAGTCGTTGCTCGACAAATTGACGAGCGTCGGGTCGGGCCTTTCGATGCGCCGGCTCATGCTGGCGGCCTCCCGCTCGCGGGCGAGCGAGGCCAGGCGTTCAAGCGCTGCTGAAGTCACCTCGCGTCCTCCGCTGCCGCGAGCTGCGCTTCGAGCCCTCGGCGGAACCCCGCCGCGAGCTGCTCGAGATCCTCGGGCGAAATCACCAGAGGCGGCATCAAATAGGCAAAGCGGTCAAAGGGACGAGCCCAGACGCCCGCATCGGCAAAGGCGGCCGTCAGCAGCCGCCGGTCGGCCGGCCGGTCGAGCTCGACCACCCCGATGGCGCCGAGCACGCGCACGTCCCGCACGCCGGCGCGCCCGCGCAGGGGCTCAAGCCCGCGCTTCAAGCCCGCTTCGACGCCGCGGACAAGCTCGCCGTAGTCGCGCGCCTCAAAGAGCTCGAGCGAAGCAGCCGCCGCCGCGCAGGCGAGCGGATTGGCCATGTAGGTCGGCCCGTGCATGAAGGCGCCGGGGCTGCCCCGGGAAATCGCGTCGGCCACGCGGGACGACGCAAGCACGGCCGAAAGCGTCATCACGCCGCCCGTGAGGGCCTTGCCGATCGTCATGATGTCGGGCGCAACGCCGGCCCAATCGCAGGCGAAGGCGCGGCCGGTGCGCCAGAAGCCCGTGGCAATCTCGTCGGCGATGAGGAGCACGTCATGCTCGCTGCAGAGCCGCCGGGCTTCGGCGAGAAACTGCGGGTGATAAAACCGCATGGCGCTTGCCCCCTGAAAGACCGGCTCGAGCACGAGCCCCGCGATGTCGCCGCAGCGCTCGAGCATCTCCCGCAGCGGCTCCATGTCGGCTGGATCCCAGACGCCGCCGAAGACGCTCTTCGGGGCGGGGACGAAGCGGCGCGCCGGCAGCGTCGGCCCGAAGACGGCATGCATGCCGGCCTGCGGATCGCAGATGCTCATGGCGTTCCAGGTGTCGCCGTGGTAGCCGCCTGAAAGGGCGGCAAGCATCGTGCGCTCGGGTCGCCCGACGGCCCGCTGGTACTGCAGCGCCATCTTCATCGCCGCCTCGACCGCCACCGAGCCGGAGTCCGCATAGAAAATCTTGTCGAGCCCTTCAGGCGCGATCTTCAGCAGCCTGCGGCCGAGCTCGATGGCCGGATCATGCGTGAGGCCGCCGAACATCACGTGCGGCATTTCGGCCGCCTGCCGCTGCACCGCGGCAACCAAATGCGGATGGGCATGGCCATGCGCCGCGCACCACCAGGCGCTCGTGCCGTCGATGAGCTCTCGGCCGTCCTTGAGGCGGAGCCTGACGCCGCTCGCGCTTTTGACGTGGAGCCGCGGCTCCGGCAGCACCGTTCGGTCGTAGGGATGCCAGAGGTGCGCGCGGTCGAAGGCTTCGTCGTCTTCAAGGAGATAGCCTGCCGCCTGGGCGCGGCGGCGCTCGCTCTCGACGTCCGCGCCCGAAGTGGTGAGGAGCTCGCCCACGATCTCGGCGTTGATGCCGGCCTTCATCGCCCGAGCGGCGAGTTCGTCCGAGAGCAGCTGCCTGCCGCCCGCAAAGCGCAGCGCGGCCTTGGGGTTTAGAAAGCGGAAGATCGCCACCGTGCGGAGAATCTCCTCGTCGCTCAGCCTCGGCTCGTCCGCCAGGGGCGTGCCTGGAATCGGACAGAGCACGTTGATCGGAATCGACGGCGTGCCGAGCTCCCGAAGCTCGAGCGCCAGATCCAGCCGGTCTTCGCGGGTCTCGCCCATGCCGATGATGCCGCCCGAACAGATCTCCATGCCGACTTCCTTGGCCGCGCGAAGCGTGCGGAGCTTCTCCTCCGTCGAATGCGTCGTGCAGACCGAGGGAAAGAAGCGCCGGGAAGACTCAAGGTTGCAGTGCAGGCGCACCACCCCCGCTTCAAAAAGCATTTGGAGCTCGGCTTTCGTCGCGAGTCCGATCGAGGCGCAGATTTCAATGCCCGCCGCCTCATGCGCGCGCCGGGCGAGCTCTGCGGCTTCTCTCGTTTCGCGCGCGGAGAGCTTTCTGCCGGACGTGACGATCGAAAGCTTCGGAATGCCGGCTTCTGCAGCCCGCTGTGCGGCGGCGGCGAAGTCCTGCGCATCAATGAGCGGATACTCGGGACACTTCGCGCTTGTCCAGCGGCGGCTCTGCGCGCACCAGCGGCAGTCTTCGCCGCATCGGCCGGACTTGGCGTTGCGAATGGCGCAGAAGCTGAAAGTTCTTGATGCC
Organism: uncultured Sutterella sp.; assembly: GCA_905202595.1. Taxonomy (GTDB): domain Bacteria; phylum Pseudomonadota; class Gammaproteobacteria; order Burkholderiales; family Burkholderiaceae_F; genus Sutterella. The sequence goes on from CAJKSP010000036.1 coordinate 6,032, forward strand.
CAGCGGCGGGTGATTTTCTCCGCGCACGCGAGGAGCGGTTCAAGCGGCATGTCAAGGAGCTCGCGCGCCTGATCGTGCGTGAGCCTGCCTCCCTCGAGGACGATCCGGGCCAGGACGTCAAGGCGTTCGGTTTCCATGGGCCAATCTCTGAAGAAACGCTTTGTGGGGGAAGAAAAGTTTTTAGTTTACAGGAAGCGTCGTAGGCATCCTCCCCCCATTGCGCGATTCGTTGACGAGCGCCTCCGCATCTAACCGGCGGCTCTTTCATCCGCAGCCTCCATCGGACGAGCATTCAATTGCGGAGAGTCAGGACCATATCGCTGCGCCCAAAAGAGAGCAAAAAGCAGATTCTCTCCTCTCTGCCTTTTAAACCCTCAAAGCCTCCGTTCAGATGCGAAGCGCATCAAAAGAAGTCTTCCGAAAGCAAGGTGGGATTGAGCAGGCATCCCTTGCCGCCCTGAACGGCAGGCCCAGTGCAGTCAGCGCTCTGCCAGTCTGCCTTTCAGCTGCCGCTGCCAGATTCTGGATCTGCGGAAAAAGGGCCTGCAGGGCGCCCTGCCCCGCTTCGGGTCTTGACAAGCGAAAGCCCTTCCGCTGATTTGGCATGTTGAGCCTTGGCCTGCAGCACCGCTTTCAAATCAGCTCATTAAATGAACACTTGAGGGATATGACAAGACATTCCGTCACTTCTTTCGGGAAATAGAAGCCGTCACCTTGTCTCTCATGCGTCGAAGAAAGCTTAAAAGCCGATCGGCAGCTGGATGATTGCACTCAAATGAGCAGAGCCAGCTCTGCCATTTGATGTAGGCCATCGGATCGTCCAAATCGTATTCAACGCCAGGCTGAAAGCGGGCTTGAATCTCCTTCAATTCCGATTTGCAGCGCGCTGAAAGCGGATAGGATCCGTCCATCATCAGAACGAAGAGATAGAGCACCCGCCGAATCTGCTCGCCCGTCGCACGCTCAAGCTTCCCGCCGATGCAGAAGGGGCCGTACATCGCATCCGTCAGAATGGAGAGGGAGTTGTCCATATAGCGGTCCGGCAGCATCAGGCGCAGGAAGAGAATTTCCGCGCGTCCGATGCACTGCGCTTCGACTTCTTGAGGCTGCTCGTCAGGTATGCCTTCGCCGAGCGGTTCCTCAATCCAGCCTTCGTTAAGACCGGCTCGGTTGGCCATTTGAACTTCGCAGTCGAAGTTCCATTTGACCGCTTCAGGTCCTCCGAGAATGAAATCTTCAACCGTGATGCCGCAGGCGGCTTCATAGGGATCTCTGCCTGCAGCGCGCAGCTCATCGCGTATGCGCTGCCGGATTTCTGCATCGCGCTTCGGATCGAGTTTCAAGGTATCCTCGCTCAAGATGTCGAAGACGACATGGCATTCAAGAATCAGCCAGGCGATCTCGCTGCCGTTCGGACCGCCAGAGCCTGCAGCCGGGCAGACGGCTCGCCGCCGCATTTAAAGAAAAGCTGCGGCAGAAAGCGGCAGAGCCGTCTGGCACGCAGGCGCTTAGCGAATATCGAGCTTCTCAATCGGCGCTTCGTCTTCATCGTCAAGCGGTCGGGAGTCGAAGCGCGGGCGGGAAAAGTCGATCGCCTTCAGATCAACGGCACGAATGCGCGGATTCTGCGCCGTGCGGTAGTAGAAGGCGCGGTTGCCGGCATCCGATGCGCTCGTCCATTGGGTGGCGCTGACAAGCGCCGTCTTCTCGGATTTCGACGAGAGCTCCAGTCCGATCGGAATGTCAAAGCTATTGAGAATCGTGAAGCTGTAGACCACCGCAGCGCGCGCATCCTGAAGCGCCGGCGCCGTGGCCTGCAGAAAGGCGGCGCGCACGAAGCGGGAGCTCGGCGAGATGTCGCCCGGCATGCCGAGCAGGCCTGCGCCCATCCCGAACTGCTGAAGCTTGACGGCGCCCCAGTCGGCCGACGCAGCAGGACCGGCGCGCAGATTGAGGTAGTTGTTGAGGTTCTTCATCTGCCAGGGAAAGTCCGGCGAATTCGTGAGGACGCCGAGCGGATTGTCATAGATGTGCATGACGCCGTCGACCACTTCGATGACGATCTGCGCCCCGCTCTCGTCGGCGGCGCGGAAATGAAGCGTGCCGGCCTCTGCGATCGCAGCCGAGAGGCGGATCGAGGGCGCAGCCTTCTTCACTTCATCCACGGAAGCGAAGTTCGAGAGCATCCAGGCGACGAATTCCATATCGGAGACCGTATGGGACTGCTCGGCAGCCTGATACGCAGGATAGCCCCCGCATCCGGGGAAAAAGAAGAGCCCGGCGGAGAGTCCCTTTTCGTTCAGGCCCTCAACCACATATTCGTCTTTGAGAATGCTCACGCCGACGAAGCCGTAGCGCGAAACATAAGAGAGTCCGGGGCCTTCGGCGGCCGTCGTCTGCACGGCTCTGCCGCGCCCGGAGACGACCAAGCGGCTCTCCAGCTTGCTCGCACCCCATTCGATGGAGCGGGCGACGATATGCGCCTTGTCCTGAGCCGTCAGCGTGATGCCCGTGCAGGCATCAGCATCGGGAGCGGGCAAAAGGCAGGCAAGCGCGCAGCATGCCGATGCAACGGCAAGCAGCGTGCGGGAGAAGCGGGAAGAACGGCCCACGATGACCTCCTCATCCGGCATCGGCCGGAAAAGACAAAAGAGCAGGATCATTTTAGGGCGATGAAGACGCCGCAGCCGACCCGCGAGGCGCGCCCGCCGCTTTGAGCCGGCGCGCCTTGAGGCTTCTGCTTCAGAAGAACCGCTACGACGCGGCCTTTCTCTCCTCGCGCTCTTCGGCAATCATGGCCATGTATTCCTCAAAGGCCTTCACGACGCGGCGCTCGTCTTCTTCGTAAAGCTCGCCGATGTTGCCGAGGCGGATCGTCGGATCTGGCGTCACGCCGCCCGGGAAGAGCACAAAGCCCTTCTTGCGCATGAATTCGCGCAGCCGCTTGAAGTCGAAGTCTTCGCTCGGATAGTGGAAGGTGTTGAGGATCGGTCCCTGCACGTCGAGCGAGAGGTACGGCTTGAAGCCGAGCTTCTCGAGGCCTTCGCGCACAATGCGGTTGTTCTTGAAGTAGCGCGCATAGCGGGCAGGCTGGCCGCCCTCGGCCTCAAAGTCGATGAGCGCCCGCCAGAAGGCGCAGACGGCGTGCGTCGGCGGCGTGAAGCGGAAGACGCCCGGATTCTCGTCGAAGCACTGCGCCTGGCGGTAGATGTCAAGCGACACCGAGCGCGCATGGCCCTTCGTCACCGCGAGCGACGAGCGCTTGGCGATGACGACGCTGAAGCCCGGCACGCCCTGAACGCATTTGTTGGAGGACGTGATGGCAAAGTCGATGCCGATCTTCGGGAAGTCGATGTCGACGGCGGCAAACGAGCTCACGCAGTCGACGATGAACGTGCGGCCGCGCGACTTGACGATCCCGCCGATCGTCGCAATGTCGTTCAGAATGCCCGTCGTCGTCTCGTTATGCACCATCGAGACGATGGTGATTTCGGGATGAGCATCCAGATAGGCCGCGACCTTGGCGGGATCGTGGCGCTCGGTGAGCGGGCAGTCCATGCGGTCGACCGGCGTCTTCTGCAGCGTCAGGATCTCCACCATGCGCTCGGAATAGATGCCGTTCACGAGTACGAGCACATGATCGTCCGGACCCGGCACGGAAGAGAGCACCGACTCGACGCCGTACGTGCCGGAGCCCTGCATGAGGATCGTTTCGTATTCGGCAGGATCGGCATGCGCAATCTTGAGGATGCGCTGCCGGACGTCTTCGACGATCGCCTGAAATTCATCGTCCCAGGGGAAGCGCTCGTGCAGCATCTCCTCGCGCACGTCGAGCGCTGTCGAGAGCGGCCCCGGCGTCAGCATCTTGAAGTGGTCCGGATCGCTGATGTCCGAAAGTCCGGACGGCCTGTCCGTTTTGATCTGGGGCTGCGTCATGTTGTCCTGTCTCCTCGCCCAAACGCCGCTGAGGACGCTTGGGCTCCGCAAGCCGGAAGCCGAAGCCTTGCCGGAGGCGCTGCGCATGTCGCGGCGCCCTCCTGCCCCGGTCCGGCGCGCAGGCGCTTGGGTGCGGCCTGCGCATCATTCATTCAGGGGTCTGAGCGCGGCTGACGGAGCGTCCGAGCCGCCCCGATTTTTGCCGCGCATTCAGCTAGCATAGCCTGCCGCAGAAGCCGCGGCGGCAGCCCGAAAGCGAAAACCCCGGCTCGCGGGGATAAAAGGCTTGAAAAGAATGCGCAAGAACAAGCGGCAGTCGTCTTTCAACCTAGATGCCGCACCTAGCCGAGCGTCCAGGAAAGCACCCGCCAGCCGGCCGCCTCGGCGGCCTCGCGAAGCGCATCGTCCGGATTGACGCAGCAGGCGCCCGCCGCAAAGCGGCAGAGCGGCAGATCGTTGCGGCTGTCGGTGAAGAAGAGAAGCGATTCGCGGCCGAGGCCGAGTTCAGCCATCGTCTCGCGGATGCGCGCGACCTTGCCCTCCTGAAATGCGGGCTCGCCCTCGATTTCGCCGGTGACGCGGCCGTCGGGGAGCCGCTTGAGCTGCATGCCCATCGCGCGCTCAATGCTGAAGATCTTCGCCGCCTCCTTGACGAGAAAGTCGGCCGAGGCCGAAAGAATGGCCGCCGGAATGCCGGCCTCCCGGCAGGCCGCCGCCGCAGCAAGACCCGCCGGATAGGCAAGCGGCCGGAGCACCTCCTCTGCATAGAGCGCCGCTTCGGCCTGCAGGGCCTCGGCAGAAAGGCCGGCCACGGCGCGCTCCGCCTCCCTGTAGTAGGCGCGGATGTCGAGCGTGCCTGCGCTGTAGTCCTTCACCATGGCCTCATCGAGCTCGAGCCAGCGCGGATCGGAGACGATGCCGCGCTCATAGAGGCGCTTCGTCCAGCGCGTCGTGGAATCGCCGGCAAGGAGCGTATTGTCGAGATCAAAGACGACGAGCCCCGGGCGCTTTCCGTTGGGAAGGCGCAGAAGCTCTGAAGCGGCGGATGACGGCATGGCTGTGCTCGAAAAGAGAGGAATTGAAGGCGCGGCGCCGCTTCGAAGCGAGCGGCAAGAGGCCGCAAGCCGAAATGGTAGCGCGCCGGGCGCTCAAAACTGCAGCCGAATATCGAGTCCGCCCCAGACAGCGGACGCCTCGCCTCCGAACTCCGTGCCGATGACAATCGACGCGCGGCCGCCCTTCCAGCGGAGCGCGGCATCGGCCGCAGCCGTGCCGCTCGTGCGGCTGAGGGCTGCGCCCTCTGACCCGAAGGCCATGTCAGGCGCCGCTCGGAACGCCGCTTCGCTGCGGGTGAGACCCTTGAGAAGCTCCTGATTCCAGAAAACGGCAAGCCCGGCGCTCCAGGCGCGCGCCTCGCCCGGCACCGACGTCCAGCGGCCTCGAAGCCCCGCACGCGAGCGAAGCGAATCGGCGCTCTGCGCCGAGACGGCCAGCGCCATGCCGTCCCCCGACTCCTCCACGGACGGCCGATGCATCCGGGCGTAGTCGAGGATGACAGCTGGACCGGCCCAAAGCTGATCCGAAATCGCAAAGCGCCAGCCGGCCGAGGCCGAAACGCCGACGCCCCAGGCCGTCCAATCGGCTGACGCTCGCCCGGCATAGCCGCCGAAGCGCGCCGTCCGCGTCATGTCGGCTTCTTCCAGTCCAGCTTGAAGCGCGCCCTGCAGCGTCAGGCCGGCATCCGCTTGATAGGAGAAATAAGCGCCGGCATAGAAGCTATCGGCCTCTGCCGAGGAGCCGCCCGCGAGCGCATCGCGGCGATGCGCATAGGCCGCGTAGCTTCCGAAGGCGGCGCTGCCCGAATCCATGCGCACGCCCTGCTCCGCCCCGAACGCCATGCCGGCCCAGCGGCTTCGCGCGCCGGCGCGGCTGTCATGGCGGTAGCCGCCGAGAGGAATCGCAAAGGCCGAAGCCCCGTCTGCGGCTGATCTTCCCTGCCGGGCGCTCCCGAGCACGGCCGACGCCGTCTCCCGGAAGCCGGAAAGAGAAGCCGCCATCGCGCGATCGTAGCCCGTCGGCAGAAGCGACGCGTAAGCGCCGTCAAGCTCGCTGCCGTCCGCCGCTGAAAAGTCGAGCCCGGCGACAAGCGCCTGCAGGGCGCCCTCGGCCTCATCCGCATGTGCGTCGAAGACTTGGGCAAGGCGGGCGCGCTCGGCCGAAGCCGCATAGCTTGAATAGACGTCGTCGGCCTTGCGCTCGACGCGGATGGAAACGCTTTCAGCGGAAGAAGCCGCCTGCGTCATCTTGAGCGTCGGCGACCGGCTTGAAAGCGCCTCGCCATCCGCTTCAATCTGAAAGCCTTCTTCGGCCGCAGCGCCGCCAGACGCCTGCACGACGTCATCAAGCGCAATGTCTATCAGCTTCGCGCTTGAGTAGTACCCCGCCGCCGGCGCCAGCGCGAGCGAACCCGCAAGCGCTGCGCTTCCGTCCACTTTGAGCACATCTGTGCGGCCGGCTGCATTAAAGTCAACCGCGAGGCGCCCGCTCCCGCTCTGCTCAAAGCGGCCTTGAATCTCCATTCGGCCGAGACTGCCCGCCGAGCCGGGCGCGAGCGTGCCGTCGTTCAGAAAGACGCCGGCAGCCGGCGAACCGACCGCATCGGCAGAAAGCGCAATCGAGCTCTCCGGATAGAGCGTATAGAGGGCATTGCCGCTCAGCACCGCGCCCGCCTTCACCCAAACGCTGCCAACTTCGGCCAGGCCGTTGAATTCCAGCAAGCCGCCGGCAACCTCGAGATTGATGCCTCCGTTCGTCGAGAGAATGCGGCCGTCGTAGCGCATCTCGAAATCCGGATCTGCAGATTCGAGCGCATGCCCGGAAGCATCCTGCGCAAGGCCGAACGAAAGCGTCGTGACGAGCGATCCCGGATTCTCGTGCTGTATGCGGGAATCTTCGCGGTCCCATTCGGAGATGATGTCGCCTTCTATCGACGCGCCGGAGAGAATATTGATCCGCTTGACGTAGGCGTTTTCTGAAATGTAGACGGCAGCAGCTCGGCCGGCCAGCTCGCCGGAAAGATCGAAGGATTCGACAAGCGGACCGTTCAAATTGAGCGGCAACCCGCTCAAGTCGTCGGCGGCGTTGCTGTCGTACCACGCGCCGCTCACCCTGTCGCCCCAAATGTAGGAGCCGCGGTACTCCGTATCATCGCCGAGCATATTGCCGCCGAAGTCGAATCTCACGCCGATGCCGCCCTCGCCCAAGGCCTGAATGCGGCCTTGGGATGCAATGCGGTGATCCTTGCCGTAGGCGACGAGAATGCCCGCGCCGCTGCGGCCGTCGGCAGCAATCGCCGCGCCCTTCGCGAGCGTCACGTCATTGCCCTTGCCGTCGATCCGAATGCCGACAGCCGCATCGCCAGCCGTCAGCAGATCTGCCGTCTGCACGACGATGTTGTCCTTGCCGTAAATATGAAGGCCGATGCCGAAGGGCGCATCGCTCGGGACGCCTTCGAGATAGGCGGTTCCAGCGTCATTTCTCGCGAAGAATCCCTGGCTGTTCACAATCGTGCCGCCGTCGCCGTAGATGGAGCGTCCGTAGAAGCGGCGCCGATCGATGTCGTAGCCGAGATCCTGAAGCACCGCGAGCTCCGCCTCCAGAAAGAACAAGTAGTTGCGGTAATACTGGTGGCTGAGAAGACCGTGCTCGAACTCAATGTGCGAAAGCTCCAGGAAGATCGCGCCGTTCTCGTCTGCTTCTGCGCCGTTGATCGGCGCCCCGAGCATGCCGGAGCCTTGAAGCACTTCGGCGACATGCTCGCCGCGGAAGGTGACGCCGCTCGGTCCGGCGCCCAGACCGAAGTCGATGAAGAAAGGACTGCCGGAGCCGCCGAACGAAACGGAATTGCCATTGCCTGTGGTGACGATGACCTCTGAATCGGCCTGCATCTGCCGGCCTTCCGCATCAAAGAGATGCAGGTCAAAGCTCGAAGCCGCGCCTACTGAAATGCTGTCGTAGATGCCGGCCGCATGGCTGATTTCGTGAACAATGGTGCTGACGAAGTTGACGCCGCTCCCAGAGGGCAGCGGATCGAGCGCTGTGCTGAAGTCGAAAGCCAAATCGCCCACATAAATGATCGAAGGCGATGCGCTGCTGTCGCCCCGCTGAATGGCATCGGCCATGGCGCCGGCAAAGCCCGGCGCCGGCGCCACTGAATCTGTGCCCACAACAGCAGCTGCGTTGGGATAGTCTTTGAAGAAAACCACGTCGAAGCGTGCCGCGGCCGCTGCGTTTCCTCCAAAAACATCAGACCAAAGCATTGCAGCCTGCCGGAGCGCCTCAAGCTCCTGAGCCGTTGGCTCCCGGTCTGAAGCGCTGAAGTCTTCTGCGCCGACCGTAACGGTATGCGCAGGACCGTCCGACGGTCTGTAGATATTGAATTCAAAGACTGGCTGTTCTCCCAAGAACCCGACATAAGCCGTTTCGACGGCAGCAGCCGGCTGGGCTGCAGAGGCAAAAAGGAGCCTCACGGCAAGCGCGGCCGCAGCGGGAGCGAATGCTGGAGAGGCTCGACGGGATGGGCGAGAAAGAGACATAGTTGGCACGTATGGAGCAGAAAATGCTCTGGATGACTTCACCAAGAATTGCAAACTGATATTAATGATATTCTGTAATGCGAGCAGTTAATTTTCTGCTTTTCCATTATTAAATAATCTAAATTTCGTGAGGTTCTTCCTTTTTTAGTTTCTTATCCTGTACATGTCGTACTTTTCACTAGATTTAGAGGACGCGGCAACATAGGATCGAAGTTTTTTCATGACGAGAACCCCAATTGAAATGACTAACAGTTGCGAACTATAAGCAATTACATGGTTTACACAAAATTTGTATATATAATTAGGAATTACCCTAGTATTGCGTTTATCTATTGAATATATCTCGTATTTAGATTAATCTTTTTTGACAGAAAAAAGGGATAGCGAATTGGCGTAAAAATATTCATTACGCCAAATTAAAGTCATTCCTTTTTCAACATTCCCCATTTTCAAACATTCGTCATTTTTGTTTTAGGAAACATCATGCATCGTCTGACTACATTATCGGCAATCGCAGCAGCTGTTTTATTTATTCTCCCCCCCCCATGCAAACGCCGCCCAGATTAATAGGATCTTAGCCAATAACGTTAACACTGACATTTCTCAAAAAGTTAGTGGCGATGATATCGTCGTTGGGATAACAGCAGTTGGACAATTTCCAACCGATTTAACGGCTAAAGCCAGCCTAACCGGCGATACCATTTACATCGAAAACAACGAAACCAATACACCGGCAGCAAGAGCATATTCGCAAGGCGTCGTTTCAATTGGAGACGATTCAACTAGCAGCATTTACATTAAAGATACAAAAAGTGATAGCGTAATTTCAGCAGGAAGCCATTCGGAAATTAACGTTGACGCAACAGAAATAAATATCGAAGCGTCTAAAAGCGATCAAATAGCTGTTCAAGCTACAACAAATAGTGCAATCTCAATTGGCTCAAACAGAACCCATAGCCTTAGTATCGCCGCAGACTCATATGCAGTCTATGGCTCCCGAAGTGATATTGAAATCCTCGGTCAGTCTATTTCAATAAGTAGTACAACAAAGGATGCTGTGCAGTATTGGAATGGCGGAAACCTAACTATTGGAAACAATAATACCGAAGACATCACCATTACAGCTGGCGCAAATCAGGCTGCTGTTTCGCTTGTTAAGAAACCAGAAGATCAAGCTAATAGCATGCATGGTTCGATCACCGGACATAATATAACCATCGCATCAGCCGATCCATCTACAGGATATGGAATTTGGGTCCAGAATAGCTCAGAAGATGCTACGCCCCCAAGCAATGCAACTCATCTTGAGATTAATGCCGACAACTTAAAGATTTCTGCTGCTCAAGGCATTGTGTCGTATTCCAACTCCATACTCGATATTTCCGGGAATACTGAAATTACTTCCACTGAAGCAGCAATTGTTGCCAGAGGCAATTCAATTGTCAATGTAAATCAGGAATGCTCATCCTGCAAGACCGTTATTCATGGCGATGTGGTATTTATGACAACCAATAAGTCGCCTACGGAAGGCGACAACAGCGGCGCATTAATCAATGCGGACATCAATCTTCTGTTTTCCGGCAATGGTTCTGAATGGACTGGACGTGCTTATCAGACATTCATGGACAGTGAAGGGAAATGGCTAGAAATTGTCGACTTGGACAATAAAAATCAATACCATGGTAATGTCACAAATTTCGACATAGCCTTAAAAGATGGGGCTCGCTGGAACGTTACAGGCGACAGCTTCGTAAATTCTGCGGCTGTAGAAAATGGCGGCACCATTTCTGTCGCCGATGATGTCTCTGTCGTGAATGCAGCTAAAGTCACGTTGAACGACGGCATCATCGATCTGCAAGGCGACTCTAAACAAAAGATGAATATCACCACATTGTCTGGCACTGGCGGCACAGTGAACATTGCCGCTAAGACGACAGGCAATGGAGAATTCGAAACTGCTCAGTTGTCAATTGACACTGTGGAAACTGTAGCTGGTGAAGAGCCTGCAGCTCTCGCTGTGAACTTCACCGGCATCACTGCCGATGATCTTTCTGCAAAGACTGACGAAGATCTGAAAACTTTGGCAGAAAAGAGTTTGGCAGGCAATGGCGTTAATCAGATTGCCCAAACCCGCAGCGTCTCAGAAGGCGACATCCGAGGCGCCATCACGCAAGTTGTGGACGACGCAGGCAAAGTGACGTCTACAACCGAAGCCGGCAACACCAAGCTGGAGTCCTTCAAGGGCGTCAATGCCGCTTCGCTCGTGCAGTGGCGCAATCAGGTCAACCACCTGACGAAGCGCCTGGGCGACGTCCGCCTGCAGCAGGGCGACGCCGGCGCCTGGGCGCGCGTCTACGGCGGCGAATACAAGTGGGGCGACGCCAATCATGTCGACATGACGAGCACTACGGTTCAGGCCGGCGGCGACGCGCGCGTCGGCGACTGGATCGTAGGCGGCGCCTTCAGCTACAGCGATTCGAGCTTCGACCTTGACAATGGAGACGGCGACGGCGATCTCTACGCCATCGCCCTCTACGGCTCGCGCATGTTCGAGAAGGGCTCCTACATCGACTTCGTTGCCCGCTACGGCTACATCAAGAACGACTTCAAGGCCGGCAACATGGACGTCTCGTTCGACTCCAACGCCTTCGGCCTGAGCGTCGAGACCGGCCACACGTTCAAGTTCATGGAGCGCGCCTACGTCGAGCCGCAGATTGAAGTGAGCTACGGCTACGCTCAGGGCGACGACGCCATGGCCTCGAACGGCGTTCTGCTCGAGCAGGACGACTACCAGAACCTCATCACGCGCATCGGCCTTCGCACCGGCTTTGACTTCCCGGAGAACGCCGGCACGATCTACGCGCATGTGAGCTACTCGTACGACTTCCTCGGCGACGCTGACGGCACGGCCTCCAAGGACGGCATGCGCACCAGCCTCAGCGAGGATCTCGGCGGCGGCTGGGTGACCTACGGCATCGGCGGCCAGCTCCGCCTCGGCCAGAGCACCTTCGCCTATGGCGAGCTCGAACGTTCGACCGGCGGCGATGTGGAGAACCCCTGGGCCTTCAACATCGGCGTCCGCCACTTGTTCTAAGCGGCTTCTTTGATCAGCCCCTCTGCGCTGCCTGAGCGCAGAGGCTCCGCGGAAGGAACGTCTTGCCTGCCCGGAGATTTCTTCAGGAGCGCCCGCCCCGATCCCGCCGGATCTTGGCGGGCTTTGTTTGCCTGCAGCACTCTGAATCGCTGGGGCGACTTTCAACCTGCCCTGCCGGCGCTTCGGCAGCCCTGCCGAACTGCGCCGACAAGCGTTCGGCTCCGAACTGCCGCGTCATCCAAAAAGGCTTCGCTCACCCCGCCGCAGGCGCTTTTCCGCTGAAGGAGCAACTCAATATCAGCTGAAATTTCGCGTTTTCCTTGAAAAACAATGCTTTTGAATTTTTCAGGCTTTCATGGCGGCGTTGAAAAGCGTTTTTAAGGCTCGAAGCTAGGTCATTTGACCTAATGGATAACGCTGAATTTTCACCTTTTGCGAGCGCCTGAAAGCCCTAAAAGCGGACCTCTTCAGCCGGCCGAACACGGCAGATTCTCCGCTCTTCCGGCAGACTCTCGTCGCGCTTCAACGGCGTAGCAGCGGCCAGCCCCAGCCGTGCCGCTTCGTTCAACTTCCGCTTTCAGGAGATCTTCATGGCAAGCTCACTCGCCGCAGCCGGACAGCCGTTTCCGACGCCGACTCTGCTCCTTCTCGACAACAAGACCCGCCTGCTTCGCGGGCTTGTGATTCTTTTGGCCGCTTCGGCGCTCTGGCTCGCTGCAGCGGGCGACGCCTCGGCCGCCCTTTCCGTCGGCGACCGCGCCAATGACTTCAACAGCCTCTCGAACCTGCTCTCAGCGTGGGTCACCGGCACGCTTGGAAAATCGCTCGCGCTGGTCTTTCTGATCACCGGCCTGATTCTCGGCATCGCGCGCGGCTCCATCGTCGGCGCGCTGACCTCCATCGGCTGCGCGATCGGCCTCGTGATCATCCCCGAAATCATCGACGCGCTCTTCACGGGCGCCGCTGGCTGATCCTGAAAACAACCCTCTCATGGCTTGAAAGGCAACGCCCATGGCGCTCGAAGGCGTAATCGTTCCCAAGGACCTCGATTCGAAAGGCAAGGTGCTCGGCGCAGACATCGAAACCGTGATGATCGCCGTCGTCCTCGCCGTCATGGGCGGCATCCTGGGCCACCTCGGCGCAGGATGCGCTGCAGGCGCAGCAGCCGCCGTCTTCTGGCACGGCATGATCAAGACGCATGTCCGAGGGTATGCCATGCAGCTCTGCTATTGGCATCTCGGTATGCCGCGGCTCAAAAGAACGCCGCCCTCTAGCCGCCGCCGATTCATCGGATGACCCCTTGGCCGCTCAGCCGACCGCCGCCTGCCTTTCAACCCTCAGCTTTCCCTCCAGGCCGAGCCCGACATGGACCCGACTTTTCTTTCTGCAGCCGTTGCCGCCAGGCTGGGCTTGAGGCGCATGACGCTCTGCGCGCTCGGTGTCTCGCTTGCCGCCAATCTCGCGCTTTCGGCGGCGCTTCTCGTGAAGAAGCCGCCCGTTCAGACGATTCTCGTGCCGAGCCCGATCTTCGGCCCCTCAGATACGGAATGGACTTTCGACGAAGACGGTCCGGATGCGCGCTACCTGCAGCGGCTGGCGCTCGCGCTCCTCGGACGCCTCGCTGTCGTGACCCCCGCTTCGGTCGAGCGCAGCTTCGCCGACGTGCTTCCGCATGTCGACCCCGAAGCAGCGGGCGCCTTCGAGCGCCGGCTGCACGAAGAAGCGAAGGGCCTTGCTGCCGACCACGCTTCCCTTGTCTTCTATCCGATCAGCACGGCCGTCGAACGCTCCTTGCTGGAGGTCGACGTCCGCGGCGTCGCCAAAACGATCATCGGCAGCAAAGTCGCGAGCTCGCGCACGCTGATCTACCGGCTTTCTTTCGCCTATCGCGCCGGCCGGCTCTTCCTCCGTTCGATGAAGGAAGTTGAAGACGCCGCTTCGCACTTCCGCAAATGACGCAGAACGCCTGCGCGCTGCGCCGATCCTCCGCCTCTCCGACGAGGCCCAGAACCGACATGCCCTCTGCAGCCTTTCCGACATCCCCTTCCATGCGGCGCGCCTGCTGCGCCGCCGCCCTTCTCCTGCTTCTCGCCGCGCTGCCCGCTGCTCACGCCGCCGAACCAGCCCCCGTCCCGAAGTCCGCCTTCGAGCGCGCCCCGGAAAGCGCCGCTCCGCTGACGTTCGAGATCTCAAGCACGCGCACGAGCCGCATCGCCATTGAAGGCCGCCGCATCGTCAGCGCCGTCTTTTCGCAGGATGAGGCCGAAATCAAAACCGACGAGCGGACGGGACAGATCTACGTCCTGCCCAAAATCGAAGGTCCGATTTCGATCTATCTCACGACGGATGCGGGCGAGACGGCCGCGCTGCTTCTGGAGGCGCGCGCAGAAGCGGCGCCCCAGAATCTGCTGCTCCGCCGCCGGGAAGCGCCCGCCTCGGCGCGCGTCGGCGAAGACGCGCGCCTGCCGGACCGGCTGCCGCCGATGCCCGCCGCAGACTTTGAAGCGGCCTTGAAGCGCCTCGCCAAAGCGGTCTCGCTCGGCGTCGAACTTCCCGACGTCATGAAGCGAAGCGTCTGTCCCGCGCCGTCGCCCTCGCTCGAGACGGCGCTCGAGCGGCTGCAGCGCCTCTCGCCTGCCGTCGCCGAGTGCTGGGCCTCGCAGACCATGTCCGCCGCCGTCATCCGGCTCCAAAACCGCTCGCTCATGCCGGCGGCCCTTCGCGAAGCGGCGCTCTGCGGCCCGACCGTCCTTGCGGTCGCCGCCGACAAGGCGTCGCTCGGCCCAGGCGAGCACGCAACGCTCATCCTGATTGAAGCGTCGCCGGAAGCCTCTCCGCCAACGGCGCCTGCCCGCAGCCTCAGCCTCTGAGCGCGCTGAAGCTTTCCCTCGCAGACCAGCTACGACTTTGCCATGACCGACCCTCGCTCCGATGCTCCCGGCGCCGACGCCGCCTGGAATCGACCGACAGACGCCAGCGCCCCATCCAATGCAGGCCAGACGCCGCAGTCCGCCTTTTCGCCGCCATCCCGAGGCGAGCGCGGCCGCCGCTTCCTTTCGAGCCTCTTCGGCGACGAGCGCTCGCTTTCCAACGCCGGCCGAGCGCGCCGCCAGAAGGCGGCCGCGGCAGGCGCCGCCGTTCTACTCGGCGGCCTTGCCGCCGCTGCGCTCATTGCTTCGGGCGACGGACGGCGGCGAAGCGCCCCGGAAGCGGAAGTCGAAAGCCTCGCCGCGCTCTCGCCCGACCGCGTGCAGCGCGAGAGCTACATCCTGCAGAGCGAAGAGCGCATGGACGGCGTCGACCGCCGCGTCGCCGGCGTTGAAGCGGCGCTAGCCGCCGTGCAAAAGGAAATGGCTGCACAAACGCACCGCCTGGAAGCGCTCGGAAAGTCCTGCGCCGAACAGTCGGCGCGCATCGGCCCGATTGAAAGCGACCTTGAAGCGCGCCGGGCGCAGGCCGAAGCCGCCGAGGCTGCGGCGAAGAAGGCGCGCCTCTCAGGAAGCGGCGCGGGCGCCGACGCCCCCAAGCCCGACTATTCGATTCTTGACGATGCGTATGCCGCAGCAGGCGCAGCCGCCGCGCCAAGCGCAGAAGCCGCCTCCGGCATCCAGCCCCGAAGCGGCCGCCTCGCGCTCGTGACGCTCGACGCGCGGCCGGCCGAGCCCGACGCAAGCGGAAAAGCTCCCCCTGCGGCCGGGTTTGAAGCGCCGGCAGCCGGCAGCCGAGGCCTCGCTGAATTCGGTCCCGACGGCCTTCGCGTGCGCCGAGGCATCGCTCCTGAAGCACCTGCCGACATGAACCGCCTTCCCGGGAGCACCGTCGCGACCTATCTGCCGCCGGGCGCCTTTGCCCGAAGCACGCTCCTCACGGGCGTCTATGCGAGCACCGCCGGCGCCTCGGGCGCAGAGCCCATGCCCGTTCTCATGAAGATTGAAGATCCGGCCGTGCTCCCCAACCGCTGGAAGACCGATGTGCGGTCCTGCCACGTGACGGGCACGGCCGCAGGCGACCTCTCGTCCGAACGCGTGCTGATCCGCCTCGACCGCCTCTCGTGCGTATCGAAAAGCGGCCGCACGCTGGACGTTCGCGTGCAGGGCTACGGGATCGGCAGCGACGGCAAGGTGGGCGTGAAGGGGCGGCTCGTCACGCGAAGCGGCTCGGCCATCGCGGCCGCCCTGTCGGTGAGCCTTCTCGAAGGCGTCGGCCGCGCCGTCTCGCTCTCGAGCCAGCAGACCACCACCTCGAGCCTCACCGGCTCGCAGACCGTCGACTACACCAACGCTTGGACGGGCGGGCTCGGCCAGGGCCTCGCGCAGGGCATGGACCGCATCGCCGCCTACTACCTGAAGCTCGCGGACAAAATCCTGCCCGTGCTTGAAGTCGATGCCGGCGCCTCCGTCGACCTGGTGATCTCCCGCGGCGTGCTCCTCGCCGAATAGCGCCTGCAGGGCCCTCTGCCGCAGGCCTCAAGAGGATTTTTCGGCGATTCAGGAGCAGTGTTCTTCATTGTTTCCTAAACCAACTGCATTTTTTGCAAAGAGGGTGAGAGCAGCCTTCCGCTTGCTTTTGACGTATACGGCAGCATAAAAGGTTTCTCTGCTCGATTGCCTCTGGATCGAACACCTTTTTTAAAAGCGATTAAGGCATATCCATCTCATTACTTCATTTCATGTTTTCCCGGAAGGCCAGCGCGCCTTCAGATCCCCCTCATGACCATGCTCGACGACTTGACGCCGAATGCGGCATCAGGAACGGCCGCCGCTGCGGCCTTCCCGCTTCCAAAGCCTTCACCTCAAGCAGCCTCTCTTGCCGATGCGCCGGTTCTCACGCGCATGCAGCTTGCCGTCAAATTCGACGCGCCCGCACCGACGCCTGAAGCCCAAGCGGTTGAAGCGCTCCTGCCGCTGCTCGCCGCCGCTTCGCTCGAACAGCTCCCTCTGGCCGCCGCTTCGCCCGAGCTCGTGAAGGGATGGATGCCCGCCCCCTCCTGCGCCATCGAGCTCAACAAAGCCATGCCGCCGGCGCAGACAGCGGCCGCCGGCCGTCCTGAGGCCGCCGAACCGAAGAAGCGGATCTCGAAGCGCGCCATCCGCCTTGCTGAAAAAGCGCGGCTTGCAGCGCTCGAAGCCGGGCCGCACTGGGCTTGCTTTGAGCTCGAGGGGCTCGATCGCCTGCCGCTGCCGGAACTCGTTCAGCTCATCGGCGGCGTCTATTTCCTCTATCAGACGACAGCCGGCCGGAACGCGCGCGCGGGCTGGCTTTTGAAGGACGTCTGGATCGTCATCCGGCGGCCGGCCGCCATGCGGATGACGCCGCGCGAAGCCGCCGCATCGATTCTCGCGGGCCTCGCCGCAGCGCTCGACGTCCGGCCGGACGAGAGCTGCCGCCATGCCGCGCGCCTGCGCGCAGAGGTCCGTCTGGCGCGTCGGCGCCTTCAAGGGAGCGCCGACGCCGAGTCGCTCGTCGCGCCCTGCGCCAAGCGGCCTGCCGACGGCTACGCCATCGTGTCGGCCGAATGCCGGGCGCTCTTGCAGAAGCCCCTCCTTCGCACTGCATGGTCGAGCCGCTGGATATTCTGCGCGCCGCTCGTCTTCGACGCCGTCGGCCTTGCCAGACGCTCGCCCGCGGGGCTGCGGCTCCGCAGCACGGCCTTCGAACAGATCAGCGACGCTGAAGCAGCAGGCGAAGCCCGCGAGGCGCTTCGCGGCGTGCGGCTCTTCATCGGCATGCCGAGCCTCGCATCGGCGGTGGAGGCGCATTGGTCGTCCGCTGAAGCGGAGGACGCTTCGCCCCACCTCGGCTCGCTCGCAGCCCGCTGTCCGGCCATCGGCATCCGCCCCGCGCCGGAACTCTCGGCGCTGCGCCGCGAACGCTACCTCGCCGCCGTCGAGCGGCTTCTGCAGCCGCTTCACGCTGGAAAGGCCGAGTCTGCCGAGCCTAGCCCCGAAGCGGCCGAAGCCGAAAGCGCAGCGCGAAGCCTTCTCGAGATCGCGCAGGATGCCGCGCTTTGCGGCCTGTTGAGCCCGAAGGGCGCGCTCGTCCTCCCCTGGTCTCGTCCGAACGAAGGCCGGGGCTTCGTCGCGCGCCTGACCCGCCATGAAGAGCCGGCGGCGCTTCAACTCGCCGCTTTCGAACGCTTTCAGGAAAGCGCTGAGCTTGACGCCGCGCCCGACTGCATCAAAAGCCGGCTCGTCGGCCGCCACTTCGCTCTCACGACCGCCTCCCCGCAGCAGAAGACGCTTCTGGCGCAGCTCTCCGGCGGCTGTCACAAAGGGATCGCCGACGCTCAGCGGGAAGCCGGCGCCTTCTGCGCGGCGGACGCGCAGCGCCTCATCGGTCCGTCCAACTGGCTACTGCGCTCGCCCTCGAAGAAAGCGCAGGGCATCCGCTCGCAGCTGCGCACCAAAGCGCTGCGGCTGCTGAGAAAGACCGCGGGCGGGCTCTTCCTCGAGCTCCTCGACCGAGCCGCCGAAGCTCTCCGGACCGACTCGCCTCAAGCGTCTGAAGGAGCAGCCGCTGCTGCCAAGCGCTGGCTCGAAGCCGCAGCGCCCGAGCCAGCGTGGCTCCGCAGAGCGCAGTGCGCCTTTGAAGCGCAGATGCCCGCCACGGCAGAGCTCTTCAGCGGCGCCTTCGCCGCCACAGCGGCCGCCGCCGTGAACTGGGCCGTCGAAAGCGACCGCCACCGATCCGCCGCACGCTGCCGAACCTGCCGCCTCTGCGCCGCCGCAGCCGACGCCTGCTGCCGGCAGGTGCCGTTCGCCCTCGTCTGGCAGGAAGCCGAAGACGCCATCCGGCAGAGCGCCGGCCACGGCGTCCTTGCCGGCGCGGCCGATGCGCTGCTCGGCCGGGGCGAGCACCGGGCGCATTCCCGCTGGGCAGCCTTCGAATATGCCGTTCGCCGATTTGCCTCCTCCTGGCACCTCAAGTCGGCGGCGCTCGCCGATGCGCTCGAGCAGCGCCTCATCGAGCTCGATCCCGCCGCCGCCATCGCCCTCAAGGAAGCCACGCAGGCGCATGCCGGCATGCGCTCGGCGCTTGAAGCCCGCGCGGATGAAGAGCGGCGCCGGCTTTTTGCCGCAAGGCGGCTTGAGCACTTCAGCGCCGCCCGCTGCTGAGAGCGCGCGCCCATTCCTTCTCCATCTCCGCTCGATTCGCTTGATTTTTTCTTCCTCACTGCTCACGCCTACACCCCCATGACGCACGACGACCTTCAGCCTCTCGGCCCGCGCTTTCGCCGCGCCGCCGCAGCCAG